>CAMLLD010000009.1 GCA_946480785.1 uncultured Blastocatellia bacterium | reverse complement strand
CCAACTCGTTCCTGATTCCGTTTAGCGTAACCAGCAACGACGTTTCCGCAAACGCCGTCTCAATCAGCGCGGTCGGCGCTGCGTCCACGATCGTTGCAAACACGATCACCACGACTTCCGCGAACGGCGGCAACATCGTGATGACGGTCTCCGGCACCGACATGGGTAAATTCACTTACGATCCGCCGGCTGGCTTCGAAGGTACGGACTCATTTACCTACACGATTAGCCGCGTCGACGGCGGCGGCACTGACACGGCGACCGTCAGCATTCCGATCAGCGGCATGGTCTGGTTCATTAACAGTAGCGCCAGCTCTTGCACCGCGGCCGGATGCGGTCGTCTGTCGAATCCGTTCTCGACCCTTGCCGCCTTCAACACGCTCAACAACGGCACGGGCAACAATCCGGCAGCCAACGACAACATCTTCATCTACACCGGCGCGGGCAACTACACCGGTCCGCTTACGCTGTTGAATAACCAGGACGTGATCGGCCAGGGTGCGACGTCGAGTCTTTCGACGATCACCGGACTGACGCCGCCTACGGGCAGTCCGTCGTTCCCGTCAACCGGAGGAACCAAGCCGGGCATCACGACGGTCGCGACGAGCGGCAACAACGGCATCAACCTCGCTTCCGGCAATCAACTGTTTGGTTTGGCCTTCAACACCACTGACGGCGCAGCGATCCGCGGCAGCGTCAACATCGGCACGTCCTCGATGGCGGACATCGCCATCAACAACACCGGTGGCGGCGGCATCATCCTGACCGGCGGCGGTACCGTTACGAGTACGGGTACCAATACGATCGTGACGACGACGGGCATTGCGCTCAACGTTACGAGCACAAACATTGGTGGCGCTGGTATGACGTTCCGCAGTATTAACTCGGGAACTGGCGCGACTGGCCCGGCCAGAGCGATCATTCTCAGCAATACCGGCAGCGGCGACCTGACTATCACCGGCGATGGTTCCACTGCGAATTCGGGCGGCACCATTCAGCACACCACTGGCGCACCCGGCGCCAACGGTTCGGGCGGTACGGGCGCGGTAGATATCACGGGTGGCAGCGGTACATACACGTTCCGCTTCATGCGTATCCTTGCTCCAAGCGGCAACGGATTCATGATCTTCAACTCGCCGTCTACGATTTCTATCGAGAAAACCACCATCGATCACAACAACGCCAACATCTCGAACTCGTATGCGGTGCGGCACGAAAACCACTCCGGCAACGCGACGTTGACGTTTGATGGTGTCACCATCCAGAACAAGCTCGACGGCAACACGGCCGTTTCAGTTTCCATGCAGGACACGGCAAACGTGACGTTCAACGTTCAGGACAGCAACACCGGCGACGCGTTCGATGCCAAGTTCACGAACCTGTTCGGCAGCGGCATCGTCGTCGGCGCCGGCGACAACACAGGCGCGAGCGGTACTGCCACTGTCAACGTTTCGAACGCGAAGTTTGTAACGCCGGCTTCGAACGGCATCAACGACCTGGAAATGACCGTTCAGCAGAATTCGGTGCTGAACTTCAATGTCCACGACAACACGTTTGACCTGGGTTCGGTCGGCGCTAATGCATTGGTCGGCATGATCAACGTCAACGCGACCGGCAGCGGTCGCATTGGCTCGCCGGGCAATGAAGCGGTGATCCAGAACAACGTCATCCAGAACCTCGGATCGAGCGGCGCGCTGCTCGGCTACCAGGCGATTCGTGTGGCGCCGGATAACTGCAGTCCGACTGGTCTGACGCCGTGCACAGTGGGTACGATTACGCACCGCTTGCGCATAGAGGGCAACACGATCCAGAACGTCTGGCAGACTGCGGTCAACATCTCCGCCCGCGGCAAGGCGAACCTGAACCTTCAGTTCCTCAACAACGTGGTCGGTACGCTCGCTAACCCGGTAGGTAAATCGAATCGTCGCGGCGTGCTGATGGAGACACAGGCGAACAGCAATCTGTTCGTGGCCATCAGCGGCAACTCAATCGTTAATGCCGGTACCAGCAACAGCAATGCGGCTCTCGCGCTGCGTGCCGGTACCGACAACAGCGAAGGCAACGCGGACGGGACCATCTTTGCCACCATGAGCGGCAACACGATCAAGAACACGGCCTCCGCCGGCACGGGAGGATGGTTCAGAGCTGAGACGATCAACCTCGGCGTCGGAGTCACCGCGGGCAATATGTGCCTCGATTACAATAACAACACGCTGCGGAACAGCGGTGACGTAGCCGATGCGACCAAGGAATTCAATCTGGTGCATAACAGCACGGGCACGTTCACGCGCCGCAATGGTGGCGGAAACGTAGGAACAGAAACCACCACGGGAACCATCGGCAGCAACAGCGGTTGCACGGCGCCAAGCTTCGCAATGAATTTCGCACCGCGCGAGACGCCGTTCGATCAGTTCACCTTACGCCGCGATAAACCGGCCTCCTCGAAGGTCAATTCGCGAGTACAGACTCTTTCCCACCACGCGACGATCGTGAAACGCGACGTTGTGAACAGCAACGCAGACGCCGGTAGCAATGCGATCCGTAGCAATACCGTCGCAATCGCGCCGAAAGCAATTACGGCCAAGGCGCAAACGCCGACGCCGAAGGCTACCGTACGAGTGGCTGGCAACAGCACGGGTGGCTCGCACTTGAACATGCAGCAGACGAAGACGCCGCGGCGTGGCATCACTGTCAGACCGACAGTCGCTCCGCTCTCGGCGGAAACAGTCACACAGCCGATTGGTACTCTGCTCGCCGGCAAGACCGTCCACATTCAATTCCAGGTCACGGTTAACAATCCGTACTCCGGCGGTGACTTCGTCTCCAACCAGGGTACGGTTTCCGGTTCCAACTTCTCTGACGTCTTGACTGACGATCCGGCCGTCGGCGGCGCTAACGATCCAACGCAGACGCCGATCTTTACCAACCCGAACATCTCCGTCGCTGATGCTCAGGCAAACGAACCCGCCTCGGGCAGCGCGCCGATGCTGTTCACGGTTTCACTCTCGACCCCGGCTGGACCAACAGGCGCTTCCGTGCATTACGCGACCGCCGATCAACCGGCTGGTCCAGGCCATGCAGTTGCGGGCGTCGATTACACGGCGATTCCCGACACGGTCCTGAACTTCGCCACGGGCGAACAATTCAAGACCATCACGGTCAACATCCTCGCGGATGGCGCAGCGCCGGAACCCGATGAGACGTTCCTGCTGAACCTGTCCAACGCGACGAATGCAACGATCGTCGACGGCCAGGCCGTGGGCACGATCAAACAGGGCACTGCGGCCGGTACGTTCCTGATCTCCGAGCTACGCACTTCGGGACCGGGCGGCGCAGGCGACGACTTCGTGGAGCTCTACAACAACAGCGACACGCCGCTGACCATCGCGGCTTCCGACGCGTCGGCCGGTTATGGATTGTTCAAGATGGGAGCGACGTGCGGTGCGACGCCGATCCTGATCGGAACGATTCCCAACGGCACCGTCATTCCCGCTCGGGGCCACTACCTGTTCGTCGGCTCGCAGTACAGCCTTGCGAACTATGGCGGCACCGGCGCGGCGGCGGGCAATGTCACGTTGAGCTCAGACATTGAGAGCGACCGCAACGTCGCGATCTTCAACACCGCTTCGGCCGCGAATCTCTCGTCTGTGACGCTGCTCGATGCAGTTGGTTTCGGCGCCAACACTGGCGGCGTTTGCGACCTCCTGCGCGAAGGCACGACGCTCACACCGATGAACGGCAGCGTGCTCGAGCACAGTTACTCGCGCGACCAATGCGGCAAGAAGGGAAATCCGGCAATGTTTGGTCCATGTCCGACAGCCGGTTTTGTGGCGGACACAAACGACAACGCCAACGACTTCCTCTTCGCCGACACGACCGCGGCGGTAACTCCCGCGGGTCAGCGTCTCGGCGCGCCGGGTCCGGAGAACCTGACGAGTCCGGTGTTGCGAGCGACAACGATCTCCACGTTGCTGCTCGACGCGAACATCGGGGCGCCCGCGCCGCCGAACCGCGTACGTGACTTCACGCCGGTGACGAATGGCGCGAACGGTACGATGTCGGTCAGGCGACGTTTCGTGAACAACACGGGTGCGCCGATAACGAGGCTGCGGTTCCGCCTCGTTGACATCAGCTCGCTTGCGGTACCGGGTGGCATTGCGGACGTGAGGGCGTTGACGTCGACTAACGTGGTCGTCAGCGGGGTCACCGATTCAGGCACGTGCGCGGCGGCGGGTGCGGGCCCGGCGCCTTGCACGGTGACGGTGCTCGGCACGACGTTGGAGACGCCACCGGCTCAAGCGATGGGCGGCGCGATGAATAGCAGTATGAGCGCCGGCACGATCACGTTAGCGACGCCGCTGGCGCCAGGAGCGAGCATTAACCTGCAATTCCTGCTCGGAGTGCAGCAGACCGGCTCGTTCAAATTCTTCTTCAATATCGAAGCGCTGCCGTAAGGTTTCGTTTCGATCAAACAACAGCGAGGTCGCCGGAGTTTTCTCCAGCGACCTCGTTCTTTTTGTGAGTTTGTGTTTACTGACCCTTAACCGTCAGCGGCTCGGGTTCGGGAGTGCGACTCGCGCGTGTCGCGTCCGGCGGGAGCGGTGGTGGCGGCGGGTTCGCGACCAGCACTTCCAACGCAGCCTCAATCACCTCGCTGATCGTCGAGACGAAAATTATCTGCAAGTCTTTTTTGACGTCGTCGGGAATGTCATCCACGTCAGCTTCGTTACGTGCCGGCAACAAAATGCGCCTGATGCCCGCCCGATATGCAGCGAGCACTTTCTCCTTCACGCCGCCAATCGGAAATACCAAACCCGAAAGCGTGATCTCGCCCGTCATCGCCGTGTCAGGCCGCACGCGCCGCCCGGTGTACAACGACGCCAGCGCCGACGTGATCGTCACACCCGCACTCGGTCCATCCTTCGGTATCGCGCCCGCCGGCACGTGCAGGTGAACGCCATAACCCTGGAAAATCTCCGGATCGATGCCAAACTCCGCCGCGTGTGACCAAAGATACGACTGCGCCGCACGCGCCGACTCCTGCATCACTTCGCCGAGTTGGCCCGTGATCGTCAACCCGCGCCCGCCCGGCAGCAGCGTCGCTTCGATGAACAGAACTTCACCGCCCATCTCGGTCCACGCCATTCCGGTCGCCACGCCCGCCGGCAACTCCTTGCGCGCCTGCTCCGGATAAAACTGCGGCGGTCCGAGATATTCGCGCACGCCGTTCTCATCGACGTCGACATGTTCCGCTTCACCTTGCGCGATCCGCAACGCAACCTTGCGCGCCACGCTGCCGATGTTGCGTTCCATCTGGCGCACACCAGCTTCGCGCGTGTAACGCGTCGCGATGAGTTCGAGCGCCGCGTCGCTGATCTTGAACTGTCCCGCGGTCAATCCGTTCTCGGTTGTTTGCCGCGGCACAAGATAACGCTTGGCGATCTCGAGTTTCTCACGATCGCTGTAGCCCGCGAGCCGGATGATCTCCATGCGGTCGCGCAACGGCGGCGGGATCGGCCCGAGCTGATTCGCAGTCGCGATGAAAAAGATCTTCGAGAGGTCGAACGGCAGATCGAGATAGTGATCGCGGAACGAATTGTTCTGTTGCGGATCGAGAATCTCCAGCAGCGCCGCCGCCGGATCACCGCGATAGTCCGCGCCGAGCTTGTCGACTTCATCGAGCATCAGCACCGGATTGTTAACTTCGGCGCGACGGATCGACTGAATAATTCGGCCCGGCATCGCGCCGATGTACGTGCGTCGATGGCCGCGCAACTCGGCTTCGTCGCGCACACCGCCCAGCGACATGCGCTCGAATTTTCTGCCCAACGCGCGCGCGATCGAACGGCCGAGCGAAGTCTTGCCGACGCCCGGCGGGCCGACAAACAACAGAATCGGACTCTTCGTGTCCGGCCGCAGTTTGATCACCGCGAGAAATTCGAGGATGCGTTCCTTCACGTCTTCGAGGCCGTAGTGATCTTCATCCAGAATGCGGCGCGCTTCGTTCAGATCGAGTTTGTCTTCCGACGACTTCCGCCACGGCAACTCCAAAATAAAATCAATGTAGGTGCGGATGACGTGGTAGTCAGGCGCGGCCGGGGGCAGACGTTCCAGACGTTTCAACTCACGATCCGCTTCAGTGCGCACCTCGTCCGGCAAATCAGCCTTCTCCAACCGCTCGCGCAGCAACTGCGCTTCAGCCGCTTCGCCGGTTTCGTCTTCACCGAGTTCCTTCTGAATGGCGCGCATCTGCTGGCGCAACACGTAATCACGCTGCGCCTTGTCCATTTCCGTCTGCGCCTCGGAAGCGATCTTCGAGCGCAGTTGCATGATCTCCAGCTCGCGTGCGAGGTTCGCGTGGGCCAGCTTCAGAAGTTCGTCGGCCGTGTCGGCCTCGAGCATTTTCTGCTCTTCTTCAACGCCGAGATTGAGCACGGAGCCGAGGAAGTACGCGAGGCGCACCGGATCGGCAGAACCGAGCACCGCAATCCGAACTTCGGTCGGAACATTCGGCAGCAGCGTCAACGCTTCCTGAATCATCTGCTGCACGTTTCGTTTCATCGCCTCGACCTGTTCGGAATCGACGGTTCGCGGCTCCGGCACGATCTGAACAGTCGCACGCAGGTGCGGGTCTTGTTGTTTCCACTCGAGCACGCGAATGCGTTCGGTACCCTGGACCACGATGCGCATCGCGCCTTCGGCTCGTTCCATGCGCTTGATCATCACGAGCGTGCCGACCTGATAAAGATCGTCTTCCTTGGCGTCGGTATCGTCGGCCCGATCGGGACGCACGGTAATGCAGCCCAGCAATTTCTCCGGCGTCGCAAGCGCGGCCTCAACCGCGGACAAAGAGCGCGGGCGACCGACACCGAGCGGCACTACCGTTTCGGGAAACAAGGTGAGGTTTTGCAGCGCCAGCACCGGGATCTCGAACGGTTGATTAGTATTCGCCGGTTGATTGGTGTTCGCCCCTTGAGCGGTGTTCACTGGCGGAGTTGGTTGCACAGGTTCAGCCATAACGTTTACGCATCTTCCCCGCGATGCAAATTGATGATCAAAAATCCGTCGCTGTAGTCGCGTTTGAGTGAAGCTCCTTCGATCGGAGCGGGAAACTGAATGGTCTTTTCAAACCGGCTGTAGGTGATCTCCATCTGGTGGTAAACGAACCCCTCGCGATAATGCGTGTCGCGCCGGCAGCCCGTGATGCGCAGCATGGAGTCGCGGATGTCGATCTCCAACTCGTCCGAACATATTCCCGCCAGATCGATCTTGACCACCCAGCCGTCCTTCGATTGATAGACGTCGGCGGCCGGATTCCACAGCCGTCCTGACGGTATCACCCGCCGACCGCTGCGGATCAGCGAGAACTCACGATCTTCATTTCGCATGGCAAAAGAATATCCACAGATTGCACGGATTGTAAATCAGCGCGATCTGTGGATATTTACAAAAAGAGAAAATCAACCAAAAACGCGATTCCAGAATGACGTGTTCTTCGAGATGTCCTCGAGCGCGTCCGCCAGCTCGCGATCTTCCTGCGTCTCGAGAGCGATGTCGCCCATCGAGATCATGCCGAGCAGGTAGCCGTTCTCGTTGACCACCGGAATGCGGCGCACCTGTTTGCTCGCCATCGTGCGAATCACTTCCACGACGCGATCGTTCGGCCGCGCGGTGTGCGGATCCACTGACATCACGTCTTCAGCGCGCGTGTTGGCGGTGTCTTTACCGTCGGCAACAGCGCGCACGACGATGTCGCGGTCGGTGATCAGGCCGACGAGCTTGCCGCGTGAGTAAGCGCGGCTGCCGCCACGGTCGTCGCGGTCACGATCGCGGTCGCGATCCATGTTGTCGTCGCGGCCGTTGCCGCTCATCACGTCGTAATCGACCACGGGAATCACGCCCGTGTCTTCCTGTTTCATCATCAACGCCACTTGCACCAGCCGCGTGTCGCGCGTCGCCACCGCTAGATCCTTCGTCATGATGTCGCGGCAACGCAGGCGCGAACGTTCAGCGGAGTAGCGGTCGCGCTGGCGTCCTGTTCCGAGATCGCCACGGATGTCGTAGAGCGAACTGCGGTGGCCTTCGTCACGATTACGATCGCCGCGGTCGTTCCAATTGGTGTCGCGATCCTGACTGTAGCGGGGCTCGTCGTTTTCATATTCGGCGCGTTCGCCATAGCGGCCGCGGCCGGAGTCGGGCCGTCGTTCTCTCTCGTTATACTCAGCGCGGCGAGCAAATGGTTCGTCGTAGGCTCCTAACTCTCGTCTGTAATGTTCTTCGCGCGGGTAATAATCTCGATCATCATCCACGTCGTCTCTGTATCTGGCCATTGCTTCCTCCTAACCTAAACATAATTGCTTCGGGGGCGAGGGGGTTAAAAACTCCTACAGCAGCTCGACGATCGCAACCAGTTGCACGCGCGAAGTCACGTCGAGCGAGCCGACTTCGATCGGGGTCGTAACGTCAGCGCGCTTCGTCATGAACGCGTCGGCTTGATAAACCGGTTGCGGGGGACGTACAAAACCTTCCTCCTGCACTTCCGCGATGCTCACCACACGGCCGCCGAGTGCCTGCGCGATCACTTGCGCCTTGCTCATCGCTTCGCGCGTTGCTTCTTTCAACGCCTGATCGCGCGCGGGACGATCCTGGCGCAACGTGAACGAAATGCCGGTGACGTCGTTCGCGCCCGCTTGCGACGCGGCGTCGATCACGTTGCCGAGTTTCGCGAGCTCGCTCGTCGTGACAGTGATCGTGTTGCGTGCTTCGTAGCCGTTGATCAACGGCGGTTGTCCTTCGCGGTATACGCGCAGCGGCTGCAGGCTGTAGCCGCTGGTTTTCACTTCCGCACCGGTTCCGGCCGCGGCTTTCAAGGCGCGTACGACCGCGTCGGTTTTGGTTGCGTTTTCCTGTTGTGCATCGAGCGCGCGTTTGCCTTGCGTAACTACCGCGACAGTTAAAATCGCGGTGTCGGGTTGCGCCTGGACGATCGAATCGCCACCGACGGTAACGCGTGTTTGTCGTTTGGAATCTGCGGGTCTCGTTTCCTGTGCGTGCAACAGAGTTGCAGTCAGCAGAACGAGCGCGAGGAGTTGGATTGTAGTTAGTAGTCGCTTCATAATCTCACCTTCCGTTTCTCGAGTGTCACGGCAGGGAGATTGTAATGGCCGCGGAACAAGAGAACGCCTCGAAAGCGAGAACTTGCGTGTTTTGTTACCATCCATTCCATGCAATCATTCAATACTGAAACAGACGACGCACCAGCACCGGATAGCGCCGAGCAAACTTTGATTGTGGGCGCAACCGGCGACTTGCAACCCGGCGCCTGCATTCGAGTTGAACTTCCCGACGGCGACGAGCTAGCTGTTTACAACGTGGACGGCGAATTCTATGCCACCGAGAACTTCTGTCCGCACAAAGGCGCGCCGTTATCCGAAGGTATTTTGTGTGGGCACGTGATTGAGTGTGGCTTGCACGGATGGCAGTTTGATGTCAGAAGTGGTGAGTGTTTGACCGTGCGCGATCAGCTCAAGACTTACGAGGTTTTTGTTGAAGACGGATTAGTGAAGATCAGCCATCGTTCCCGATAGCTTCCACCGGACAACACGTCAACGCTTCTTCACACAAGGCGAGCTCTTCAGCATTCTCCGGCTGCTTGTAAACAAAGGAATAGTTTCCGTCGTCGCAGCGTCTGAAATTATCGGGCGCGGTGTCGCGGCAAACGTCGCAGTCGATACACGATGAGTCCACGTAAAACGGACCGCAGACGTTTTCTTTAACTTTGTCGTTCTTCTCAGGCAATGCTTAATTGGAAACTGTGAAGCGTCGTTACGGGTGCGTCATCTCTTCGGGCTTCACCAGTCGATCGAATTCTTCGCCCGTCAGAAATCCGAGTTCAATGGCCGACTCGCGCAGGCTGATGTTCTTCTTGTGAGCGTTCTTCGCTACCTGCGCGGCTTTGTCGTAACCGATATGAGGGTTCAACGCGGTCACCAGCATCAGGGACGAACGCAGGTTCTCGTCGATGCGGTTACGGTTGAGCTCGAGTCCGGCGATGCAAAACTCGACAAAACTCCGCAGCGCGTCGTGCAGCAAACGCACCGAGTGCAGAAAATTGTGAATCATCACCGGTTTGAAAACGTTCAACTCGAAATTGCCCTGCGAACCACCGAAGCTCGTGGCGAGATCGTTGCCGAACACCTGCACCGCGACCATCGTCAACGCTTCGCTCTGCGTCGGATTCACTTTGCCCGGCATGATCGACGAGCCGGGTTCGTTCTCCGGCAGTACCAACTCACCCAGGCCCGCGCGCGGACCAGAACCGAGCCAGCGCACGTCGTTCGCGATCTTCATCAACGACGAAGCGAGCGTTTTCAAAGCGCCGCTGGCGGCGACGAGTTCGTCGTGTGCTGACAACGCGGCAAACTTGTTCGGGTGCGATTTGAAAGGCAGACCGGTTAGGGTCGCGATCTTCTGCGCCGCGCGTTCGCCAAATTCCGGATGCGAATTCAGACCTGTGCCTACGGCCGTGCCGCCGATCGCGAGGTCAAGCAAACCCGGCATCGCGGCTTTTAGTCGCTCAACATCGCGTTCGACGAGACTGGCCCAACCGCTCATCTCCTGATCGACCGTCAAAGGCGTCGCATCCTGAAGATGCGTGCGGCCGATCTTCACCACGCCTGCAAACTCTTTCGCCTTCGCCGCGATCGCGTCGTGCAACTCCTGCACGCGCGGAATGAGTTTGTTCAACTGTTCGGCGGCGGCGATGTACATCGCGGTCGGAAACGTGTCGTTCGACGACTGCGACATATTCACATCGTCGTTCGGATGAATCGGTTTCTTGCTGCCCATGACGCCGCCCGCGAGCTCGATCGCGCGATTCGAGATCACTTCGTTGGCGTTCATGTTGGTTTGGGTGCCGCTGCCGGTCTGCCACACACGCAACGGAAAATGGCTGTCGAGTTTTCCCTCGATGACTTCGTCGCAGGCCTGAATAATCAGTTTGGCTTTTTCGGGCTGGAGTTTGTCGAGTTCTTCGTTGACCTGCGCGGCGGCTTTCTTGAGGATGCCGAGCGCGCGAATCATCTCGCGCGGCATGCGATCGTCGCCGATGTTGAAGTGGTGCAGCGAGCGTTCGGTCTGCGCGCCCCAATAGCGATCGGCGGGCACTTCGATGCCGCCCATCGAGTCTGTTTCGGTTCGAGTTTTTGCGTATTGTTCCGGGGAATATTGAGACATTGGCGAGTTAATAATATCATCACAGTCCCAGATCCGCCCTATTCGAGGACAACCATGAAATCTCTTTACCTCGTTCTCCTGCTCACGCTCAGTTTCATCGCCGCCAACGCCCAGGAGGCGGCGCAGCAACCGGCACAAGACGTCATCCGCACCAACACCGAACTCGTGCAGACGGCGGTCACGGTGCTCGACAAGAAGGGAAACTTTGTCGACGGCCTGCAGCGCTATCAGTTTGAGTTGATGGTCGACGGCAAGCCCCGGCCGATCGCGTTCTTCGAGCGCATCGCGTCAGGCAGTCCGCGTGAACAAGAGCTCGCTGCGCGCGGCCTTGGGGTTAATTCCAATGCGCCGCTGCCGCCGGCAACTGTTCCCGGCCGCACGATCGTGTTCTTCATCGACGATCTGCATCTCGAGCCCGACAGCCTCAACCGCACGCGCATGATGCTGCAGCACTTTCTCGAGCGCGAGATGAGCTCGAAAGACAACGTGGCGATCGCTTCCGCGAGCGGGCAGATCGGTTTCCTCGAACAGTTCACCAACAACCGTGCGGTGCTCGATGCGGCGCTGGCGCGACTGTTGCCGCGCCAGTACGACGCGAGCGGCTACAACGTGGGCAGCAGTACGAAGATGACGGAGTACATGGCGCTGCACATCGACACCAGCCGGGGCGACGACAAAGTGCTCACCTTTTATATCGAAGAATGCATGAAGGGCGCTTCGACGTTTCGCAAGGCGAAACAGATGCAAGCGATCGTTCGCGCTTCGTGCGAGACGCAGGTGAAGAACAGCGCGCGCGCCGTGTTGATGCAGGCCGCGCAGATCACGCAAAACACTTACAACTCGCTCGAGTCGCTGATGCATTCCGCGGCGCGTGCACCCGGCCGCAAGCTCGCGTTTTTTGTTTCTGATGGTTTTCTGCTCGATGCTGGTCCACATGCGGCGGCGACGCGTGACAAGCTTGAGCACGTGATCGACGCCGCGCAACGCGCCGGAGTGGTGGTCTACACCATTCATGCGAAGGGACTGGTCAACAGCACGTTTGTCGATCCCGAAGGTAAAAGACCGTTCGATGGGGGCGGCCGGCTGGACATCGCTTCCACCGGCGAGCTCGAAACGTATCAGGACGCGTTGAGTGCACTCGCGGCTGATACAGGCGGACGCGCGTTGCGCAACACGAACTTCTTCGACCGCTGGCTCTCGAACGTTCTCGATGAGACGTCGAACTACTATCTCGTGGCGTGGCGGCCGGAAAACGACGAAGAACGAGCGACGAAGTTTCGGCACGTGAAGATCGCGATTACGGGCCAGCCGGAGTTGACGGTACGTGCGCCGCGTGGCTATGTCAATGGTCCAACTCCTGCGCCAACCACCGCAGCCGCGAATGATTCCGCGAAACCGAAGACGCCGGATAGCGAGATGCGCGATGCGCTTGTCGATAGTTTTCCCGCGCACGGCTTGCCGGTGTTGTTGTCATTGACTTACTTGAACACGCCCGCGAATGGCCTCGTGGTGACGTCGTCCCTCGAGATCTCAGCCCACGGCCTGATGTTTGGCGCTGACGGAACGCAACCCGCCACGATTCGTCTCGCAGGGGTAGTGCTCAATGATAAGGGCAAGATCGCCGGGAGTTTTCGCAACGAGTTCAACGTCAATCCGCGCAAGTCGGGGCAGGCTGACGAGGGAATTTTTTATAACCATCACACACCGCTCACACCCGGCATTTACCAGTTTCGTGTTGCCGCGCGCGATGAAAAATCAGGGCTGGTCGGCAGTGCGATGCAGTGGATCGTGATTCCGGATCTGGCGCGCAACGAGCTCACGCTCAGCAGTGTGTTGCTCGGCGGGCAGGTCGTCGAAGATCGGAGCAAGGCGGCTGCGAGTCCGCAGGTCCAGTTGAGTGTGGACCATAGTTTCGCGCGCTCCGCGCCGCTTGGTTACTGGATCTTTGTCTACAACGCGAAGCGCGACGCGGGCGGCAATCCGCAGCTGACAGTGCAGACGCACGTGCTGCGCGACGGCCAGCCGGTGCTGAGCTCGCCGCCACGGAGGTTGAACAACGGTGGACCAGACCCGCAGCGGATTCCGTTTGGCGAAGAGCTCGCGCTCAAGACGCTCGCGCCCGGCCGCTACGATCTGAAAGTCGTCATCACCGACGCCCTCGCCGGCCGGACCGCCGCCCAGACCGCCGACTTCATTGTGCGCTGACTTTGGAGTGCGGCGACTTGACGCCGCTTTCCCTCTAATCGTGCACAAGCGGGAGTAAAGCGGCGTCAAGTCGGCGCACTCCAAAGATGAACCATCGCATCACTACGTTGAAGGGCCGCCGCATTGTTTTCGTTTTGGGAAATCTCGAACTCGGCGGCGCGGAACGCCAGGCGCTGATTCTCGCGCGCTATCTTTCCGAGCACGAGCAGGCGGTGGTCCAGGTTTGGGGATTCAACAAGACTGGTCCGGTCGCGGAGACGTGTGAACGGTACGGGCTGCCGTGGCGCCTGATGCCGTATCCGTTTAGCGGGCCGCGATTGCGGCAAGGCCGTGACCTCATCCGCGTCTGTGCAGCTCTACGTGCGACGAAGCCGGATATCCTGTTGCCGTACACGCTTGGTCCAAACATTCTGTGTGGCCTGATCTGGCGCTGGACCGGAGCGCGCGCGTGCGTGTGGAATCAGCGCGACGAGGGGATTGTGCCGTATGGTTCGCGGGTCGCTCGGCGGGCCGCCAAACGCACGCCGCAATTTATTTCCAACTCCGAAGGAGGCGCGCGTTTCCTGATCGAAAAACTCGGCGTCGACGAAGCGAAGGTGACGGTGATTCGCAATGGCCTTGAAACGGTTGCGCCGGAGTCGGACCGGCGCGCGTGGCGCGAACGTCTCGCAGTTGACGATCGTTCGTTTGTGGCGTGCATGGTCGCGAACCTTCATACGTTGAAAGACCACGTGACGTTGTTGCACGCGTGGCGCAAGGTCGTGACGGAGTTTGAAAGTAACGGGCGCTCGCCGCTGCTCGTGTTGGCCGGCCGGCATGACGGCGCGTATGAATCTCTGGCCGCGCTTGCTGCGGATCTCAAACTCGACGGCGCGGTTCGATTCACGGGCCACGTGTCTGACGTGTCGGGATTGCTCGAAGCTGCAGACGTGAGTGTGTTTAGTTCGCGTTCGGAAGGTTGTCCGAACGCGGTGTTGGAAAGTATGGCGGCGGGATTGCCGGTCGCGGGCACCGACATTGAGGGGATTCGTGAAGTAGTTGGACCAACCGGCGCGCAATTTTTGACTCCGGTCGGCGATGCTGATTCGCTCGCTGGTGTATTGCTGAAGCTTGCTCGCGATCCTGAGCTTTGCGCGCGAAACGGCGCCGCGAATCGCGCGCGCATCCGTGAGCGTTACGACGCTCTGCGCATGTGCCGGGAAACTGTCGCCGTGCTCGCTCGTCTGTGATTGTTGGAGAACGAAACCATGTCTCACTTGAAACAACGCCTGATCGCGATCCTCCTGATCGTGTTTTCGGCGGCGATGATCTATTACGGTTGGTACCGCTTGCATGAAGAGGGCGTCTACTCGTTGAAGATGGCGACGTTTGCGCCGCTCGGCGTGGTAGGCGGAGTCTTCCTGCTGCTCTTTCCGTCGCTCGGCGGCAAACCGAATACGAGGAAGGAAAAGGTGATCGTGCTGCTCGTGTTTCTGGTCGGACTGGCAGCGGGACTGGTGAACTGGTACCTGATGGATCCTGGTTTCTTTGGTCGTTAACTTCGGAGAGTTTGGCGATGGACATGTTGTGGCAGGAGCTGACCTTCGGCATTGGTTCGGGGCGTCTGCTTGCGCAAGTTATTGTGCGGTTAATTGTCGCCGCGTTTCTCGGCGGGCTCGTGGGTATGCAACGCGAGAGGGCGCATAAGCCCGCTGGCGTGCGCACACACATTCTGGTTTGTCTCGGCACTGCGGTTGTTGTGCTCGCGTCTGCGGGAATGGGTATGCAGCTCGACGCGCAGTCGCGCGTGATTCAGGGCATCGTCACCGGGATCGGTTTCATCGGCGCGGGATCGATTCTTAAGATCAGCGCGGAGCACGACATCAAAGGATTGACCACGGCTGCGGGTCTGTGGATAACGGCGGCGATCGGCGTCGCATGTGGCGGCGGCGAGATTGGCATCGCTTTGATTAGTTCCGTGTTGACGGTTATCGTGCTCGCGTTAGCGGGCGTGCTCGAACGTCGCGAGGATGAGAAAGATCAGAAGTAGAGGAAAGGATTATGTGTCGAAACATCAAGACGCTACACAACTTTCAACCACCGGCGACGGAAGCGGAGATTCGCGCGTCGGCGATTCAGTTCGTACGCAAGCTGAGTGGTTTTACAAAGCCTTCGAAGGCGAACGAAGCGGCGTTTGATCGCGCGGTCGAAAAGGTGACTGAAGCAGCGCAGGAGCTGCTCGAGTCGTTGACGACCAATGCGCCGCCGCGCGATCGTGAAGTCGAGGCCGCGAAAGCGCGCGCTCGTTCCGCTGAACGTTTTCCCGCGGCTGTGGCGGGGGACTAGGCGAGTTGGAGGAGCAACGATGGGCCGACTGTTGATCGTGTTGCTGGTTTGTGTTTGCGCTGTGGCGATCGCGAGCGCCGGACACGCGCGCCGGACGCAAACGAACGTTCAGAAAAGGAATGAGCAGATGAGTAAACGAGCGAGTGGTCCGTTTGACGTGAAGCTCACGCCGCAGGAAGGCGCTGACGCAGCGGTCGGGCGCATGTCGATCGACAAGCAGTTTCACGGCGACCTCGAGGCCACGAGCAAAGGGCAGATGTTGATGGCGAGCAGCAGCAGTGTGCAAGGGTCGGCTGGTTACGTTGCTATTGAGAAAGTGACGGGCACATTGGGCGGCCGTCGCGGCAGTTTTTATCTTCAACACAGCGGCACGATGACGCGCGGCGCCGGCGACCTGACCATTACCGTTATCCCCGACTCCGGTACCGACGATCTGGTGGGCCTGACAGGTCGCATGAACATCATCATCGCCGACGGCGAGCACTCTTACGATTTCGAATACACGTTGCCGAGTCAATGACCAGCGATCGATAAGACTGCAACCGCGATCGATGAGGCTGTCTCGCCGCAAACGTTATGACGCACATGTTGCTCGCACTTACTTTGTCCTTAGCCGCCGTGCCGGTGATCACGCTCGAACGCACGACGTGTTTCGGCACTTGCCCGGCTTACAAGTTGACGATCTTCGATGACGGCAAGGTGGTGTTTGAAGGAAAAAAGTTCGTCAAGCACAAGGGCCGGGAAGAAGGGCAAATCACCAAGGCGCAACTCGACGAACTGGTACGCGCGTTCAATCGCATCAACTACATGAAGCTCGACGATGAGTATGTCGGCGATCGCTGCCCCGACATGTGGACCGACTACCCGTCAGCCATCACCTCAATCAACCAGAAAGGGCAAGTGAAACGAATCAACCACTATCTCGGCTGCCGCGGCCTAACGGTTTTGGACCAACTCACTGCTCTCGAAAACAAGATCGACGAAGTCGCAAACACCAAACGCTGGATCAAGTAGCTCGTCCGCTCTCACCGCGCGGAGATAGATGCACAGATACAGTGACTCTTAGCGCCGAAGGCGCGGAATAAGGTAGCCAGGGGCAAGCGCGAAGCGCGCGGCCCCTGGATCGTGTTAGATATTGAAGGTAGCGCCGGAGGCGCGACAGAGTGCGTGTCTGTCGCTCCTTCGGAGCTGCAATGGCTGAGACTGACGATCCAGGGGTTCCGTGCTCGCTTCGCTCACACGTTCACCCCTGGCTACCTTCTGCCGCGCCTTCGGCGCGCAGCGCAACCTCGCGTGAGACAAGCTAACTAAGAGGTTTGTCTTCGAACAGTTGATCTGAACGGGAGTGCTTTCGCGTGTACAGACCCGTGAAGCCGGACTCAACATAACCGACATTCAACTCCGGCGGCAGGTGCCGTTGAGTTGGGCGCCTTCTTCGACGACCAGGGCGGGGGAGGTGACGTGGCCGCGTACGTTCGCCGTGCGGCCGAGGACCAGTTCTTTGCTCGCGAGGATGTTGCCTTCCACAGTGCCGTTAATCTTTGCGACCGCGACTTTAATCACGGCCTGCGTCACCTGCGCGCCGGTGCTCACGATCAACGTGCCGTCAGTTGAGATGACGTTGCCGGAAAAGTGACCGTCGATCCGCAGCATCGACTTGAAACACACTTCCCCCGTGAAGTTGACTACGTCGCCCACGAAACCAAGCCAGTTATCTTTGTTCGGATTTGTCCGGTGGCCATTGACGAGCGTAGGCTGACCGCGTTCGTCTCTGCTCGCAACTGGAGTAGTCATGCTGCTGCCCCTTCCGTACTCTTCCGTTAGTCTGTTGATTCGATCAGGTAGGATCGGAACCGCCGGGGTGCCGCCGCCGCTGCTGTAGAAGTTAACCTAGCTGTTCGCCACTATAGCATCTGCGCCGACGGCGGGAATGTTACGATTAGATTGCCGTTCGAAGGCAAACTGAAACGAGGATGAGCGCACCGCAAGTACAGATTCGAACCCAATTGGCGCCCGGCGACCTCGGCTACATCATTTATTTGCACGGCATTTTTTATCCGCGTGAGTATGGACTCGGCGGGACGTTCGAAGCTGATGTCGCGATCAGGTTCGGAGAGTTTGTGAAGAGCTACGACCCGACCAAAGACTATGTCGCAGTCGCGGAAGCGGATGGCCGCATCACGGGCTCGATTGTCGTCGACGGCGAATCGGAAGAACTCGCGCTGATACGCTGGTTCCTGGTTCATCCCGACATGCGCGGCCGTGGCGTCGGCCGCGAACTCATCAACGGCGCGCTCACGTTCTGTCGCGAACACGGTTTCAAGAAAGTCCGGCTCTGGACCATGAACGAGTTCAAAGCCGCAGTGCATCTCTACAAACAGGCTGGCTTCGTTTGCATTCATGAAGGGCAGCGCGAGATCTGGGGCGTCACACGCACCGAACAGGAATACGAACTGAACCTCTAACGCACCCGAAACAAGTAAGGCAGCAACCCGTGGCCAAATTCGATCTACACACACACTTCTACACCGAACAATTTTTTCAGACCATCCGCGATCTGCCCTCGGAGTTTTCTTTCAGCAAAAGCCCGAGCGGACAAACGATCATCACGTATCGCGGCGCGCGCTTCTTCGGCGTCACGCCCGCGATGACCGACGTGAATCAACGACTCGCGGACATGGATCGCGTCGGGATCGACGTCGAAGTCGTCTCGCTTTCAACACCGAACGTCTTCTTCACGAATGCGGAGCATCAACCAGCAGTCGCGCGCATGATCAACGATTCATACGCCGAACTGATTGCGAAACATCCGCAACGTTTCAAAGGCTTCGCTTCGATTCCGATGGACGCACCCGACGCTGCGCTCAACGAACTTCATCGCGCGATCGACGAGTTGAAGCTCAACGGCGTTATCTTACTCAGCAACATCGGCGGCAAGGCGTTGACCGCGCCTGAGTATCGGCCGTTCTTCGCGGAAGCGAACCGGATGAAGCTGTGCATCTTTCTGCATCCGATGATTCCGGGGCAGTCGGACGCGTTTCGCGAATACGTGCTTGGTCCAATCATCGGTTTTCCGTTCGACACGAGCCTCGCGGTGGCGCGCATGTGTTACGACGGGATGTTTGCCGAATTTCCCGACATACGATGGATCGTCGGTCATCTGGGCGGCGCGGTGCCGTATTTGATGGAGCGCATGGACAATGGTTGGCGCGACTTTCCGGAGTGTCGCGCGAAGATCGATCAACTGCCGAGTTTCTACTTGAAGCGTTTGTACTACGACACGGTGTCGTTCAGTCCGCACACGTTGATGATGGTGCGAAATATGGTCGGCGCGGAGCACATGGTGATGGGCAGTGATTATCCGCACCTGCTCGGATCGATCGACCGCGCGGTGTCGTCGATCGAAGGGCTCGACATTGGTGAGGAAGAGAAGGAAAGGATTTTTTCGACGACCGCTTTGCAGATCCTCAACAACGTCTGAGTTCCGCTTTGCCGCGGCCGCCGGATCTCAAGCACAAAAAACTTCCCACCAAAAACCTGTAACTTTTCCCGAGCACGCGTGTTTTAGGAGACGTAGCGCAGCTTATGGCGAGCCAAGACGACGAGTTCACCATGCTGTTTCAGGACTTTTACCCTAGCCTATGCCGCTTTCTGGAGTGTTTATTGGGAGGCCGCGCGCCACTGGCGCAGGATTTGGCACAGGAGAGTTTCCTGCAACTTCATCGTACGGCTTGGGGCACCTTGCCGCCCGGCGAAGCACGCTTCTGGCTCTATCGCGTCGCGCGCAACATGGCCATCAACGAGTTTCGCAAGACACACACGCGCTACCGGCTGTTTGATCGAGTGGTGGAAGCGATGAGACCGGCGGCACGTAATCCCGAGCAGGAGTTTGAAACGCGTGAACGCAAGGAGTTCGTGCTCGAGATGTTGCAGACGCTGCCGGAGGATCAGCGTACAGCGTTGTTGTTGCGGGAGCAGGAGCAGTTGAGTTATCGCGAGATCGGGCAGGTGCTGAATATCTCGGAGAGCAAGGTGAAGGTTGATATTTTTCGGGCGCGGGCGGCGTTGCGTGAAAGGTGGAGTAAGAAAGTGAAAGTCGCAGGCGCAAGCGTGAGTTAGTTGGTACACGGATATGAACTGTGGATTTACTGAAAAGATCTCTTCGCTGATTGATGGTGAGTTGTCGCCGGCGGAGGCGCGTGAAGTTGAGCGTCACTTAGTGATGTGTGCGCAGTGTGCTGAAGCGCGTGCTGACTTTCTGAGTTTGCGCAGTCAGATCGCGGGCTTTGAACCGTCGTTGACGCCGGTGGTGCAGAATCGCGCACTCGCGAAGATTTTGTCGCCGGGTGGTCGTAATCGACAGCATGGGACGTTTGGTTTTGCGTGGAAGTGGGCGACGATCAGTTTTGCTTCAATTCTGATCGTCGCACTTACTATCTTTTTAATCTCCTCCAAACGGCCGCAGCAGGTGGCGGTCAACAATGCAGCGCCGGTTTCGTCACCTACTCCAGCCCCGACGATCGCTCCTTCAGAAGCGCCGCGCCGTGAACCGCAACAGCAGCAACAACGACCGCGCAAACCGCTAGTGCGGGAGCCAAAACCCGGCGAACAGTTCGCAGTAATCACACAACCGCGTCGTCTCGCCGAGCCGCAACCAGTTCGTCCTGCTGACACACAAACCATGACCGCGGTCCATTTCGCAAAAGCCGAAACACTGCTGCGCGCGTTCCGTAACGTGCGTCTCGACGAACCCGACTCAGCCACTGAAGTGAGCTATGAACGACAGCGCGCGCGCCAGCTCGTCTATCAAAACATGATGCTGCGCCGCGAAGCCGAGACCACCGGCGACGTGCAGATCTCATCGGTGCTCGAAAGTCTCGAACCGATCCTTTTGGACATCGCAAACCTGCCCGACAAACCGGACGACTCCGCCGTCCGCGTCATTCGCGAACGCGTCGAACGCAAAAACATCGTCGGCCTGTTGCAGGTAAATTCCACTGCGCTCGCGCGCGCACTTGATTAGTCGAACAAATCAATTCGAAGGACAAACGAAGTCATGAAGCATGTAGTCACTTTTCGCCCCGTTACCATCATGTTCCTCCTCCTGGCGCTCGTGAGTGTCGCCTACGCTCACGACGACCAGGAGATCGCGAAGCTCGATCGCTTCGTGCAAGCGACGAAAGGCAACACCGCGTCGGCGCAGATCTTGCGCGAAGGCCGCGATCAGATCGAAGCGCAGAACTGGCAGAAAGCCGCCGAGATATTCAACCAGTTCATCACCGGCTTTCCGAAAAACAAAGATCTCGACGCCGCGCTTTACTGGTATGGCTACGCGTTGCAGAAGCAGGGACGAAAAGACGATGCGAAGGTCCCGCTCATCCGCCTGATCGATCGCTTTCCGAGTTCGAGTTGGCGACGTGAAGCCGAGGCGTTGCTGGTCGTGCTGGGCGAACAGGAAGCGGTGAAAAGAGGACTCGACCGCGACAACTGCGAGATCAAGATGCTCGCGTTGCAGAGTCTCTTCCAGGCCGACGAAGAACGCGCCACTCAGATCGTGATGGATTCGCTCAAGTCGAATCCGGGTCAGTGCGAAGGATTTCAGGCGGCGGCCCTGGCGATGCTCGGAGGGCACGGCGGCGCGCGCGCGTATCCGGTCATGCTCGATGTCGCGCGTAATCCCAATGCCGATCTCAGGCTGCGTCTGACCGCGATCAGGTACCTCGGTGATCAGCGCAACGAAGCAAACACCGCCGAGCTCGTCAAGATTTACGACGCCGACAAAACGAAAGAGATCCGTTATCAGGTGTTGCGTGCCCTCGCAGACCGCGACGATGTTGCGGCCCGCGCGAAGCTACTCGAGATCGCGAAGCAGGGCGACACGCCGGAGTTTCGCATCATGGCGATTCGCGTGCTCGGCGATCATGGCCGCATGCCGCTCGAAGATCTGCTGCAACTCTACAATTCGGAAACAAACGTGCAGATGAAGCAGTGGCTGCTGCGAACGTTCGCGGACAACAAAGATCCGCGCGCGCAAGCCAAGCTGCTCGACATCGCCCGCGGATCGGATCCGATCGAGCTACGCGCTGTTGCGGTTCGGGAGTTGAACGACAGAGACGACGAGCAGACGGTGGGCCAGCTCGTGGCGTTGTACGACTCCGAGCAGAATCAGCAAATGAAGATGCTGCTGATGCGCGCGTTCGGCGATTCGAAGCAGAAGGTCGCGGTGCACAAACTGATGACGATCGCGCGCAGCGATTCATCGGTGGAAATGCGCAAGATGGCCGTGCGTTATCTCGGTCAAAGTAAAGATCCGGAAGCGTTGAAGTATTTGGAAGAGTTGCTCAAGTAACTACTGGGAGGTTGGTAGCGGCTCGGTTTGAGTTAAGCGCCTCCTTGGAGTGCGGTGCCCCTTAGCACCGCTTTGGCCAAAGCGCCGACAAGTCGGGCGCACTCCAAGGACGCGCTCAACTTAACCGACCCCTTACCTCGGAGGTTAGTACGATGCTTAGCTTAGTCCTTTTGATCGTCACGCTTTTTTCCGTGGGTGGCGATGAACTCAAAACGCAATCGACCGCCACGACGGTCCAAAGCTTCACCGCCGTCGAAGGCGCGGACCTCATGGCGAAGCTTGACGCCGCGCAAGCTCGCGGGCGCGCGAAAGCGACGCCTTACTGGTCGGCTTACACGTTTGACGTGCGACCCGGCGTCGCGATCGATCCGGCGATCCGCGAGTTTCACGGCAGCATGAACACGATGGGCGAGACGACCGTGTTCGTCGGCACGACGCCGGACGGCCTGCCGGTCGAAACGCGCAGCCTCGCGATCTTCCTGTTGCGCGATCCGAATGCGAACCAGATCACGCGCATGGAGATCTTCAACCTCGAACGAAAGCGCGAGTACAGCGGTTATCCCGTCTATTGGCTCGGTCGCGCGAACAACGAGGAGAGCCTCAACTACCTGCGCGCGCTCGCCGCGGCAACGCCGCTCGACACGCTCAGCGAACGCGCTGTGTTGGGCATCGCTTTGCATGACGACGCGCGCGTCAGCGGCATGCTGAAAACTTTCGTGCAGAGCTCGCCGAATCCGCGCGTGCGTTCGTCCGCGGTTTACTGGCTGGGCCAGACTGGCGGCGAGATGGCGTTTCTCGCTTCGCTCGTGCGCAACGACAGCGAAACGAAGCAACTTCGTCGCAGTGCCGCGCACTCGATCGGCGAGAGTCACGATCGCGGCACGCTCGCCACACTCAAGAGTCTTTACGAGGAAGTGAAAGACACGGAGGTACGGCGCAGCGTGATCTCGGCAGCGGGGAACAGCGATGAAAAGGAGTTGGCGTTTGCGTTTCTGCTCGGTATCGCGAAGACGGACGCTGATGCTGAATCGCGCCGCGTCGCGGTCCGGCAACTCGGCGAGTTCCAACGTGACGACGCGGTCGACGAGTTGATGAAGATCTACGCGAACGACGCGAGCATCGACGTGAAGCGAAATGCTTTGCGCGCACTGGCCGAAACGAAGAGCCCGAAAGCGCAAGCGCGTTTACTCGAAGTGGCGCGTACCGATCCGAATCCAGATTTGCGCAAGCAGGCGGTGCGTGTGCTGGGGGAACGCGGCGAAGCGGCGGTTGACGATCTGTTGCGCTTGTTTGATACCGAACAGGCGTTGGACGTGCGTCGCGCGGCGTTGCAGACACTCTCGGAGATCAAGAGCACGCGTGTGGAAGACAAACTGTTTGACGTGGCGCGCAGCAATGACTCGGTGGATTTGCGGCGGCAGGCGATTCGGCTGCTGGGCGAACGCGTGAGCAAACGCAGTTTTGAGTTTCTCAGTGCGACCGCGCAGAGTCCGGACGCGAACGCAGAAGTGCAGATGCAGGCCGTGAGGGCGATCAGCGAGCGGCGTTCTGACGAGTCAGTGCCGCTGTTGATCAAGATCGCGCGGACGCACCCGAATCCGTCGGTGCGCAAGCAGGCGATTCGTTCGTTGGGCGAGACCGGCGATCCGCGCGCGGTGGAGTTCTTCCGCGAAGTGCTGACTAATAAATAACGTCGTAAGTCAGTATGACGCAGCCGTTCTTCAGTGGCTTGCAGCCGCGTAGCTCGAGATCGATTCGGCGTGACAGAGTGCCGAACAGCGGGATGCCCGAGCCAAGCAGCACCGGATGAATGTTGACGCCGAGCTCGTCGATCAATCCGGCTTCGAACAGTGATTTCCCGATCTCGCTCCCGCCCATCACGATGATGTCTTTTCCTGCTTCCGACTTGAGCCGCTTCACGAGGCTCACGGCGTCGGACGCGAGTTCGATCTTCTTACCGGGAATTTCCTTGAGCGTGCGCGAACACACGTAGGTCTTGACGCTGCTGAGCATGGCCTCTCCGCCGCTCTTCATCGCGACTTCGTAAGTGCGGCGGCCGAGGATCTGGGTGTCGATTCGTTTCCAGTATTCAGCGAGGTGCTCGTTGGCTTCCTTGCTGTGCCGGATCCAATCGATCGAGTCGTCTTTGCCCGCGACGTAGTTGTCGAGTGTGTTCGCGCCGCCGAAAATTACTTTTCGCATACTGAATTTCTATTTAAATAGCAGCCAGTAACTTCTTCCAACGCGCCCACGCTTCGTCGCGCGCGCTCCTGTTAAAGCGAAACGCATCGAGTTGCTTTTGATAATCGGCGGCGGTCGTATCCGTCGGCTCCGGCGCGTCGCCCGCACGCATGAAGCCGTGACCCGCGCCTTCATACGTGACCGGCTCAAATTTCTTGTTCAACTCCTTCATGGCCTGCGTTGTGGCGGGCAGGGTCGCGTTGATGCGCGCGTCGTTGCCGGCATAAAAACCGTAAACCGGCGCTTTGATTCGCGCGAGCGCGGCTTTGTCGATCGCGTTGTCCGGCCCGGTCGTCGGCGCGGAACCGTAGAACACAAACGCCGCTTTGATGTTCGGATTGTGGGTCGCGTAAGCGAACGATTGCGAACCGCCCCAACAGTATCCGGTCACGACGACCTTGCCGTTCGAAGCCGGCAGTTTCGAAACAAAATCAACTACCGCATTCAAATCGGCAGTGATCTGGTCCGGCGGCAGATCGCGAATCTTCTGACCGACCTGGTTGCCGCTGAGTGAATCCGTGCCGCCGCCGTTTGGTCCCATGCCGGAAAGCAGATCGGGCGCGATCGCGATGTAACCCGCTTCGGCGAGCTCATCGGTGAGACTCTGCACCCAATCGCTCATGCCGAAGATCTCGTGAATCACGACCACGGCCGTGCTTTTGTTTTTCGATTCCGGATAGACCACAAAACTGCTTACTTCGCGCGCGCCGTTCTTTACTTTCACCCACTCCTGATGACGCGGCGATTTCGCGAGCCGCTGCTTGGCCCAATCCTGCGTGTCGGCTGCTTCCGACGGCGACGGCGAGGCGGCGTGATTGCCGTGCATGTTCGCCGTGTGCTGCGCGCAGGCGGTGACTGAAAGAAAGAAGAGCAAAGTTAACAGACTGATCGGTTTTTTCATTTTCATCTCCCGTTTGCTATTTCACTTTACGATCTCGAAGTTTACCCACTGTGTGGCCGGTGGCTGTTTCGCGCCGGCTGCCTTGTCGGTAACAACAACCTGCAGATAGTAATCGCCGGGTTCAAGATCTGCCGGCAGCCGCAGGACGTTCGTAATCACGAGCCGGTCCGGATCGCTCTGGTTCGTAGTATCGACAACAGTTTCAGGACTGGATTTAACACTCTTTCCGTCACGAAATAGTTTTGTTTGCATCGTCATCTTTGGCGAGCCGTTGAAGACAGCAAACGCGAAGTAGATGTCGGAATTGGACCGATAACGCCGCACAGCGGGACTCGACAACGCCGCGCTTGCAGCAGCCGGATCAGCGGCGGTTTGCAACACGACTCCCGACAACGCGATCTCTTTCTTGTTCAGATCCGGAACCGCGACGAACTGGCCCGCCGAACCGATCTTGTAAGCAAGGCCTTCTCGTATCGCGATGCGCACCTGATAAGCGCCGGGCCGCCGCACCGGCATATCAAACTTGAGTCGCAGCCCGTCGCGCAGGGCCTGTTCGTATTCGTCTTTCTTCAAACTCAACGCGACGCCGTGCGTCACCTGTTCTACCGGGATGCCATTGTCGCCAAAAACCACGCCGTGAATTTCGAGCGACGTTTCCTGCCGGTCCTCGCGGGGCTTGAAACTCAGGTTCGTCGCATCGAGATAAATGAAGGAGCGAATAAACGAGCCCTGCGTTTTGTCGTTGGTGAAAAACGAAGCGAGCTCGAACTCGAGCTCCTGCGCATGCAGCGGCGACATCAACGCGAGGTTCGTCATCCGTTGCGGCGAAGGCAGCTTCAGCTTTACGTCCTCCTCGCTGACGCCGTAGAAACCGTTACGCGTTCTCACGCTCAAGCCTGACTTTTTGAGCTTCGCTTTGATGTGGTGAAAGCGCTTGTTGAAGGTGTCATCGGTGGGCCGGTAGCCGAGCAGATAGTAGCCGCTCTGGTCCTCCATGATGCGGTCCAGGCCGAGGTCATTCGAGTTGCGGATCTGAAAGCCGCCGGTTTGACGCGCGAGCATGTCGCCGCCGGCGCGGCGGTCCTGCAAAATGCGCGATCTTGTCGCCAACACGTTCTGCATCTGCGGTCCCGCCTGGCGAATATCGCCGCTGAAGCTGTCGGCCGCGGTTGGACCAAGCACTTGCAGTCCCTGCGTATCGATCGAGTAAATCACTACTGAGTTGCGAATCGCTCGTTCCGCAATTTTGTTGAGCCCGCGCCGGTAAACCCAATCGTCTTCATATCCTCCTCGCACGCCCTCGTATTCGTATGGTTCCAGTTCCTGATTCTGAATCGGAACACTGTCTGACATGAGGATGAGCGACTTGCGTCCCGGCAGCTCGCCCATCGCGTCGACGACCGCGCGCAAAGAGGCGAGCGTGTTGCCGTAAGTGAACGGGCAACCCTCGTAGCGCGGTTGTCCGACCGCACGAAATACGTTGATCCCCACGCGGCTGCAAAGGTTCCAGTGCAACTGGTCCACCGCGCGATTGAGCAAACGCTTGTCGTTCGTGAATTGCTGCAACGCCCCAACCTGCGTGCCCGTGCGCAAGATAGCTACGAGATCGTTCGGCTGCATCTGCTCGGCGACAAACTTCCGCACCGAATGCCGCACCGTCGACATGCTCTCTGCCGAAAGACCGAGATCGTCGACGACGATCGCGATCGTTCGGCGCGGAACGTCGCGTTTGATGGGCGCCGGTGGAACGAAGGCGTCGTTTTTAGTCTCGGAAGATTTCGCGGGAGTCGTAGCCGCGTTCGCTACGTTCGAGATAAACGCGAAGCTGGTGATCGTTTGCCGGTGTCCGTCTTCGTAGAGCTCAAAATCTTCAGCCTTGAGATTCGGCACCGGTTTGCCGTCTTTGGTGACTACGACGTCGATTTGGACCAGGTTGGTGGTGATGCGAACGACGTCGTCTTTGTCGTCCACGGGAGTCATCGTTTGGCCCAGGACGGGCAGGAGAGTACAAAACGACAGTAACACGGCGAGCGTTACTCTGTTGTTCATCGGGTGTTCTCCTTTGCGTTGAACGCGTCAGGGAGAGCTAAGGGGCTTCAATGTACTCCTCCTTGATCACTTACTTCACGATTTCGAGCCGGACCCATTGCGAGGCGGCCGGCCGTTTGTCTTTTGCAGTCGTGTCGGCAATCACAACTTGCAGATAGTAATCGCCAGGCTCGAGATCCGGCGTCAGGCGTATGGCATCCGTCAGTAACTTGCGTCCCGAATCGTCTTCCTTGATCTCGATCGGAACCGGCGGATTGACAATCAGAGGCTTCCCGTCACGAAACAGTCTGGTTTGCATCGTCAGGCCGGGCGTTGGATTGTAAACAACAAAGCTGGCGTACAGATCGGAGTTGGCCTGAAAGCGACGATCGGGTGGATTCGCCATCACCGCTGCCTGTGCCGCCTGACCCGTGCGACGCAGAATGATGCCCGACAACGCGACGCGTTTCTTGTTCAGATCGGGAATGTCGACGAATTGCCCCGCTGAACCGAGCTTCGCTGACGTTCGATCGCGCACCGCGACGCGGACCTGATACGAACCGGGCTGCTTCGCGGTCATGTCGAACCGCAAACGCACGGCATCAGGCAAACCGTCACGCATTGCCTGTTGGTATTCGGCTTCACCGAGACTCAGCACGATGTCGTGTTTGACTCTTTCCGCGATCGCCCCGTTATCCCCGAACAGCACGCCGTGGACTTCGACCGCGGTTTCGTAGCGACCGTTCGCCGGCACGAACGAAAGGTTCTTCGGGTTCAGGTAAATAAACGAGCGCACGATCGAGCCTTCGGTTTTGCCGTTGGAAAAGAACGCGTTCAAACCGACTTCGAGATCCTGCGCGGCGAACGGTGAGATCAACGCGAGCGTGGTTTCGTCCTGTGCCGACAAACGCGAGCGGTTCGTGTCTTCTTCGCTGACGCCCCAAAAGCCGAAGCGCGTGCGCAACGTCAGGCCTGATCGTTTCACCTTCGCTTTGATCTGGTGAAACTGGCGATTGAATGTTTCTTCAGTCGGACGATAGCCGAGCAGGTAATAGCCGCTCTGATCTTCGACGATGCGATCGAGTTGAAAGTCGTTGGAGTTATGGACCTGAAAACCGCCGGTTTGTTTCGCGAGACGTTCGCTGCCTTCGCGGTTCATTTGCAGCATCCGCGAACGGTCGGTTACTACGCCGCTGAACGAAGGGATCTTTTGCGGCAACGCTTCGTTAACCGAATCGGATGCTGCGATCCCCGTGTATTGCAGGCCCTGAGTGTCGACGGAATAGATCACGACTGAAGATCGGATCGCTGTTTCCGCGAGGCGGCGCAACCAGCCGCCCATGTTTGTGACGTTCGCGCCAACCGTAGCCGGATCGAAACCTTCGACCTGCGGCATACCGACTTTAGCTGAGTCGTTAACCGGAGGTATACCGGTGCCGTTCCAATCGTTTTTCATGATCGGCATGGTGTCGGACATGAGGATCAGCGATTTGCGGCCGGGCAAACGTCCCATCGAGTCGAGGATGAAGCGCAACGATTTCATCGTCGGCGTCAGACTGTCGTAGTAACAAGCGTTTCCACTCAAAGCCTCGACAGGCTGGATCACGGTCAAGCCCATGCGGCTGCATACGTTCCAGCGCAACTGGTCCACGGCGCGGTTCAGCATCCGCTTATCGTTCGTGAACTGTTGCAACGCGCCGACGTCACTGCCGGTGCGAATGATCGCAACCAGATCGTTTGGCTGTAGTTGTTCGGCGACGAACGTGCGGAGACTCCTGCGCACCTGGTTCATGCTCTCGGCAGACATTCCCAGGTCGTCGACTACGATCGCCATGATCCGGCGGGCGGCGTCGCGCTGGATTAAGAGGGGCGGTGAGTCAGGGCTCGCTTTATCGGGCTTAGGCGCTTCCGTCTTGGACGCCACGTTGGCGACGTTCGAGATATAAGCGAAGCTCGTGATTGTTTGCTTGCGCCCGTCTTCGTAAAGCTCGAAATCGTCAGCCGTCAAACCGGTAACGGGTTTGCCGTCTTTCGTAACGACAGCATCAACCTGGACGAGGTTCGTCGTGATCTTTACAACATCGTCCTTCTCGTCGGGACGCTGGGCCGTTTGGCCCGTTTGAGTCGTTTGGCCCAGCGCCGGCGAGAGAATAGAGAGCGAAAGTAATAAGGCGAGGCTTACTCTCTTCATCGGATTTACTCCTTGCAATCACTTTACGACTTCGAAGTCGACCCACTGCGTCACCGCAGACCGTTTGTCTTTCGCTGCTTTGTCTGTAATCACCACTTGCAGGTAGTAGTCGCCCGATTCGAGATCCGGAGTGAGTCGCATCACGTTCGTGATCAAGCTTCGTCCGAGAGCGTCTTTGTTTGACACGTCGACAGGCGTCTCAGCGCCCGCCTTCACGACCTTCCCGTCACGAAACAGTTTAGTTTGCAGCACCAGGTTTGGCGTCGCATTATAAATAAAAAACGCGGAGTAGAGATCGGAATTGAGCGGGAAACGACGGCCCGGCGGTGTGGCCATCACGGTCGCGGGCGTGGTCGCGGCGGCAGCGCTGCGCAATACAATGCCCGACACCGCGAGGCGTTGGTTATTCAGATCGGGCACCTCGATGAACTGCCCGGCTGAACCGATCTTCGCTGACGTGCGGTCGCGCACCGCGATGCGCACCTGATACGAGCCCGGTTTTTTCGCCGGCATGTCGAACCTGAGACGGACCGCGTCCGGCAGACCGTCGCGCAGCGCCTGCTTGTATTCGTTTTCAGCGAGGCTCAGCACGATGTCGTGTTTCACCTTGTTCGCGATCGAGCCGTTGTCGCCGAAGAGCGCGCCCTGAATTTCGAGCGCCGTTTCATAGCGGCCGTTGTTCGGCACGAAGCTCAGGTTCGCCGGGTTGAGATAAATAAAGGAGCGAACGGTCGCGCCTTCGGTGCTGCCGCCGGCAAAGAAGGAGTTAACGTTGACTTCGAGGTTCTGCTCCGTGAACGGTGAGATCAAGGCGAGAGTCATCTGGTCCTTCGGAGTCAGACGCCCGCGGTTTGCTTCGTCTTCACTAACGCCAAAGAAACCGTAACGCGTTCGCAGCGTCATGCCGGAGTGTTTCACTTTCGCTTTGATCTGATGAAACTGGCGGTTGAATGTTTCTTCACTCGGCCGATAGCCGAGCAGGTAATAGCCACTCTGATCTTCGAGAATGCGTTCGAGTTGCAGGCCGTTGGAGTTGGTTATTTGAAAACCGCCGGTCTGCTTCGCGAGCAGGAGGCTGCCTTCACGGTTTTCCTGCAACATGCGAAAACGCTCAGGCAGTAAACCAATTGACCGTGGCTGTGATTCCGGTATTCGTTCGAAAACTGAGTCGGATGCCACGATCCCAGTGTATTGCAGACCTTGCGTATCGACGGAGTAGATCACCACCGAAGAGCGGATCGCGGTTTCACTGATCCGGCGCAACCAACTGCCATAGTTTTTAACGTCCGCGCCGACTTGAATGATTCCGAAAGCGTCTTCCTTTTTTGGCCCAGTGCGTATTTTCTCGCTCGCGTCTGAAACTAAACCGATGCCGGGACCTCTCTGCTCGCGCTCGATCGGCAGGTTGTCAGACAGGAGGATCATCGACTTGCGGCCGGGTAGCCGGCCCATCGACTCGAGAATGTAGCGCAACGCTTTCAGCGATAACGACGGACTGTCGTCATAACAAGAAGGATCTCCGACGCTTTCAACCCGCGGAATGACCGACAATCCCACGCGGCTACATACGTTCCAGCGTAACTCGTCCACGGCCCGGCTCAGCATGCGCTTGTCGGTGGTGAACTGTTGCAAAGCACCAACGGTACCGCCGGTGCGAATGATCGCGACGAGATCGTTTGGCTGTAGTTCTTCCGCGAGAAACTTGTGCAGGCGGGTTTTTATCTGGCCCATGGTTTCGGCCGATATGCCGAGATCGTCGACTACGATCGCGATCGTCCGCCGCGCGGCGTCGCGCTGAACAGGTTCCGCGGGCGGCGGTGGAGTGACGCCGGTTTTATCGGTCGCGGAATCTTTCAAAGGCGCACTCGCGACGGTCGTATTCCGGGTACTACTCGGAACGTTCGAAATGTAAGCAAAGCTCGTGATGGTTTGCTTGCGGCCGTCTTCGTAAATCTCGAAGTCATCGGCGGTCAAATTGGTAACGGGTTTGCCGTCCTTCGTCACGACAGCATCGACCTGGACCAGGTTGGTCCTGATTTTTACGACGTCGTCTTTGTCGTCAGCCGGTTTTTGTTGGCCCATGACGGGCAGAAGAGTGCAGACCGACAGTAACAGGGCGAGCGTTACTCTCTTCCTCATCGAATTCTCCTTAATCACTTCACGAGATCGAACTCTACCCACTGCCTAACGGGAACCTGCTTGTCTACTGTCTTATCGAAGAGCTCAACTTGAAGATAGTAGTGTCCCGGTTCCAACTCGGGCGTGAGCGGCACGGAACCATTCATCAAAACGCGGCCCGGTTCGACGGCTTTAGTCACGTCGACAGGAACTGCCGGCAGTGTCTTAACTATCTTCCCGTCACGAAACAACCTGGTTAGCATTCCCAGGTTGGGCGATGCGTTGTAAACAAGAAACGCGAAATAGAGATCGGAATTAACTGTGAAACGACGGCCGGGCGGAATGGTCATCACCATTGGTTGCGTGAGTCCTTCGCGGCTGTCGCGCAATACGATACCGGATACCGCCGGGCGGTTGCCTTTCAGATCCGGCACATCGACAAATTGACCGGCCGAGCCGATCTTCGACGACGCTCGGTCGCGCACCGCAAGGCGCACCTGATAGGAGCCGGCACGCTTCACGGGCATATCGAACCTGAGACGCAGACCCTCGCGCAACGCCTCGCGATATTCGTTCTCCCGCAGGCTCAACACGGCGCTGTGTTTCAACTGCTCTTCGATTTTGCCGTTATCGCCGAAGATCACGCCGTGAATCTCGAGTGACGTTTCGTGCCGGTCGTTGACCTCGCTAAACGCGAGCTCGGACGCGTCGAGATAAATAAACGAGCGAACGAGTGAGCCGTCTGTTTTGTTGTTGGTGAAAAATGAGTTCAGCTCGAGTTCGAGATCCTGCGCCGCAAACGGCGAGATCAAAGCGAGGTTGGTTTCGTCCTGCGCCGAAGGCGTTGCCCGTTTTACGTCGTCTTCACTCAGGCCCCAGAAACCAAAACGCGTTCGCACCTCGAATCCGGATCGCTTCACCTTCGCTTTGATCTGATGAAACTCCCGGTTGAACGTCTCTTCAGTAGGCCGGTAACCGATCAGGTAATAACCACTCTGATCTTCGAGAATGCGATCGAGTTGAAAGCCGTTTGAGTTGCGTACCTGAAAACCGCCGGTTTTCTTCGCGAGCAACGCGGCCCCTTCGCTGCGTAGTTGCAGCATCAGCGAACGCTGCTGAAGCATTGCGTTTCTCGGTCGTGGGTCGTCCAACGGGCTGGGCTTCGTCTGCCCGATACCGGGAATCTCGTTCCAGTTGTCCGCGCCGGTGATGCTGGTGACCTGTAGTCCCTGAGTATCGACCGAATAGATCACCACCGAGGCACGAATCGCTTTCTCGATGATCTTATAGAAGTCGACGAGTCCGCTCATATAAGAACCGCCGGTTGCCGAACCAACAGTCATCATGCTCTCGTCCTCTCTCGGCTTTTGGAGCGGCAAGTCGTCTGACATCAGCACCATCGACTTGCGGCCCGGAACTCGCGCCAGAGCGTCGAGGACGATATGTAGCGCCTTCATTGTGTTTTTGCCGCTGTATTGGTCGCACGACTCCCACTCTCCTTCCATCCGGACTTGCCCGAAGCGCGGGAACACACTGCTCAGCCGACTGCAAACGTTCCAACGCAGTTGGTCCACGGCGCGACTCAGCAATCGCTTGTCGTTGGTAAATTGCTGCAGCGCGCCGATCTCGCCGCCGGTACGAATAATTGCGACCAGATCGTTGGGCCCTGTTTCTTCGGCAATGAACTTCCGCAACTGCTGTCGCACCTGGTTCATGCTTTCAATCGAAAGCCCGAGATCGTCAACGACGATCGCGATCGTGCGGTGCGGCGCATCAACTTTGACCGGGCCAGGTGGAAGGCCCGGCGGCACATCCGTCGCGGTCTTGTCCGGCGCGGAGGAGAGAGCGCGAGCCGAGACATTCGAAATGAAAGTGAAACTCGTGATTTCCTGACGGCGGCCGTCTTCGTAGATCTCAAAATCTTTGGCGCTGAGATTGGGAACCGGCTTGCCGTCTTTGGTAACGACCACATCGACCTGGACCAGGTTCGTAGTGATGCGAACGACGTCGTCTTTTTCATCCCTGGGAGTTGTTTGGCCCAACGCGGGCACGAGAATACAAAGCAACACTAAAACGGCGAGGGTTACTCGCTTGTTCATCGGGTTTACTCCTGCGTAATACGTTAGGGAGAGAAGAGGGATTTTGGTGTATTATCCCCGGGCTCTGCTCATTCTTGATCAAGGAGAACACAAATGTCGAGATCTCTCCCGCTGATGTTTTGTTTAGTCATTGGTCTACTGGTACTGTCTTGTTCCAAACCGGCCGACACTAACCGCAACGCAGCATCGACAAACAACACCGCCCCCTCGGGTACACCTGCAGCGACCGCGCCAGCTACTGCGGCCGCCGGCGAAAAGATCGGCGTGCCTGAATGCGATGCCTTTCTTACTGCTTACGAAAATTGCGTCAGCACGAAGGTGCCGGAACAGGCGCGGGCTCAATTTCAGGCCGGCATGAAGACCTGGCGCACGGAGTGGAAACGCCTCGCGGATAATCCACAAACCAAAGGTACGCTCGCTGAGGCCTGCAAGCGCCAACACGACGCGCAACGCACGGCCCTCAAAGCCTACGGCTGCACTTTGTAACCTCGTCGGAATAATTTCACGCGTAATGTGATGGGGACGTTCGCGCGTCCCCATCGGTTTTAATCCCTTCCACAACTCAACCGCCCATCGTCATCAACGCGGCAAACGTCTCGATACCGTCCCAGAGATTTTGTATTCGCACGTTCTCGTTTTCGGCGTGCTGGTTGTTGTCGTAGTTGGCAATCGGCACGGAGATCGTGACGGTCTTCAGGTTGTCGGTAACGATCGAGAGCGGCAGGCTGCCGCCCGAAGTCGGCAAGAGGACGATCTTGTCGGGCGTCGTCGTTTGCACCGCTGCGATCACCGCGAGCGACACGGGCAGGTCCATGCTCGTGCGTTCGGCGTTGTAACCACCGGGCCTGACGTTCACGCGCGCAATGAGCGGGTGTTGCGCGCGTTCCGCATCAGTGGGATCGTGGTCGGTGATGAAGTAGCCCTGTTTGCGGATGTGCGCGATGAGACGTTCGACCTGCCGTGCGTGATCGTTTCCTTTGACGAGACGCAGGTCGAGCACCGCGGTTGCGGTCGTCGGGATCACGTTGCGGGCCAACGCGCCGACGTCGCCACTCGCGAAACCGTTGATGTTGAGCGACGGCACGTTGATCAGTTCCATGAGTGACTTGCCGCTGTTTTCCGTGCGACCCAAACCGAGTTGCCTTTTGAGTTCCTCATCGTATTGCGGCGCATCCGCGATCGCGCTGCGTTCGCGTTGGCCCAACGGCTCAACGTCTGAAGACCAGCCTTCGATCGTGACGCGGCCGTCGTCGTCTTTCATCGACGCGAGCAGCCGCGCGAGCATCAGCGCGGGATTCGGCGACCAGTTGCCGTAATGACCGCTGTGCAACGGACGCTTCGCGCCATAGACAGTGACGTCTACGTTCACGTCGCCGCGCGCGCCGAACACGACCTGCTTCTTGCCTGACTGGTGCACCGGACCATCGCAGATGATCCACGCGTCCGCGGCGAGTAGTTCGCGATTCGCCTTGATGATCTCGCCGAGGTGCGGCGAACCGGCCTCTTCTTCGCCTTCGAAAAGAAACTTGATGTTGGAAGTCAGCGGGATGTTTTTCGCTTTGAGCGCCGCGAAGGCGTTGAGGATCGCCATCACGCCGGCTTTGTCATCGGAAGCGGAACGCGCGTAGATGCGCCACTCGGGATTGAACGCTGTTCCTTCGTTTGGCGTGGTCACGATCGCGCCGTTTGCTTCCAACGCCGCTGAACGAAACACCGGTTGCCACGGCTGTGTGCCGGTCCATTGCTTGGGATCGGTCGGCTGGCCGTCGTAGTGTGCGTAGAGCAGCAGCGTGCGTTGCGCGCTCGGCGTTTTCACTTCCGCGTAAACAGCAGGCGGTGTGTTGGGTGTTGGACCTTCCAGCAGACGCGGAGCGAGCCCGCGTTGCTTCATCATCTCGGCGATGAACTCGGCGTTGCGGCGGATGTTCTGCGTGTCGGCGGCGACGTTTGGAATCGCCAGCAGCGCGGTGAACTCCTTGAGAATCTGCGTCTCGTTCGCCGTGCGGTACTCGCGAACTTTTTCTTGAGTGGTTTGGGCGAAGACTGGAAACGGTATTAGGGTCAGGAGGACAAGTAGTCGCAGCATTGGCGGATTATACAGAACTACGGCCGGGCAACCCGCGCCGGTTCCAGTGGCTCAAAGAACCACTTCTCCCGCAGTACCCAACAACTCAGCGGAGGTTACCGATGAAATCGAAGTTCTCCGTCCTTTCGTTGCTCCTGCTCATTCTGGTTTCAATTCAAACCGCGCTCGCTTCAGAACTGGCCGACGTTCTGGCGCGCAAAGCCGTGTCGGAAAACACTGCCGAATCCGCTGCGGCCATTGAGGAACTGCGTTCGCTTGGACCAGCCGGACTAAACACGCTGCTGGCTCGCTACGGCGATGAGATCAAGCGCCACATCGACGATCCGAAGCTCAAGCCTGATGCTGAGTGGCAGCGCATCACCATAGCGCTCGACACGGTCAGCGGCCAGAAGAACAGTTACATTTCCGGTTTGTACTGGTACACCGATCTGAAAGAAGCGGAGAAAGCCGCGCAGGAAACCGGGAAACCGATCCTCTCGCTACGGCTGCTGGGCAAACTCACCGATGAGCTGAGTTGCGCGAACAGTCGGTTCTTCCGCACGGTGCTCTACTCGAACGCGGAAGTCGCTGCGGTTCTGCGTGAGCGGTTTGTGCTTCACTGGCAAACGGTGCGGCCCGTTCCCGTGATCACGATCGACTACGGCGACGGCCGCAAACTCGAGCGCACCATCACCGGCAACAGCATTCACTACGTGCTCGACACCACGGGCCAACCGATCGAAGCGCTGCCCGGCCTGTATGGACCACAAGCGTTCCTGCGCCGGCTCGCTGACGCGGAAGGTTTGTTCAAATCAATCGCGGGCAAGAGCGATAAGGAAAAGGAGATCGCGCAACGCAACTACTACGTTGCCAGCAACAACCAGCTTTCGCTCGCGTGGGTCAAAGACATCGGGAGCACGGGTGGCAAGGTGCCCGAAAACTTCACAATCGAGCGTGGTCCAAACGGAGAGATCTCGGCGATCAGCATCGCGCCCTTGGCCATCACGAAATCCGGCGTTGAAATAAAGACGCTAAAGTTGCTGGCGATGACGGGCGTGTCGCAAGGTCTCGGCAGGATAACCGGCGAGGCGACGTGGCGAAAGATCGCGGCGTTGCACGCGTCGGATGCAATTCTCGACAGCCGCAGCATCGCGCTGATCAAACGGCAAAATCCGTCGCTGTCAGAGAAAGAGTTCGCTACGATGTTGCAGAAGTTTCAGGACGCGATTGCGCTCGATACGGTCCGCAATGAGTACCTGATGCACCCGCGGCTCTATGCGTGGCTCGTGCAGGATCCCAGTCGCTCGGACCTTGAGAAGTTCAACGACAAAGTGTATGCGGAGTTGTTCCTGACACCGAAGTCCGATCCGTGGCTTGGTCTGTTAGCCGCGGATGTGTACACGGGAATCGATAACGGCGGCGTCGTCAAATAACTACTTCTTCATCAACTCCAGCACTGCCGAAGTCATCGCCTTGATCCCCGTCCGGAGCGTCGGCTCCGGCACGGGTGCGAAGAGCGCCGAGTGCAGTCCCGGCAGCGGCACGCCCGTCTCTCTGCTCTGTTTTACTTTCGCCGCGTCCGACGCGCCGAGCCAGAAGATCGTCGCCGGAATCTGCTGGTCCAAACTGAAGTAACCGAAGTCTTCACTCGCCATGATCGGCGGCACCTGGACCACGTTGTCAGCGCCGAGTGCCTGTCGAAACGCGCCCGCGAGCCGTTCGAGCAGTTTCGGATCGTTGTAGGTTGAATTTGTGCCTTCCGCGACTTTCACTTCAGGCGCACGATCCGCGGGAATGCCGGCGGTCAGCGCCACGCCCTTCACGATGCGCTCAATGGATGCGAGTATGCGCGCGCGCACTTCGGGTTTGTAAGTGCGTACCGTCAACTGCAAATTCACTTCGTCGGGAATGATGTTGTAACGCGTGCCGCCGTGGATCGAACCGACGGTTACCACGGCCGGATCGAGTGGTGAATTCTCGCGGCTGATGATCGTTTGCAACGCCATCACGACCTGCGCCGCGGTCACGATCGGATCTTTCGTGTTTTCCGGCGCCGAGCCGTGACCGCCGATGCCGCGAATCTTGATGTCGATCGAAGTGGCGCTGGCCATCGCGTAACCGGGCGTGTAGCCGACCTTGCCGGTTTCGAGCTCGGGTTTGTCGTGCAGCGCGATCGCGAAGTCGGGTTTCGGAATACGTGTGTACAGGTCATCGCGCAACATCGCGTTCGCACCGTCGCCCGTCTCTTCGGCAGGTTGGCCCAGCATCACGAGCGTGCCGCTCCACTGGCTCTTGAGCTCGGTCAGCATCTTCGCCGTGCCGAGAAAACTCGTCATATGAATGTCGTGTCCGCACGCGTGCATCACCCCAACTTCCACGCCCGCGTCGTTCTTGGTTTTGACGCTGCTCGAATAAGGCAGACCCGTCTTCTCTTCGACCGGCAACGCGTCGAGCTCGGTGCGTACGAGCACCGTCGGGCCCGGACCATTCTTCAACACGCCCACGACACCGTAGCCGAGCCACTGCGAGTTCTGATACTTGCCGATGCGTTCGATGACAGTGAAGCCGAGCTTGCGCAACTCGCCCGCGACGAACGCAGAAGTTTTCTCTTCGCGGTGTGAAAGCTCGGGCGCGAGGTGAAGCGACTTGTAGGTGGCGAGCAGCGAAGGAAGATCGCGTTCGATGAGAGCGTCGAGTGACGTTTGCTGCGCAGCGGTGCTGATTGCCGAAACGATCAGCAGCGCGAGCACGAGTATTTGTTTGCGCATTAGCCTCCGAAGAGTCTCAAGAGTTCGTTAATTCGAGCGAGATGATAATCGTCGTGCTCGGCCTGAAAGTAAACAAAATCGACGAGGCGCATCGGCACGTTGAGACGCGGATGCACGGCGCTGCGCGCGAAGAGCTCCGCGTCGAGAGCTTCCAGCTTGTCTACGATCTCCCGCCGTCGCGCGCGAAACGACTGGCTAATCGTGTTAGCGGAAACCTCGTTGTAGTTGGCTGCGGTGGTTGCTTTGTTGGTGACGTCCGCGGGCAACAACACGGGCAGACCCGCGACGTACTGATCGATGCGGCCGAGCGTCAGTGCGTCGAGATCGAAGAGATGGGCCGCGTTCTCCTGAATGGACCAGTGGCCGTCGTCGCGACGCCTCAGCACGTGGGCGGGCGCGGAGTTGAAGTATTCGTCAACCCGCGCCGGCGCGCCGCGCAGACGCTCGATGATCTGGGGATAAAGCTCGACGGGGAAATTGAAATTGAAGCTGCGTTCGATCCATTTAATTAGGGGCATAGGTAGATAGGTCCTGTGGGGACCTATATTACCTTGCCTGCGTGAGGCTGAACCAGTTGCCGGAATTGTCTTTGAACACGGCTTCGATGCCGTAAGGCCGTTCGGTCGGCGGCGAGAGAAACTCGACGCCCTTCGCGCGCAACTCTTCATACGTGGCGCGGCAATCGTCGGCATCGAAAACGCCCGCGCCAAGCACGCCCTTCGCCATGATGGCCCGCAACGTCTTGGCGGTCTCCTCGTCCATCAGCATGCCCGGCTTCGGCTCCATCAGAATGATCTCGAAATCGGGTTGGTCGTTGGTACACATCGTCAACCATCGAAAGTCTTCGCCGACCATCGCGTCGGTGTGGACTTTGAAACCGAGCTTGTCGCGATAAAACTCGAGCGCTTCGTTCTGGTTGTTGACGAAGATCGTGGCGTGAGACATCCGTTGAATCATGATTCGGTTCTCCTCGATTGAAGTTGCTGAGGAGAATACCGATCTAAACGACGGGACGCTTCTTGAAAATTGCTGTGTTACGCAGACTCGAGCTTGTACATCACGAGGAAGCAGCCGGGCACTTGCCGCTTCGCTTGTTCTCGTTGCCGTACTTTCTCGCGGTAGGTTACAGGCGCGTGGCCGACGTACTTGTGAAACAGACTGCTGAACGATCCGAGACTCTGGAAACCCACTTCAAAACACACATCAGTAACGCGCAGCTCGTCGCCGCCCAACAACTCCTTCGCCTTCTCGATGCGGCGTTCGATCAAATACTGGTGCGGCGTTTTGTTGAACGCCTGGCGAAAGAGTCGGAGAAAGTGATAACGCGAGAAGCAGGCTTTTTCGGAAATTTGTTCGAGACTGAGCGGATGGTCGTAACAGTGGTCGATGAAGTCGCGTGCCCGACCGAGACGCTGGAGCGTCTCGAGGTCGGTCACGTTTCCCTCGATTCGCTTAACCATTACGGTTTCGGCGGCAGAGGCTTCTGCATTGAGGAGTTGATGAACTCGGTGATGCCGGTATCCGAGCCGTTATGGCGAAACTTGTAATAGTTCGTCAACTGCGTCATCCAGTCTTTACGGCTGGCTTCAGTCTTCGGATCGGTCCCCGCCACCTGGATCGCGCGCGCGTACGCATCGATGATGCGATCCATCAGCACGTTCAACTTCTCCAGCGCCGCTTTGCTTTCCGGTGTCTCGGGTTTGTTCGCGTAAGTATCCTGGTATGCGGTCGAGAGTGTCTTGTAAGGACCGGCTTCGTAAGCCACGGCGAGGAAGTAGTAAGTCGAAGCGGTGTGGCGAATATCGCTCTCGTAAGTCGCGGCCTTGATCAATGAGTCGATCGCCTGGTCGGGATTAGTTTTCAAAGTCAGATAACCGACGGCGTAATGAAGATAAGCGAGCGTGTCTTCTTTGCCTTTGAAGGGCGCCCACTCGCTCGGCGTCTTGCCGCTGTCGATCGCCGCGATCGCTTTGCGCGCGTAGTTCAAAGCGTCCGCATTGTGGCTGTCGTCTTTGTTTGAAGCGGCGAGATAACCGGCGTAACCGAGGTCGATCTGCGCGCGGAGATTGTCAGGTTCGTCCGCGAGTATTCTTTGCCCAACCTGATACGCTTCCGCAAACTTCTTCTCGTTGATCAGGCCGGGGAGTTGGCGTTTGCGATCGTCGCGCTCGTAAGCCGCGACCCATTTCTGCAGGTAGTCAGTGTACTGATCCTTGTCCTTCTGATATTTCACCAGGTAGTCGCGCGCGGCTTGATACGCCACCGCGGGATTCTTGTCGTAGTTATCTCTGAAGCGTTTGTAGATCTCGATCTTGGCGGGGTCGTCGGTCTCCTGCGCTGACACGACGAATCGCTGCGCGCCGAACGATCCGAGAGCCAACGCCATGAGCGCGGCGAGTGCTAACCTGCTAACCAATGCGTTCATCTTCCACTTTCCTCCGCTACTAGTCCCGGCTTAGACGCTTTTGACACCGTTAATGGTTTTATGAAGCTCCGGTTATAATCGGCTTACTCATGACAAACAAAACCGATCGCCGTCCTGACCATATCAAATTTCAGGGTCGTATTCTATTTCTTACCGAAGACACCAGTCTAATCCGGCAACAACTCGAAGCCACCGGCGATGCAGCCGCGGCACTCGAAGCGCAACTGGCCGCGCGGCTCGCGGCAGACGATCTGCCGTTGATGAGCAACATCTCCACTGACGAGATCACGCCGGGCTGGGTCTGTTTCTACTATGACGCGACGCTCGGCCAGTACGTTTACGTCGGCATGCGCGAGAGCGCCGTGCAGAAAGACGAAGTCAAAAACGGGGGCTTCGCTGTGGTCGTTTCCGGGCTTTCAAAGGGCTGCGGCTCGTCGCGCGAGACCGCGCCTTACGCCGAACAGGCCGCGGGCATTCAACTCGTCATCGCCAAAAGCATCGAGAAGATCTACGGCCAGAATTCGCAGAACATCGGCCTGCTGACGTCGACCGATTTCGGCCTCATCGAACGTATTCGCAACGGCGAAGAGATCGCGCTAACAGAGTTTACAAAAGGACTCGATCCGATCTCGCAGGACATAGTCGCTTATGGCGGGCTCTTCAACTACAACAAGGCGCGTCTTGCGGGCAGAGTCTCGCCGCCGCCGGTCGAAACCGCGCCGCGTCCGATGACGATCGTCGAGAAGATCATCGCGAAGCATGCGTTCGTCACTGCCGGAAAGATCGGTGTCGAGGCAGTGAAACCCGGCGACGCGTTGTTTGCTGTCGCCGATGTGCGCTTCTCGCACGAGTACGTCACGCCGATGGCGGAGTCGTTGTTCAAACAGGCGCTCGGCCAGGACGCGCGCGTCTCGCAGCCGGAGTCGGTGTTTGCGTTTCGCGATCACCTGACGTTTCTCGGCCGCGTGATGTCGCCGAAGCATCGGCAGATGGGTTTGCTCGAACGAGCTGAAGGACTCGCGACGACGCAGGAGAGTTTCACGTCGCAACAACAGATTAAGCTCTACGGTGAGAGTCCCGAAGGCGGCTCGCAAGCGATCTGTCACAACGCGGTGGTCGAAGATCTCGCGCTGCCCGGGCAGGTCGTCATCGGCACCGACTCGCACACGTGCATGGCCGGCGTGCTCGGCTGTTTCGCGTTCGGCGTTGGTTCAACTGACATGGCGAATGCGTGGTACACAAAAGACATTCGCATCCGCGTTCCGGAGACCGTGCGCTACGTTTTGAAAGGAAAGAAGCGCGCTGACGTCGCCGCGAAGGACGTGATGCTGGTGATACTCGCAACTGAGTATATGAAGACGAGTAAAGGCATCGGTAAGGTGCTGGAGTTTGCGGGCGAAGACCTGCGCAACTGGCCGATGGACGAGCGTGCGACGCTCACGAACATGGCGGTCGAAGCCGGCGGCACGACCGGCATCATCGAGCCTGATGAAGTCACGTTGGATTACATCGTGCGCACGCGCGATCTCGATGCTGAGGAAGTGCGCAAAGGATTCACGTTCAGCGATCCGGACGCGCAGTATGCGGCGGTCTTTGAGATCAACCTCGACGAGATCCGGCCGATGGTGGCGACGCCGGGCGATCCGCGCAACGGCATTCCGATCGACGAGCTGCCGGAAGACGTGCGCATCGATGCGGCCTATGGTGGTTCGTGCACCGGCGGCAAAATGGCGGACATGGACATGTACGCTGAGGTGCTGGCGAACGCGTTGGCGAATGGTCAGCGCGTGGCCGAAGGCGTCCACCTTTATATTCAGTTTGGTTCGCAGAAGATCAAGCAGTATGCGCGTGAGCGTGGTTACATTGAGATCTTCGAGCGCGCGGGCGCGGAGTTGATCGATCCTTCGTGCGGCGCGTGTATCAACGCGGGTCCGGGCGCTTCGCCCAACGCAGAGACAGTCACGATCAGCGCGCAGAACCGCAACTTCCCTGGTCGCAGTGGTCCGGGCAAGCTCTACCTCGCCTCGCCGTATGTCGTGGCGGCTTCGGCGATCGCCGGAAAAATCGTTGAACCCTACGCTTTTCTGAAATCCACAGATTTCGCAGATTTATCTGTGTAATCTGTGGATAGCTCTGAAACCTTTGCCCGCCTACTCTCACTAACCTACCGAGAACATGATGAAGCGGCTGACGGTCGATGAGTTAAGTCTTGAAGGTCAGCCCGGCGCGTTCGCGGGAACTCTGATGAATAGTTCAGCAGACCTGGTTACTCGCGTATGCGCGGGCGACGCCGAGGCCTTTCGTCTGATCTTTGAACGCTATTCCCGTCCGGTCATTAGTTTCATCTTCGACATGGTGAGCGATCGCACGCTCGCGGAAGAGTTGACGCAGGAAACGTTTGTACGTGCGTATCGCGCGATCCGCACGATGCGGCGCGAGACGAAGCTGTCGACGTGGTTGTTTGGCATTGCGCGAAACGTGGCGCGCGAGTCGTTGCGCGCGCGTGCGCGAGCGGGCAATCACCTTCATCTCGCCGATAAAGCAGTGCTCGATCTCAGTGACGACAAGCCGGCGCCGGTCGAGGGCGTGCTCAGTAAGGAGTTGAACGACGTGATTCGACGTTCGCTGGCCGCGCTGGATGAAGACAAGCGGTTGGTGTTCACGTTGAAGGTGTTGCACCAATGCAGTTATGAAGAGATCGCCGAGATCACAGGGTATTCGATCGCGAAGTTGAAGACGGACCTGCATCGCGCGCGAGCGGAGATGCGGCGGCGAGTCGGTGCTTATGCGGGAGTTGGTTATGAAGTCTGACAATTATTCGTTGTTGGAAGAGTACCTGGCCGGCGACGTCGCGGCGGAAGAGGAGTTGTTTGCGCGTTACGACCGCGAACTACAGGTACCGCCGCAGTTGTGGACCGCGATCGAAACGCAGATCGTTCCGGTTCGTGAAAGTACACTTGGTTGGTGGGTAGGAATTGCTGCTGGATTCGTTTTGACGATTGGCTCTTTATCCGTGTTCCTCTTGTCTCAAAAAAGCGAAACTATCGCTGTACTGCAACTACCCGAACCACCGCCACTAATCGTTCAGCGCCCTACGAGCACGAACCAGGTAACAGGGATTTTAAACAAAGCAAAGCCGATAACGAATAGACGAGTTGCTGATAACCCAGGAGTCTTGTCGACTGACGTTGGTTTCGATCTGGACGAACAGGAAACCGCGAAGCACATCGAACAAACCGAAAACCTCTTGCGCTCGATTCGCAACGTCCCACTCTCCGACAGCGACGACGAAGTAGACGTCAGTTACGACAAAGCACTATCGCGCCGCCTGCTGATCGAAAACGTTGTGCTCCGCCGCGACGCCGAGATGAAAGCAAAGTTCCCAACAAAAACACTCCTCGCTGACCTCGAGCCACTCCTGCTCGACATCGCCAACCTCCCCGACCGCGCCAAGGCCGAAGACCTGCGCGCCATCAAGGAGCGCGTGCGAAAGACGGGGATCGTCGCTGCGTTAGTCGATTACCAGGACGCGGGTCGAAACCAATCATTAAATAGATAGAGGCTAAACTCATGTCGCAAAAACTCATCTTCAACACCTTATCGCTGCTTCTGTTGCTCGCCCTAAGCGCCACGACTTTCGGCCAGCAACGGCGAAACTTCCAGAGTCAATCGCAAAGCCAGAGCCAGGCCTCGACGAACCGCACCGCTTCGCAGACCGACGCGGCGACTGTCTTTCGCAGCGCGCGCGATCTGATCACCGACGGACAGTGGGGGCGCGCACAGGAAAAGTTCAGCGACTATCTTTCGTCTTTTCCGAACGAAAAGAACCTCGACGCCGCCCTCTACTGGCTGGCCTACGCGCAACAGAAGCTCGCGAAGTATGACGACTGCCGCGTGACGATCCTGCGCCTGATGGAGAAGTACCCGACCTCGAGCTGGCGCGACGACGCGCGCGTGCTGTTGGCCCAGGTGCCCGGCACTTATGTGCTGCCTGCCAGGACCCTTAACGCAACCACAGTCCAGGGCGCTATTGCTGCTACTCCATCTGCCGACACAACGATCGTCTATGCGCCCGCGGATTCACTCGCTCCGGTGGCGGTCGCCGTGCCCGGCCAGGGTATCGGCTACGGTCAGGGTATCGGCGGCTCGGCGTGGGCCGTCGACGATTTCGGTGGTCCAACTTCCGACAACGATCCGTGTGAGTTCAAGATCGTCGTGCTCCAGGCGTTGTTTCAAACCGATCTGCAACGCGGCATCATCGCCGCCACCGATTGGCTCAAGCCCGGCTCGACGCAAACTGTTCGCTGCAAGGGCGCGGCGCTGACACTGCTCGGCCGCCGCGGCGGCAAAGCGGTGACTCCCGTGATTCTCGGCGTCGCGCGCAGCGAGCCCGAGCTCAAGCTCCGCGCGCGCGCAATCGCGACGCTCGGCGACACCAACGACGACACTGTCGTCGATGCGCTGCGCGACTTCGCGTTGACTTCGCAGGACAACGACATCGTCGAGGCGTCGCTGTACGCGTTGAGCAAACACACCGGCGACCGTGCAATCGCCGTGTTGGCCGACATCGCGACCAGCGGCAAGACCATCGGCCAGCGCCGGCTCGCAATCTCCAACATCTCGATTCGCCCGGGTGAGCCCGCGGTCGATGCGCTGTTTCGCATCTACGACGCCGATCAAAACATCGAGATTCGCAAAGCCGTGATTTCGGGTTTTGGCAATCGCAAGAGCGAACGGGCAGGTAACAAGCTGCTCGAGATCGCGCGCGGCTCCGACAATGTCGAGCTGCGCAAGGCGGCAATCAGCGCGATCTCACGCCGCGGCGGCGACAAGGCGATCGAGTTTCTGCTCAATCTCTACGACAACGAAAAGAACGAAGAGTTGAAAGATCAGATTCTCAACTCGCTCGCGTCCGGCACGGTGTTCATCACGACACCCGGCAGCACGGGATACATCGCGCAGAGCATCGGCGGCAGCAGCCGGCTCAACGATCAGCGGGTGATTCAGAAACTGATCGACATCGCGAAGAACCAGCAGGCGCCGATGGAACGTCGCAAGCGCGCGATCGGCTGGTTAAGCCGCAGCAACGATCCGACCGTGTTGAAGTTTTTGGAGGAGTTGCTGCGATGAGCCACGGATTAACACGAACAGCACTGATCGGAAGTCTTGCGTTGTTGTTAATAGCGCTGCCTGTTTCAGCGTCTCAACAAACGAAGCCGTTCACTCCGGTCGAAGGCGCGACGCTCAAGACGAAGATCGACAACGCGATCACCGCCGGTCGTGCCAACGCTGTGAACGGTCGCTTCTGGGTCGCTTACCAGTTTGAAGTGAGACCGAACGTCGCGGTCGACTTCGAGATCGTCAACGGAAACGGCGTTTATGTTTGGAACGGCGACTCAATCACTTCCGACCCGCGCTACGAAACACGCGAACTCGGGTTCTTCATGATGTACGACACGCAACGGGACGCATTTACTCGCGCCGACATCTACAACCTGCGCCGCGATCATGAATACGGTAACTATCCCGTTTACTGGGCCGGACGCATCAGCAACGAGGAGAGTCTCAACTACCTGAAGTCGCTCGTCGACACCCCGAGCGCGGATGTTAACGGACTCGGCAGCCGTGCGCTCTACGCGATCTCGCTGCACGACGACGCGCGTGTCGATACGATCCTGATGGAGTTCGCGCATCGTCCAGCCGGAGATGCGGTGCGTTTTCGCGCCATCAACTTACTCGGCACGACACCGGAAACCCCGTCAAAGAACACGCTGCTCGCGGAGATCGTGCGCAACAACCAGGAGAACAACGAGACGCGACAAACCGCGCTGGCCGCTCTCGCAATGAGCCGGTCCGCAGGCATGTTGCCTGTCTTTCAAAACCTCTTCGAAACGATGCCCACGCGCGAATTCAAGCGCATCGCGCTGCGCGGCATCGGCCGTAACGACAACAGCGATGCGGCTGCGACTTACCTGATCCGCGTTCTCGAAAACGAGAAAGACATCGAGTTGCGCAAGAGCGCGATCGCGAACCTCGGCCGCGTTGCCGGCCCGAAGAGTCTCGCTGCTTTGATCGGCACGATCGACAGCGATACTGATGTTGAGTTGCAAAAGCAGGCAACGCTGGCGCTCGGTCGACGCTCGAAGGATGAAGCCGTGCCGGTGTTGATTCGCGTCGCGCGCAATCATCCGCAGATGTCCGTGCGCAAAGTCGCGATTCAGGTGCTCGGCCAGACCGGCGACCAGCGTGCGGTCGCGTTTTTCAGCGAACTTCTAAGCAAGGATTAAACGTACTGCCTGTTTGAGACGCCCTGCGTTGCTCCTCGTTAAATGAAAACCAGGGAGGTAGAAATGAGCAGTTCTTATCATTGGGAGACTAATGGTAATTCAGCGCCGCAAGAGGCGCCGCCCAGAACATCCGAACTAGCTCGCCATAACTTGGATAACCTGCGAGAGGCCGCGCTCACCGTCCTCAGGGAAGTCGAGCAGCTCGCGAGCCGTCAGCCTGAACCCGACCGGACTCTGGGATTGCAGGAAGAGGTGCAGCGTTACGAGCGGGAACTGATCCGCAGTGCGCTGCAACGCACGCGCGGCAATCAACGTCGCGCGGCAAAACTGCTGGGCGTGAAAGTGACCACGCTGAATTGCAAGATTAAACGCTACGGCATCAGTGTTCAGCCGTGAGTGGGTCGAAGTTCACCTCATCTGAATGCGGGCTTGATTGCTCGTTTGACCATGGAAAGTCACACTAAGAAACACGGCTTGTCCGGACGGGAGATTGTCCGGTAGGCGCACGACTACCTGCGTCAACCAATCGAAGTCCGGTACCTTGCCGACAAACTCGACTGTCAACGGAAAGACGTTCGCGCCGTCGTGTGCCTGTGCGACGACGGCCGAACTGTTCTCGTTTGGCGCAAGGTTGAGATTGGTGACGAAGAACATCACGCGTGTGCGACCGTCGCTGCTGAAGTTCCAGGCGTTTGTCAGCGGAAACGGATCGCGCACCAGCGTCGGCGAATCGAGCGCGATCGCCACGTCGGTGTTTGCTTCGGTCGCGATCACGGGCGGCGGCGTGCCCGGGCCGCTGAATTGAATGCGATTGAGTGACCCGTTGCCTCTGGCTATATAGTAAAGACTACCCTCCGTGCTGACCTTCAAATCGACCGGTTGCCCGATGGCGCTCGCGAAATCCGCGGCGGTGCTTGTTGCCGGATCGAACGTTCGAATCCAGCCGCTGCATAGATCCGCGAAGAAATACTTACCCACGAAGCTCGCGGGAAACTGCACGCTGAGCGGGTTGTAGAACGCGCCGCCCGCGATCGCGCAGCCCGTGGTCGGGCTGACGCCGTGCGCGTAAACGAAAAGCGGCGAGCGAAACGCGGGGTTATTTGTGACGCCTTCGGTGATCGGCCAGCCGTAGTTCGAACCGGCGATGCCGTCGTTGATCTCTTCCCACGTGTCCTGGCCCACGTCGTTGATGAACATGCGACCCGTGCCGTGTTGAAAGGTGAACGTGAACGGGTTGCGTAAGCCGAGCGCCCAGATCGATCGATTCAGGCCCGTGGCGGTGTTGAAGAATGGGTTGTCGGTCGGGATAGAGCCGTCTGCGTTGATGCGCAGCATTTTGCCGAGCCGGTTGGTCAGTGTTTGTGAATTCCCGGGGTCCGCGTTCTCACCGACGGCGACGTACAACTTGCCGTCTGGTCCAAAGTGGATTGCGCCGCCGTTGTGGTTGGTCGCGGTGCTCAGGTTGTCGAGATCGAGTATAGGAACTTCGCTGCCCGGGACCACAACGTCGCCGTTCGCCCTGAAGCGACTCACGCGATTATGCCGCGGCTCGACGGGGACGGTGTAATAAAGATAGATGAAGTTATTTGTGGTGAAGTTTGGATCGAAAGCGACACCGAGCAGGCCGCGCTCGCCCGCCGGATCGACAGCGAGCGTGATGAACGGCGCGGGCAATAAGACGCCGTTCTTGATCACGCGAAGCGATCCATTCTGTTCGCAAACGAAGACGCGACCATCAGGCGCGATATCCATCGCTGTAGGATTCAAAATCCCGCCAACACTCGTTTCCGTAAAACCCGCCGGCAGCGTCGCCGCATTTGTTGAGAAGAACGTGGAAAGCAGAAAGCATAGGAGAATAGTGAGTCGCACAAAAACGCCCCTTGACAACTGAAAATACTAACCACAGATTACACACGTTAATTGGGGAGAGCATAGTTGTAATCAGCGAGCCGTCATTTTGCAAGAGTCGCGTGAGCCTGGCGAATGGACGAAAGAGTATGCGAGTTTCAATCGATCATGCCGATCGAAAACATTCCTTCCGTTTTGGAACGCGGCATTTTATCCAACGAACGAGCGTTGGCATTAAAACATCGGTCGGTAGCGATGCAGGAAATACAGGATCGACGTGATAAGAAGAAAGTTCCTGGCGGCTTAAAACTACATCAGTACGCCAATCTTTACTTTCACGCCCGGAACCCGATGCTTTATAAACGAAAGGGCGATGCTGTCAGGCTTTGCGTTCTGCGGATTTCAACGGAAGTTACGAACCAAAAAGGAGTGGTGTTTACCGATTGCAACGCTGCATCGGATTACGTCCGCTTCCTGCATCCTTCGCAATGGCGCCTCCTGGATTTCGATGCGATCTTTGCGTTGGACTGGAGACACCCGAATGATGAGATTGCCCACTTTCGTCATCGTTCGCAGAAATGCGCGGAGATACTAGTGCCGCATTGCGTGGATGCAAAATACTTAAAAGGTGCTTACGTCGTCGACGCCGTCAGACTCAAGCAGTTGAAGGATCTTGGCTTCCACTTGCCTATATCGATCGATTCGGCAATATTCTTTCGCTAGACTGAAGGTTACGAATGTTCAGGGCGCTTATCGGAGATCTATTTGCGAGCGACGCGCAAACCCTGGTGAACACCGTCAACTGCGTGGGCATCATGGGTAAGGGCGTTGCGCAGGAGTTTAAGAATAGATATCCGGACATGTTCGCCGACTATGCTGCCCGTTGTAGGCGTAAGCTCGTGCGCCTCGGTGAGCCGTATGCCTACGACGATAAGTCAGGCCGCGTCATAATTAATTTTCCTACCAAGGACCATTGGCGGTCGCCGTCACGCCTGAGCGATATCGAGCGCGGCCTTGATTACCTTGCCGGCCACTACGAAGAATGGAAAATCAGGAGTCTTGCTTGCCCGCCATTGGGTTGCGGCAATGGAGGCCTCAATTGGACCGAAGTTGGACCATTGATTTATAGAAAACTTCATCGCCTGAGTCTTGATGTCGAGGTGTACGCTCCTTACGGAACACCGAAGCATCAATTAAGCGAAGAGTTTTTGGCGCGGCCCGCGCAGTTGGAGTTCGGCGCAAACCGACAGGAGAAGTTGAATCCTCAGTGGGTGCTACTTCTCGAAGTGCTGCGAGAGCTGCAGCGCCAGCCTTACGCAAATCCCGTCGGCCGCACTATTTTTCAGAAGATCGCTTATGTGATCACCGAGATCGGTGTCACCACTGGTTTTCAGTTTGGCAAGGGTAGTTACGGCCCTTTTGCCGGCGATGTGAAACAGGTGCTGCACGAGTTCGCTAATCGAAACTGGCTTCAGGAGCAGCCGCTCGGACGCATGATTGCACTGCATGTAACTGAGCAGTATGAACGAGATCGCTCGAAGTATCGCGAGTTGATTGAGCGCCACGCAAAAGATATCGAACGTGTAGTCGATCTGTTCAGCCGTCTTAAGAGTACGGAGCAGGCCGAAGAAGTCATGACAGTCCTATTTGCAGTCCAGCACTTAAAGCAAGCTTTCCCGCATCAGGAAATTGGTGAGCAACAGTTGTACGACTACATCCTCGACTGGAAGAAGAACTGGCGCAGCGAAGATAAGAGACGAGCGTTGGCTAATGCAATCAGGAACCTCATTACCTTAGGCTGGATGCGCGTCTCGCTTAGCAACTCTCTATCTGAAGCGATGTAAGCAAAAGCGGCGAGGGAGGGAGCTCGCCGCTTTTGAGTCTGTCATTACTTCAAATACTCCGCGTGAATTGGTTTTAAGGACAGGTTCCGATGTCCGTGTAAGTGCAGCAATCGCCGTCGCCGCAGCAGGCTTCTGCTTCGACTGGTTGCACGTGACCGTTTGGGTCGGGGCTGAAGTGCTCGTTCGCCACAAAGTTACTATCGCAGCAAAACTGGAGATTGAAGCCCGTGGTGCGATAGCACGTTTGCGTGTTCGAGGTGGCGCGGTAATTTGTTTTTGCAAACTGAATCCCCGGCGTCTCCGTCCTGGTTAACTCAGATGCGGCGATCCAGCGTAACGGATCGGCGGGATCCTGATAGTGCAACTGCCCACCTTTCCACGCCGTCTTGTCACCGAAGATCGCGACGTTGATGCTCGTCGGAAATTGTTTCGGTGGTATCACACGACCGTTGGCGATCTCTGTGCGCAAACGATCGCAGACTGACTTCGCCGCTTGCAATGTGATCTTCGCTCCCGGCTGAAGGACCGCGGCTTCGCCGGCTTTCGCAGCCGGCGGCTGACCAAAGGTCACCGGCACTTTCAGCGTCTGTCCATTCGCGCCGGCAACTTCGACGTGCAGCAGCAGGTAGTTGATCGCCTTCGGCGACGTGTTTTGGATTTGCACTTCCATTCCATCGAGCCAGTTGGTTTGCCCAGCGGCGCGATTCAGTTTCACGCCGAGCACCTGGATTGGTTGATTAGTTGAGGGAATCGTATTCGTTTCTGCGGTGAGTGATTCGTTTGCTCCGAGCAGGAACAACACCGCCAGCACGACCACGAATGCAGTGGTAGAGAGAAAACGCTTCATGAGATTACTCCTCTCGCGGGCTGGTTGTGTGAGGCAGATGGGGGAATACTACGTTTCGGGAAACTCTATTCCCGAAACGTAGTATTGGTCAACGTCTTTATTTTCAACTAGGGACGTTTGCCCCACGTGGGTGGCGCCGGTTCTTTCGGAGAGCGATCGACGGGGTGCTCTTTCAGGAGGCGCATCGCTTCCTGCACCGCGCGCTCGAGTTGGGGATCGTGGCCGGCGATCACTTCCTTGGGCCAGTTCTCGACGTCGACGTCCGGCGCGACGCCTTCGTTCTCCACGGCCCATTTCATGTCGCGCGCGAAGAAGCCGCCGCGCGGCGCGATCATCGAACCACCGTCGATGAACGTCGGCGTGTCGGCGGTATGGACCAGGCCGCCCCACGTGCGCTTGCCGACGAGTGTGCCAATCTTTCTCCGCTTGAACATGTAAGGCATGAGGTCGCCGCCCGAGCCGGCCATCTCGTTGATGATCATCACCTTCGGTCCCCAGATGCCCGCCGACGGACTCGTAAACGGATAACGATCGCCCGCGACGTTGTTGAAGTAGCCGTCGAAGTCGCGTTGCAGAACGTCGATGATGTAGTCAGCCGCAGAGCCGCCGCCGTTGAAACGCTCGTCGACGATGGCGCCCTTCTTGTCCTGTTGCGAGAAGTAATAACGATTGAAACTCGAGTAACCCGGCTGGCCGGTGTTCGGCAGATAAACGTAAGCGAGCTGGCCGTCGGAGAGTTTTTCCACGAGGCGACGGTTCGACTCGACCCACGCGCGTGTGCGCAAGCCCTGCTCGTTGGCCACCGGAATGACGACGACATTGCGCGCGTTTTCCATCGTCGGCTGTGCATTCACCGTCAACGTCGTCTGGCGATTCGCAGTGCCGTCGAGCAGCCGGTAAATGTTGTCAGTACCCTGCAAATCGACGCCGTTGATAGCGAGAATGTATTCGCCCGTGTTGACGGTCGCGCCCGGCGTCGCGAGCGGCGAACGCAGATCGGGGTTCCAGCTCTCGTTGTCGTAAATGCGCGCGACGCGGTAGCGGCCGTTCTCGATCGTGAAGTCAGCGCCGAGCAGACCCGCGACCTGTTGCGGCACGGAAGGCATGTCGCCGCCGCGAACGTACGAGTGACCGATCGCGATCTCCGCGCCCATCATGTCGAGCAGGTAGTTCAAATCAGCGCGGTGCATCACGTACGGCAGCAACTGCCCGTACATCTGCTTCATCTTCGGCCAATCCGAGCCGTGCATGTTCGGCACGTAGAGATAGTCGCGCTCATTGCGCCAGCCTTCGTTAAAGATCTGCGCGAACTCCGCTTTCGGATCGAGATACATCCGCAGTGAAACATTCAAACGCCCCGTTCCCGGCTGCGGCGGGGTGCGATCCGCGTCGACGATGAACAACTGCGGTGGTGGCGGCGTGCCGAAACCGCCGCCGCCAGGACCACCCTGACCGCCGCCAAACCCGGCACGATAGACAATCTTGCGGCGATCGGCGCTGATGTCGTAGGCCGCCACGTTATTGATGAACGGCGCGACGCGGCGATCGCACAGGCGATAACGCATCAACTCGGTCGTATTGCCGCCCGGGCCGCCGCCTTGGCCGCCGCGAGCCGGTTCAAAAAAGAACACCGTCCCGTCAACACCGGCCGCCAAAACCGAATACTGTCGCTCGGGCACACCCGGCACGGCGACGATTCGTTGTTGCAACCCATCGAAATCGATCTGCACCGTGACTGGACCACGTGGTCCACGCGGCGGCCCCGTTTGACCTCCAGCCTGACCTTCACCACCACCCGCCGGCGCGGCCGCAGGCGCTTCGCCGCCACCGCCTCCAACCGCCGGCGCATCGCACGAACCCGGCGCCGGACGTCGTCCACCACTGCCAACGCCACGATCCTCATCACTCTCCGGCAATAACGGACTTGAATCGCTCTTCTTCAACACGGCGAAATAGAGTCCGAAGTTCTCGTCGTGATCGTAGGAAGTCATGTCGAGCCATTGCGAACGCAGACCGAAATCTGTCGACGCGAGAAACCACAGATACTTGCCGCTCGCATCCCACGTCGGCCACACCGCATCCGCAAGCCCGTCAGTCACTTGCTTCGTCTCACCCGTCTCGACGTTGCTGATGAAGATCGCGTGATATAGCGAACGCAGACGGCTCGCATACGCTACCCACTTCGAATCGGGACTCCACGTCGGGTTCAACGTGCGCGCCGGCACCATCCATGGATCCTGGCCCACGATCTTCGCATCGCCCGACGCCACATCGACGACCCAAACCTTCAGGTTCGTATCGGTGAACAGGATCTTCTTCGAGTCGGGCGACCACGACGGCGTGTAGTAATGCGTCGGGTTCTTCAAAGTGATCTCGCGCGGCGGCATGAGTCCGTCCTGCGCTTCGATGACGAGCTTGTACTCGCCCGACTTGTCGCTGAAGTACGAAACAAACTTGCCGTCAGGCGACCACGCCGGATCGCGTTCGGCGGAACCGCTCGAGTTCGTCAGGTTGCGAATGTCGCCCTTCTCCGCCGGTATAGTGAAGATCTCGCCGCGCGCTTCGACCGCGACGCGCTTGCCCGTCGGTGACAGCGCCAGGTTCGTTAACCGATTCGTCACGTCTTCCCAGTTCGGCATCATCCACGGAAAGTCGCCGGCCGCGGTGATGTTGACGATCTTTTCCTTGCCGCTCTTCGGATCGAGCTCGTGCACGTAACCCGCTTGCTCAAACACGACCGTGCCCGCGCCGGAGTCGAGCGCCTTCACATCGAAGTCAGTGAACTTCGTCACCTGCGCGAGCTTCTTGCTCTTCGTGTTGTAAGACCAGACGTTGGCCACACCGTCGCGATCGGAGATGAAGAAAACATCGTCATCGACCCAAACAGGATCGACGTCCTTCGAGTCAGTCCACGGAGGTGAAACGAGATCGTAAGTTTTGAGATCGACGATCCAGATCGGACGATTTTGTCCGCCGCGATAATTGCGCCGCTCTTCGTCCCACGAGTTGTTCATGCGATAAGCGATGTGCGTGCCGTCGGGAGAAATCTTGCCTTGATAAGCGCGCGGCAACACCATCGGTTGTTCGACGCCGCCGTCGACCGAAACCGTCCAGAAGCGCGGTGCGCCGCTCGGCGCCCACGTCGCGCGGTTGGAGGAAAACAGGATCGACTTGCCGTCGGGCGTCCAGCCTTCGACGAGATCTGCGCCCGGATGCCACGTCAATCGCTTCGGCTCGCCGCCGTCGGCGGGCACGACGTAGACGTCGAAGTTGCCGGCGTACTCACCACTGAACGCGATCAGTCTGCCGTCGGGCGAGAAATGCGGATTCGACGTTTGTCCCTGAAAACTCGTCAAGCGGCGGGCGCTGCCGCCCGCGCGCGGCACGACCCAGATGTTGTTTGCGTAAGCAAAAGCGATCTGCGTCGAGCTCACGGTCGGCATGCGCAGCAGGCGTGTTTGCGTCGCGCCGTGACCGTTCTGGGCTTGTGCATTGAAGCTGATACTCAGGGCGAGCAGACAGAGAAAGGCGAAAAATAGGCGAGACATTAAGCGGTGTCCTCCAGATTGCGTGGTTGATCTTGATGTGGCGTCTAAGAATACCACATTGTATTATTCGCAAAACCCATCCACGAGGAGAAAGATCATGAGTTCCCTTAAACGCAGTTCCAGTCTCACAGTTGTGCTTTGTATTTTGTGCTTCGCCGTTGCGGCGGCCGCGCAGGTGACACTGCCGCGCCCGAGCCAGAAGGCGAGCGTGATGCAACGAATCGGCGTCACCGACGTCACGATCACTTACAGCCGTCCGGCCGTGAAAGGCCGACAGATCTGGGGCGACCCATTGCCGGGACAAGCCGCCGACGCAAAAGGCGAGGCGACACTTGACGATCAAAACAAACGCCCGAAAGACGCGGCGATCGTTCCGTGGGGACACGTCTGGCGCACCGGCGCGAACGAAGCGACGATGTTTGTCGTCACTGACGACGTCTTAATCAACGGACAGAAGCTTCCCGCGGGCAGCTACAGCCTTCATACGATTCCGACTAAAGACGAGTGGACGATTGTGTTCAACGGCACCGCGAACCAGTGGGGCAGTTTCGATTACGATCCCGCGAAGGACACGCTGCGCGTGAAAGCGAAACCGCAGTGGATGAACACGAGCGAGGAGTATTTGTCTTACTCGTTCGATCCCGTCACTGACGACTCGGCGCAGGTCAACATTCGCTGGGAGAAGATCAGTGTTCCGTTCACGGTGAAAGTGCTGGACGTGAACGCGGTCACGATGATGCATCTGAAAAGCGCGGTCGACGGCGCCAAGCCCGACGATTGGCGCACGCCGTATCAAGCCGCTGCTTACGCCTTGAACAACAAGAGCACCGCTGACGACGCGCAGGGCATGGCGTGGCTCGATCAGTCGATCAAAGTGAAAGAGACTTTTCAGAATCTTTCATTCAAAGCGAGCGCTCTCTACAAGGCCGGCAAGAAAGACGAAGCGTTTGCGCTGGCAGACCAGGCGATTCAACGCGGCAAGGCCGACAAGGTCGACACCAGCGCTTTCGAAAAACGCCTGGCCGACATGAAGGCCGGCAAGATTTAGCATCTCTTTGGAGTGCGGCGGCTTGACGCCGCTTTAGTCTTATCGTGCGCGATCGAGGTGAAAGCGGCGTCAAGCCGCCGCACTCCAAAGAACCATCAACTGATGGGCGTAGCTAAACTTACAGACCAAAACACGATCGTTCCTGAGAGTAAGTATGCGCGGGTCGAACGCGAACGGAGATTTCTGCTCGCGGATCTGCCGGAGGGTTTGACCCGCGCCGATCCACACCTTCAGATCACCGATAACTACATCACCGGCACGCGTCTGCGTTTGCGCAAGGTGCGCGAGCCGCGCACGAACAAGTGGGTCGTGAAGTTCACGCAGAAGTTTGCGCCCGATCCGGAAGACTTGTCGCGCACGATCATCACCAACACGTATCTCAACGCGCTCGAAGCGGAAACATTGTCGGTCTTCAACTCGAACGAGATTCGCAAGAATCGGTATCGGTTCGAGTTCGAAGGACGTGAGTTTGGCGTGGATATGTTTCTCGGTGATTTGTTTGGACTCGTGCTGGCGGAAGTGAGTTTTGAAACGGATGAGGAGTTGGATAGTTTTGCGAAGCCGCCGTTTGCGATTGCTGACGTGACGAATGATCCGATCTTTAGCGGCGGACGGTTGTGTGAGTTGAGGTTTGCAGAAGTCAGGCAGCACATTCTTGATGAGGGATTGATACGAAAGTGAAGCTTCGTTTCATAAGTGTTTTGTTGCTGGCGGTAGTGGTTGTGAGTGGCTGTCGCAAAACCGCAGCGCCGCCGGCCGCGTCGAGCGCGCCGCCGAACGCCGCGCCGGGCTTGCCGCAACTCGCCGAGGTGCAGGGCGGCAACACGCCCGCGCCCCGAACGAAATACTTCAAAGGCTCGATCGGCTCCTCGTTCGACTTGCAGATGAAACTCGTGCGCGCCGATCCGCAGCTTACCGGCAGCTACTTCTATCAACGCGTCGGCACGCGCATAAATCTGCGCGGCACCATCGACCCGGACGGAAAATTCGTGCTCGACGAGTTCGATCCCGCGGGCAAACAGACCGGGGCCTTCAAAGGCATGTGGACGGTCGACGCGCAGGACGGCACAGCGCAACTCGCCGGCTTCTGGTCCAAGCCGGGCCAGAAAGACACCGATAAAAGCATTGCGTTTTCGGTCCACGAAGAGCCGATCACGTTGAGCGGCGACGCGGAAATCGTGGCGAAGTCGATCAAGGAAAACAACAAGCAGTTGAATTATGAGATCGACGTGCAGTATCCGCAGATCACGGGCGGCGCGAATCCGAATTTCGAAAAGTTCAATCAGGTCGTGCGCGGGCTTGTGACGAAGAAGGTGGCGGAGTTCAAGAAAGACGTGCAGCCGAAGGAAGGCGACGAGCCGCCGCCGGAAGGATCGATGGGCAGCAACATCGGCATCGGATACGAAGTGGCGATGGCGCGCGACGATCTGATCAGCGTCGAGTTTGATGTCGGCAGTTACTACCAGGGCGCGGCGCATCCGAACACGTACACGGAAACGCTCAATTACGATCTGAAAAACGGCAAGCCGATCAACCTGGGCGATCTGTTCAAGCCCGGTGCGAAGTATCTGCAAACCCTCGCGCAGTATTGCATGGCTGACCTGAAGAAGCAGTCGAAAGCAAAAGACGACATGCTGCCGGATGACGAGATTCAAAACGGCGCTGGACCATCAGCGAAGAACTATCGCAGTTGGAAGATCACGCGCAAAGGACTCGGCGTCAACTTCGACGCGTACCAGGTTGGGCCATACGCTGCGGGGCCGCAGTATGTGCTCGTGCCTTACGCAAACCTGAAGGACATGATCAGTACCGAAGGGCCTATTGCGGGAGTGCTGATGCAATAGGCGCTTTGAAGCGCGAGAAATAGAACGCGAGAAAGCACGCCACGAGCATGATCGCGGCGCCCGTCCAGAAGGTGACGAAGAGCGAGTGGTCGCTCATGTAATGCGGTTCGCCGTCAGCGCCGAGATGCGCGACCGAACTTGCAATCAACACAGCCGCCAGCGATGGTCCAACAGCGCGCGCGAGGCTCGCCACCGACTGCATCACGCCTAAAACCGTTCCCTGTTCGGCCGGACCAACACTCTTCGAAGCGAGACTCGTCAACGCGGGTGTCGCGAGCGAATTCCCCGCTGAGAACACGCCGCCACCAATTAACAACCCCGCCAAACCTCCCGCCGCCGGCCCGACAAACGGCACCGCAAACAGACTGATCGCAAAACAGAACGCGCCCACGATCACGAGCGGCAGTTCACCGAAACGTTTCACCAGTCTTCCAATTAAGCCGCCCTGAATAACGACCGCGATCAATCCGACGTAAGCAAACAGATAACCCGTGTGCTGTGCGTCGTAGCCGAAACGAAACATCGCGTAGAGCGAAAACGACGTCGTCATGATTGAGAACGCAACGATGAAGAGAAAGTAGATCACCATCACAAACGCGAGCCGCGGCTGTTGCAGTGACTTGATCACCTGGTTGAGACCGCGTCCGCCCGCGGCCTGGTGCTTTGCTGGATGATCGCGCGTGACGGTTTCGGGCAGTCTGAAATAAAGCAGTATCGCGTTGAGGAAACAGAGTGCGGCCGCGAAGAAGAACGGCACTTGAATTCCCCAACGGCTGAGAATGCCGCCGATGGCTGGTCCAAAGATAAAGCCGAGACCAAACGCCGCGCCGATCAGGCCCATGCCTTTCGCGCGGTTTTCCTTCGTGGTGATGTCGGCGATGTAGGCTTGCGCGGTCGAGATGTTGCCGCCGGTGATGCCGTCGAGAATGCGGCCGGCGAAGAGCATCCAGAGCGTCGTGGCGAGTCCGAGTATGAGGAAACCGATGCCGGTGCCGATGATCGAAAGAAAGAGCACGGGCCGGCGGCCGTGCTTGTCAGACAAGCCGCCGAGTATCGGCGCGAAGATCAGTTGCATGATCGAGTAGGACGCGAAGAGCAGTCCGACCGTGCGCGGCGTGGCGTTGAAGATCGTTCCTTCGGCGTAGAACGGCAGCACCGGAATCACAATGCCGAAGCCGACGAGATCGATGAAGACGGTGGTGAAGATGACGATGAGACGCGAGCGATCCAACTAGCGGCGACCTCCGCTCAAGCTTCTGTCTACCGAGAGTTGTCCGCCGCCGGCGATCAGCAACGCGATCGCGATTGCGAGCAACGTCATCGGGTATTCAAAACCGCGATTGTTCGCGAAGAAGCCGCCCGGCCAGTGAACGCCGGCAATCGCCGTGATCATCACACACGCGATCAGGAAAGCGCCGACGCGTGTCAGAAATCCGAGCAGGACGAGAATGCCGCCAAAGAATTCCGCAAAGGCGGCGAAGGTCAGCCAGAGCCACGCCGGGCGCATAAAACTCAACGGCGTGTTGCCGGCGGTAAAGGTTTTGAAACCTGGACCATTAAAGCTGCCGAGCACTTTCTGCGAGCCGTGCGCGATGAATACCGCCGCGAGCGCGAGACGCACAGGCACCGTGAACCACGTTGAGGAGGTGGCGATCAGTTTACGAAACATGATGAGAGCCTCTTCATGCGATTGGGTTGTTAGCCGAGCCGCAAGATAGTATCAGGCGACGAGGTAAGGATGAAATCAGTGGCTCGTCGCCTGGTTGAGCCGGGCGACGATCTCCTGTTTCGGGTGCGCGCCGACGATGCGATCGATGATGGCGCCGTCTCTGAAAATCAGCATCGTGGGGATGCTCGCGATTTGGTAACGCGAGGCGGTCATCGGATTGTCGTCGACGTTCATCTTGGCGATGCGATAACGGCCGTTGGCTTCGGCGGCGAGTTGGTCCACGATTGGACCAACGATGCGGCACGGGCCGCACCACGGCGCCCAGAAGTCGACGAGCGTGGGCGGGCCGGAGGCGTTCAGCACTTCCTGTTGAAACGTTGCGTCGCTGAGCACGGTCGGTCTGGCGCTCGCGCCGTTGGCGGCATTAGCGTCGAGTGTTGTGCCGCAACGGCCGCACTTTGCTTCACTCGTTGCGAGTTTCGTTTCATCGACCCTGTTATTCGCTCCACACTTTGCACACGTTACGACTTTCATGACTGCCTCCTCACTGCGCATTTGCCGGTATTTGACCGAGTAGAAGTCGCAAAAGTTTTGCGAAATCTAGTAACATTCGGGACATGCAGAAGCGCCCACTTTTCAGCGGTGTGTTGTTTGTACTTTTCCTCTTTTCGTTAGGCAACCTAACCAGCGCCCAGGTCACATCGCCACCAGACATCTCTTACACGATCGCGATGCCGCGCCCGCACACGCATCTCTTCGACGTCGACATCGCGATCAAGAGTGCGGCTAACGCGCCGGATCAGCAACAACTCGTCATGCCCGTGTGGACGCCCGGCTCGTATCTCGTGCGCGAGTTCGAGCGCCACGTGCAGGACTTCAACGCGACCGACGCCGCGGGCCAGCCGCTCAAGTGGGAGAAGATCAACAAGAACACGTGGCGCGTAATGACGAACGGCGCGCGCGAGTGGCGCGCCACCTATCGCGTCTACGCCAACGAACTCTCGGTGCGCACGAGCGAATTGAACTCGAGCCACGCGTTCTGGAACAACGCGAACCTGCTGATGTATCCCGACGGTTATCTGAAAGCGCCGTCGACGGTCCACGTGCTCGCGCCCGACGTTTGGAAAGTCGCGACCGGATTGCCCGCCGTAGCCGGCCAACGCAACACGTTTCACGCCGAGAACTTCGACATCCTCTACGATTCGCCTTTCGAAGCCAGCAACTTCAAGACGCTCGTCTTCAACGTCAAAGGCGTGCCGCATCGCATCGTGATCGACGGCGAAGGAAACTACGATCCCGAGTCAATGCGTCGCGACGTGCAGAAGATCGTCGAAACGGAAGCAAACCTGATGGGCGAGATTCCGTATCACGACTACACGTTCATTCTGCACCTGCGCGAGGAAGGCGGCGGCGGTCTCGAACATCTCAATTCCACGGCGCTCGGCTTTCCGCGTTTTGGTTTCGGCACGGGCCATGGGAGTCGCGCGACTTCCTCCGGGCCAAACTCCACGGCGGAAGTCGATCGCGATTACCGGAACTTCCTTTCGCTCGTCGCGCACGAGTTCTTTCACCTCTGGAACGTGAAGCGAATTCGTCCCGACGCGCTTGGACCATTCGACTACACGCAGGAGAACTACACAAAACTGCTGTGGGTCGCGGAAGGCATCACTGACTACTACGCCGAGGTTGCGCTACGCCGCAGCGGGTTGATTACTGAAGACGATTTCCTCGACGCCGCCGCACGTGGGTTTCAGGGCTTGCAGAACACCCCCGGCCGTCTGGTGCAGAGCGCCGAAGAGGCGAGCTTCGACGCGTGGATCAAGTATTACCGGCAGGACGAGAATTCGATAAACTCGCAGGTGTCGTACTACGACAAGGGTGCGATCCTCGGCTTGTTGCTCGATCTCGAAATTCGCAAACGCAGCGACGGGCGCAAGTCGCTCGACGACGTGATGCGTTATATCTACACCGAGTTTTTCAAGAAAGGCCGTAACTACACGCCCGCTGATTTTCAAAAGACCGCCGAGCTGATGGCGGGTTCGAGTTTGGAAGATTTTTTCGCGCGCTAAGTTCGCGGCAAACAGGAACTCGATTACAACGCGGCGCTCGGGGCCGCGGGGCTGACGCTCGATAGAGGCGTCACGATGGTCGACGGCAAGCCGGTCGAGCGCGCGGTTCTGGGCGCGGAGCTGGAGCAGAACCAGGATCGGTTGATGGTGCGCAATGTCCGCGCCGGCGCGCCCGCTTACGAACAGGGTTTGAACGCGGGCGATCAGATCGTTGCGATGGATAACATGCGCGTCACCCGAGATTCGCTGATCGCGCGGCTCGCGGAAAAGAAGCCGGGCGATTTGATCAACCTGACGATCTTCCGTTTCGACGATCTGAGCACGTTGCTGATCAAGTTGGGCGCGCGCACCGAAGGCAGTTACAGCATCAAGCCGTTGCCGACCCAAACAGAGCAACAGAAACAGATCTATCGCGCGTGGCTCGGCGTGAAGGCATGAACGACATTCGTTTCAAAATCGAAGATCGGGTGGCGCGCATCACGCTCGCGCGGCCGCCGCTCAACGTGCTCAACATCGCGATGATGCGCGAGATCACCGAGGCCCTGGGTGAATCGGCGCAACGTGAGATCGTGGCGATCGTTTTCGACGCAGATAAAGACTGTCGCGCGTTCAGTGCGGGCGTGGCGATCGAAGAACACGTCGAGGAAACGATTTATCAAATGCTCGACGCGTTTCATGGGATTTTTCGCCAGCTCGAACAGATCGGCAAACCAACGATTGCGCTCGTTGACGGCGCGGCGCTCGGTGGCGGCTGTGAACTGGTGGCGGCGTGCGATATTGTCATCGCGTCGGATCGTTCGCGTTTCGGCCAACCCGAGATCAAGCTCGGGGTGTTTCCCCCCGTGGCCGCGATTCTGCTGCCGCGCGTGATTGGTGAAAAACGCGCGCGCGAATTGATCCTCACGGGTGAAATCATCGATGCGACGGAAGCGAGCCGGCTTGGTTTGTGCAATCACGTGGCGCCGCCGGCGCATCTCGAAACGAAGCTGCTCGAAGTTTTGTCGAAGTTGAAAGAACTTTCGGGAACGTCGCTGCAGTTTGCGCGGCAGGCGCTCGATCTCGGCAGCGGCCGCACGCTCGACGCCGCGTTGACCGAGCAGGAAAATATCTACCTGCACGAACTGATGAAGACCGCGGATGCAAACGAGGGCATCAAAGCGTTCATGGAAAAACGCAAACCCGTTTGGCGGCACCGTTGAGAAGATGAAGTTAAAGATCCAGCTTTTGATCTGTGTTATCTGTGTTTCGCTCTTGTGCGTTCCCGTTGCTCTAACGCAGAAGGCCAGTCGCAGCCACGCCTCGATCTCACCCGAAACGAACGCGCTCATCAACAACGCCATCGGCGTCGTCTGCACGCAAGCCAAACTCGATCCGCAAAGCAGCATCGCAATCGACGACATGCAGGCGCGTCCTTCGTTGCCGCTGCAAAGTCCGGAAGCGCAGGCCGGCGCCGAGCGTGCGCAACGGCTCTTGCCGCAGGCAAAAGCGTTGATGATCAGTTCGCTGCGCCAGCTTGCAGTTGAATATGGTTTCGACAAGTCGTCGCGTTTCGAAAAACGGTTGCTCCAGGCCACGGCGCGCGTGAATGCCGTCAAGCGAGTGCGGCCTGACATGGAATCGCGCGACAACGCCTCGGTGTTTTTGAGCAAGCCGCATGTGATCACGTTCGGCACGATCTTTCTCGCCGGGCTGCGCTCCGAAGAGGGCATGATCAGCGTGTTGGCCCACGAGCTGATGCACATCGCGGATGGCGACAGCGACAGTTTGCGGCCGCTCGTTTCTGCAGTCGGCAATAAAGCTTCCGATCTGACGGGACTCGACATTCGCGGCCAGCGCAGTGAAGAGATCACGTGCGATCTGATCGGTGCGATGGCGGCGCGCGCTTACGTCGCGAACACGCCGAGTTACGATTCGATCGCGCGGCGTTTGGCGCGCTCGATTCAGCACAACTGCGTCGCGCAGGACGAAGGCGACGACGATCATCTGTCGCCGCGCAACACTATCCGCGCGTTGCTGGCGTTGAATCCGGTGCTGGTGCGCGAGCTGATCAACGATCGTGAGGAACGAACACCAGGGCGTAAATTGTAGAGGGTGAAAGTGAGCCGACTAACTACGACTCCCTCGATTCTGCCACTTCTCTTTACTCTAGTTTTTGCCGCGGGCTGCAAGTCCGTGATCGAGAGACAGGACGTGCGGCCGCGCGTGCTGCGCGACGTGCCCGCACGCAATCTCGCTTTTCGTCTTTCGCCCGACGTGCAGTTGCCGGGCAATCTCGCGAACGACGACATCGCCGACAAGGATATCAACGTCGCGAACTTCTTCGCCGCGAAACGTCCAGATGATGCGTTGTTGCGCACGGTGGCTTCGCCTGACGGCAAGCGCCTGCTCGCACTTTATGGCACGGAAAACGAACCGCCTTCCGCGTTTCGCATCGACTTGTTCAGTTCCGAGGGGGAGTTCATTCGCAACCTCGTGCCGCCCGACATCGCGTGTGTGTTTCCGGAAACGGTCTCGTGGTCGCCTGATGGCCGTTACATAAACTTCATCGCGCATCGTCGCGAAGTTCCGAGCCCGAGTCCGACGCCGACGTTTCAACCCGAACCAGACGTCACCCCCGCGCCGACAGCGTCGCCGAGTGTCGCGCCGTTGTTTGCTCCGGTGCAGAGTTTCTACACCGAGCAGATCTACATTTGTAACCGTGACGGTTACGATCTCAAGCCGCTCACGACGCGCGAGGGTTTGATCTTCTTCTACTTCGTTTGGGCGCCGGACAGTCATGCGCTGGTGGCGCTGGCGTGTACGGAAGAAGAGTGGAACTCGCGCGAGAAGCAATACAAGTTGCCGGCGGGCAGGCCGCGTTTGATCGAGCCGGATGGAAGCGAGCGTTTGCTCGACGATGGTTTGACTGACGCGCTGCCGGTTTGGAGTCCGGATGCTTCGAAGATCGCGACCGCGTTCGATACTGATGTTGCGATCTACGACGCGGGTGGAAAGACGCCGACGCAGGGACGCATTCCGCTTAGCCAGCAGTTGATCGCTGCGTCTGTGGCATACGAAGAGAAAAGCGCGACGAAGAAATCGAATGAGAATGCAAACGCGTCGCACACATCGACGTCCGCGACCCCGACTTCCGCCACGCCTACCTCATCATCGTCTGCGCCGCCTTCGTTCAATCCGATCGTGCGGCTCCAGTGGCCTTCACCGGAACAGCTCTACTTAAAAACCGCATTCGTGCGTGTGATGCCGAGCGAAACCATCAACACCTTTCAACGCTGGCACCTCCTCAACCTCAGCGCCCAAGCCGCCGTGCTCAAGTAGATCCCAACTCCTAAGGCATAGGGTTTGTTTGCCTACCCGCGAGAACAACCAAACTAATCTAGCTAGATCTGTCCAAGGGGGATCATTTATGGCCACAGCACAAGAATGTTTTGATGGTAGAACTTACGCCGGGGAACGAGCGCAACCCGGCCTGCCTAAGTCGAGCGCGAAGAAGCTCGCCAAGGGACTCGGCTGGTTCAGTATCGGACTCGGCCTGACCGAACTTCTCGCTCCTAAAGCAATCGCAAAAATCTGCGGTGTTTCAAACGCACACACGGGTTTGATACGAGTGTACGGCCTGCGCGAAATCGCAGCGGGCGTCATGATCTTCAGTCAGAAAAATCCGGCCGCGGGTATGTGGTCGCGCGTCGCGGGCGATGCGCTCGATCTCGCGACCCTCGGCAAAGCCTTCGCGTCACCGAGCGCGAGCAAAGGTCTCGTCGCGTTTGCCACCGCGAACGTCGCGGCAGTCACCGCGCTCGATCTTATCGCCGCCAAACAACTCAGCACGAACGGCAGCCAGGGCGTGCACGCCAAAGCGAGCTGCATCGTGAATCGCGCGCCCGAAGAGGTTTACAGCTTCTGGCGAAACTTCGAAAACCTTCCCCGCTTCATGAAACATCTCGAGTCGGTGCAGGACCGCGGCGACGGCCGTTCGCGTTGGGTCGCGAAGGGACCGGCGGGCTCGAACGTGGAATGGGAAGCGACGATCATCGCCGACGTTCCCGGCGAAGTGATCACATGGCGTTCACTCGAAGGCTCGGACGTCGATAACGCGGGCGCAGTGCGTTTCGAAAGAGCGGCAGGTAATCGCGGCACGATCGTCAAAGTCAACATTCAATACAACCCACCGGCGGGTGTGATCGGCGCCGCAGTCGCGAAGCTGTTTGGCGAAGAGCCCGAGCAGCAACTCGACGACGATCTGCGTCGCTTCAAGCAGGTAATGGAAATTGGTGAAGTCGTGGTTTCGGACGCGACGCTCATGGGCACGGGTTATTTCGCACAGCGTCCGGCGCGTCCCGCAGACGTCAGTGACCTCGAAAAAGCGGAGTCGATGGAATCGCTGCCCAGTCAAACGGGAACGAACTATCGCCAAGGCGACCGTGTAGAAGGGGGACTGATGTGATGAAAGCAAATTGTTGGTACGGCAAGACAAGTCTCAGTGTTGAAGACGTGCCCGAGCCGCAGATTCTGAATCAGCGTGATGCGATCGTGAAGATCTCGTCGACCGCGATTTGTGGATCGGACTTGCACATGTACAACGGCTTCATTCCGACAATGCAGCGCGGCGACGTGCTGGGTCATGAGTTCATGGGTGAAGTCGTTGAGGTCGGACGCGAAGTCACGAACCTCAAGATTGGCGATCGCGTCGTGGTGCCGTTTCCGATCGCGTGCGGCAACTGTTTCTTCTGCCAGGACGAGATGTATTCGCTTTGTGAGAACTCAAACCCGAACGCGTGGATGGCCGAGAAAATGTTTGGTCATTCGGGAGCGGGAATTTTTGGTTACTCGCACCTGACCGGAGGTTTCGCCGGCGGGCAAGCGGAGTACGCGCGAGTGCCGTTCGCGGACGTGGGACCGATCAAGGTGCCGGATCATTTGACTGACGAGCAGGTGCTGTTTTTGTCTGACATCTTTCCGACCGGTTACATGGGCGCGGAGATGTGTGATATCCAGCCGGGCGACACGATCGCGATCTGGGGTTGTGGCCCGGTGGGACAGTTCTCGATTCGCAGTGCGTTTTTGCTGGGCGCGGAACGCGTGATCGCGATCGATCAGGTGCCGGAGCGTTTGCAGATGGCTCAAGAGGGCGGCGCCGAAACAATCAATTACGAAGAGCAGAACGTGTACGAAGCGTTGATGGAGATGACGGGCGGGCGCGGGCCTGATGGCTGCATCGACGACGTCGGCATGGAGGCGCACGGACCGATGGGGGTCTTCGCTTACGACCGTTTGAAGCAGGCAATGATGCTGGAAACGGATCGGCCGATAGCTTTGCGCGAAGCGATCATGTGTTGTCGTAACGGCGGCACGGTTTCAGTGATCGGCGTTTATGGTGGGTTCGTCGATAAGTTTCCGCTGGGTTCGTTGATGCAGCGATCGATCACGATCAAGAGCGGTCAGGCGCACGTGCAGCGCTACACGCGGCCGCTTTTGGAGTTGATCGAGAACGGCGACATCGATCCGAGTTTTGTCGTGACGCACACGATGGATCTTGAGGACGCGCCGAAGGCTTACGACATATTCAAGAACAAGAAGGACGGTTGCATCAAGGTCGTGTTGAAGACCGGTGCAAACGGCAACGGCGAAATGATCCACTGAGGACAGTTTTTAGCCACAGATGAACACGGATGACACGGATAAGATCTGATCCGTGTTCATCCGTGTAATCTGTGGTGGTTTTCCCCTCTTAACTGTTCACTCCCTGCAGCGCCTGGTTCTTGGCGACCATGCGGTTTAGCGTGTCGGGCACGAGTCGTTCGGCGAAGCCGGCGATGAACGACCAGATCATGAGCAACGCGAAAGACACGCCGTCTTTCGGACCAGTCTCTTTCAGAAAATCTTTGATCTTCAACACGCTCGTTGGTTTGTCGGCGGCTGCCGGCAAAGAGTTTTTGGCTGGAGTGTTCTTACTACTTTCTGCGGCCGTATCGGGCTGATCCGCTACTGCTTCGAACGCCGTAGTTTTAGGCTGCGCCTCTGTGGCCGGCAAAGGTGAAGCTGCAGGCTTCGGCTGTTCCGCGGGCGTCGCCTGCTTTGGTTCTGCGCTAACGGCGCTGGTGCTGCCGCTCGTATCGACAGTTGGAAACGCCGCTCCTTTCAGCAATCCCGCGGCGAATAAAATGAATAGCACGGATGCGAAGATTCCGCCGTAAAGCGGCGAAAGGGAGAGGCCGCGCCATCCATTTGTCAGTGCCGCGAGATTGAAGAGCGCATCGCCTTCGCTGGGCGCACTCTGAATGCGTTGCAGCATGCTAATGCACCCGCCGATAACACCGGCGAAGGCCACCGAACCAATCATTGGCCCAAACGCTCCGAGCAGATCGCCGATTGCGCCGACGAATTCCCCGTTCTTCGTGAAGTTCCGCAACAGCGCGCTGCCGCCGAAACTGATCGCGATCGTGACCAGGATAATCAGGAGGATGTATTTCGTCATGCGCACCGCGCGCGTAGTGAGTTGCTCGCGCAAACCCTCACGCATCGGCAGCATGGCATAGTAGATATAAAACTTGCTCAGCAGATACCTGATGTCGGCGCGCAAGACGCGTTGAATTATCTCAGCGGACGGCGGGAGGCCGGCCGCTGCATTGGCAGGCGCGGCCGGTCCTCCAGGCTGAGCAGGGCTTTTCGGCGCGATGATGATCGTCGTGAGATCCGGCGGTTTGGAAGCGAGATATTCGTCAAACTCCTTTTGCCCCGAGATCGCGCGATAGCGGGCGCGCGCGTCGTAAGCCTTGCGGATCAGGTTCTCGAGCGGCCGCTCTTCGATCAAGGCGAGGTCGAAGGTGTAGATGTCGCTCCAGGTCAGTTCACCGCGGGTTCGCTTCTCGTGAAGGGAGTCGAGCAGAGCGACCGTGTCTTTATCGGTGATTCTGTGTCTCAGCGCCATGAATTCGCTGAACAGGTGATCGAAGAACAGGAGCGCGTAGTCGGGAACGATTCTCTGGAGGCCGTTCGGCGCGGGAGCGGGCGCAGGAGCGGAGCGGGCGCGGGAGCGTCGGAGACGTGATTAACAGTAGTTAGCGACTGCATGTTTCCACCTCGCCTTCCAATCGGGGCTGTTAACCTAAATGGAAAAGCCGGCGGAATCGTTTCGGCTAACACGAAGGCGGCCCTCACGAGCCGCCTTTTCGCTTACTGTCTTTTGCTTCAGTGTCCCGGATGTGCTTCGTGGCGATCCGAACCGTGCAGCTTCACGATCTTGTTGTAAACACCGAACAGCAGCATCGGCGCGACCCAGTCACCGACAAACAAACTCGCATGTTTCTTGCCCATTATGCGCAGCAATGCTGACGCGCCCATCGAGCCGACGGCGGCCCAGAGAAACGTGTCGGAGGGAAGTTTGGCTGTTTGTTGTTCGATCGTACGCGCGAGTGGACCTTCGCTGTGACTCGCGCTCTGTGTCTGTTTGCTCTGTCCACCTGTCATTTGATTTTGGCCGCCGCCGCTCGTAGCCTGGCTGGCGCCTGTTCCGGTCTGACCCATTGATGTACTCATTCGTTTTCTCCCTTGGTAAATTTCAAACTTGTGCGCTTTCGAGAACGCAATCCGATAACCAGTTGCGAACGTTTTGCAAATGCCGTTCTTCGTTTTGCAGGCACGTCTCAAACTCCGTCTTCATTTCGTCGTAGCCGAGACTCTCGGCGAGTTCGATCAGCAGTTCCCAACCGGCGTTGTCGGTGAGTTCTGCCGTGAGCATCGCCGAAAGACACTGCGGTATCGTCGTGCGCGGATCGGTCAACACTTGCATGATGCCGGTGGAGGCGACGCCGATGACGTCGGCACAGGGACTCTCCACAGTCGGATCGCCGCCGAGGCCCGCGATCGTGTCGTTGATCAAAATGAAGTGATCCAACTCCTCGCTGCCGATCTCCTGTATTTGTTCGAGTGTCGGACCGGGTAACGTTTCACCCAGTGCCTCGCACTTGTTGTACAACGCTTCATAAAGACGCGTGCCCATGCGTTCGAACGCGAGCCGCTCGCTCAGCTTGTCCAACAACACCGCCATACCGGCGTCTTCTTCGTCCGCCTCTTCTTCTTCGGACGCCGGCATCATCGGCATCGAGCCGACCGGAAAACCTTCGGTGATGTATTCGGCTTTGTATTCCGCGATGTCTTCCAACCCGCCCTCGGAACTCGGCTCGGCGCTGCTTGTGCCTTCCATCAACTCTTCCGCGAGCTCGGGCGAGGTTTGCATGCCCGTGCGATTACCAGTCATTTTTGCTGCTGTGCCTTTCATGCTCCTGCTCCTTTAGCGAATACACTCTTGCGTTCAACCAATTCCGTTCCCGGCATCCAGGTATAGCCGGCCGCGATCGTCTCCGACGGCGAACCCTCGGAGTTCATCTGTTCGCGATAAGCGATCGACAACGGCGCGCGCTCCCCTTCTTCATCTTTGTTGATGAACTCGGTTCCCGCCGCGCGCAGATCGACTTCCGCATTCAAAGTTTCGCGTACGAATTGACGATGGCTATCGAAGTCGATGGGCTCGGGAAGAGTGGGCGGCAACAGTTCGGCGGGATCGCGGTTCTCGATCTGTTTCATCAGATCCATCACGAGGTGCATGTGACCGAGCTCGTAGTCAACAAACCGTTCCCAGATCTGCTTGATGCGCGGATTGGTTTCGTACTGCATGCAACTGAAGTAGTTGTAAACCTCCATCGCCTCATGCAGCAGCCACTTCTCGAGCGGGCTTTCCTTGGGATCCATCATCGACTCGTACTGCGTGACGTGTTGCTCTTCGATCGACGCGATCTCGGCGTAGAGCTGGCGCGCGAGCGGATCGGCAAACATCGGACCGATGGTCATGTAGTAATCGTGTGTCTGGTTTTCGCTGGCCGTGATGGTCATCGCGTGCAGCTTCGTCAGCGGATGCGCATCAGGCGCGGTGTAGTGTTTGCGCAGGTTGTCCTCGGGTGCGCGATGTTCGACGATTGTCGGCCGTCCGGGAATGATGTCGGAGTAGTTCTGGACGATCGTGTTGGCGTCACCACCGGCCATGCGATCCATCAACGCCGAAAATCGATACAAGTGATCGAAATCTTCGAGTAGTCCGAAGCGATACACCTGTGCCATGTAATCGTCCGGTTCGTGTTGCGCGACGCTCGCGGTGACTTCGATAGCGACTTGTTCGAAACCGATCGTGGTTTCAAGCGGTGATAGATCCGCGGGCAATAACCAATTCACCATCGTTTGCTGGTGTTGCTCGACGCGTCTGACTTGCGCGAGCGGCAATCGCATGTCGCCATTCAGCATCCGGGCCATGGCGTGGGACATGCGGAGAGCGTCCGACTCGAGACCGTTCATGAGAATGATGCGGACGCGCGTGAACGCATCATCGTCTAGCTTGCTGGTCGGCGCTTGCACGAGCTCGCGCCAGGTGAATTGTTGCTTTTCGAGCGGCGTTCCTTTTTCTTTCAATATATCGAGAGTCATGAATCTCCTTAATAACGCGTGCGACGAAGACACATCGACGCAGCGCACGCGTATCGTTAGTTGTTTGTGTGCGCGCGAAGGTAAGGGATGTTCAATATGTGGTCGGTACGATGACGGACTTTATGACATTAGTGTGAGCTATTGAGCATCAGTGTCGCTAAGTTTTGCCGTCCAGGGACTGTGCTCGTAACGACGTCGCAAAAGTGCTTCGGCGGCGTTCTTTGTGTTCTCGTCATACGACCAGCCATCGCAGCCGTACTTGTATTGGCTGTTAGCACGCACGGCGATGAATAGCGCTTCGGGTAGTCGTGGATCGAGCGGTGATGTTCTCGCCCACTCAAGGACTTGCTTACCGAGAAAACTCTTCGGGTTCGCGAGTGCTTGCAAGGCGACACGTTCGCGGTGTGCGGTTGCCAATTCTTCAGCGCTGAGAAAGCTCGGCTTGAAAACAACTTTCGGTATTTCCTTGATGTCGTCGTCGAGCTCGGTATCTTCTTGCGGGCACCACCACGCGGTTTCGAAGTCGTAGTCGATTTTTTCGCTCGTCGAAAACTCCGGCAAACCAGCCTGCACGTACGGCGACAGATTGGGAAACTTCAACAGGACGTACAGCGCTGCGTTGTGTCGCTGCTTCACCGTTTTAGCATTGAGATACGGTTTGAGAACGTCTGACATCTCCGGCGCGAGTCGCACGACGTCAGGCGCGATGTTCAGCGCCACGTCATCTCTGTTGAGCAGGATCGCTCGCGTCCACGCGGCGAGCACGAGACTGCGTTGCAGATAATCGGGAAGGTCGCGATTGCGCGCGGCCTCGACTAATCGTGGCAGCGGAAAATGCCAGTTGAAAATGTCGGCGGTTTTGTCGTCGAACGCCAGCCGATCCTGCCAGGGCAGCAGATCTTTGTAAGCCTCGTCGAGGCCGCGGTCGTTTTCTTCCTTGGTCTGTTCGGAATACTGCGGGTTCCACCATTGCTTTTCTTTCTCGCGCAGCTCGAGGAGTGTTCCGAGACCCACTTCGCCATAGAAAGCGACCGGCTTGCGCTGCGTTGATTTGAGAAACTCGTTCAAGTCTTTGGCCAACGACATGCGTTGTTCGACGAAGAGGTTGTGCGCGGAGATCGGCAGTAGTTCCGGTGGCGCGGAAAGGATCTCGTCGAGCAACTTGCGCGCTTCTTCGGGTCTACCGGTTGCGGCTTTCAAACGAACGAGGTGATAAGCGATCGTCGGATAAGCCGGATCGTCGGGCGCGATCTTCTCCGCCGCGCGCATCAGTTCAGCGAGCTTGGATGACGACGCGTCTGCTTTTGTGAGTGCGACCAGCAGCCACGCGTGTGAATCGGTGTCGCGCCATTTCGCCAGTGCGTGGCCGTACGCGGCCGGATCTGATATTTGCAGCGTTACAATCCAGTCAGTGAGATCGGCTGCGTGGAAAAACTCAGGCACCAAATTCAGCGCGAGTTTGCCGCACTCGTAATTACAACCTTCATACTGCGACATGCCGCCCATACCCCATTTTCGATTCGGGGTCATGTGCCAGAGCCTGGTGTTCAGCGCCGATTGATACGAGTCTTTTAATTCTTTGAGCTCGTCGGGAATTAGTGGGCGGCCAAGTTTCTGTTCGAAGCCGGCGAGAACTTCCGTCTCCGGTGTATCGGGTTTGATGTCCTCTGAGATATACCGGTCAATACTGCCGTCGGGTTTTCTGAGCGAAAGGAGCACGTTGATCAACTCGCCGCGTTCAACTTTCTCATAGCGTTCCCGCGAAGCCTTCCAATCCGGATTCTCGGGCGGCTTCTCTCCCGCCGCCCGCTTTCGCTCGTCTTCGGCTTTCAGTATCTGCGATTCGAGTTTGTCGACGAGCCAAACGTAATCGATCAGATCCTGGCGCAGGTTGTCGTCGCTACCGGCGGCGAGGAGCTGACCGAGTTCTACGACTCGTTCTTCGGGACGTAAGTGATATTTCACTAGCGCGAGGAGTTTTCGTGAGGCGTTGGCAAACTTCCCGCCCGCAGAGATCAAGGTTTGCAGATGACTCTCAGCTTGCTCGTAGATCTCGCGTTTCTTCGTTTGATCTTCCGTAAGGCTGGCCTGGCGCACTAGCGTGCGGCCGATGAGATACGCGGCGAGATCGCTCCATGGCGAGTCGGCATCGGCGGCGATCTGCTCGAAACGAGTGCGCGCCTCGTCGAAGTGCAACGAGTAAAAGTATGCCGCTGCGATTTGGTAAGCCCGATCCTTGCGCAACCACGCTGGTTTGTCGTCGCCGAGCGGCGCAGGTATGTGTGAGCCGATGGCGCAGTTCTCAAAGACCGTGTCTTGTGCTTCGAGCCACAGCTTGACGTTCGCGTTGTCAGCTCCGTAGCTCGCGGCGCGATCCTTCAGTGTTTCGGTCGCGACTTCGAAGGCGTTCGGCGTGCAGTTCGGGAAAAAGTCGTAAGTGCCGCCGTCTTCTCGCTCCGTGTAAATCTGCGGCAGTTTCTGATCTTCGCCGAAAAGTTCCTTACGCGCTTTGACCCACGCTTTGACTGCGTCGATCGAGTCTTCTTCCGGCGCGGTTCCTTTCAGCGCGTCGAGCAACTGTCGTTGCTCCTCCCCGGTGAACGAGCCGCCGTTGAGATAACGGTAGGCGATAACGAGTGTCTTGCGTCCGAGCGACGGCCGCACGATGCCGATCTTGCCCGCGGTGAAATCTGAAAACGGGAGGTCTGGTGATTCTTTGAAGACGAAGATCGGCTCGGTGGGCCATGGACCACAGGCGATCGCGGGAGCGACGTAGTTGAGCAGCAGCAAGGTGACGGATGCGAGCGCGAGAGCGCGACGTGGGAGTTTCATTAACGAGCCTCTTGTTGCAGCGCGGGGATGTCTGTCTCGCTCCACGGACGCACGTTGAAGATGTACTTGCGGCGCGAACGATCGAAGTTGATTTCTATAGGTTCGTCGAGTGCGATGCCGTAGCTGCGACGGCAGAGCGGTTCTTTGAAGTCGTTGCCGCTGGTGAGGAAGGTTCGGATCGAATGGCTGTCGGCGCCCATGCGGAAGATCATCGGCACCGCTTCGTCGACTGGTAAGTCGTCGAGCCAGCGATCGCCTACGCAAAACGAAGCGAGTGCGGTCATGGATAGCGGCATGTTGTCAGGCAGCTTCTGTCTGAGTTGGGTTAGCAGATCCCGGTAGAACTCGCGCTCTGAACGCGCGGCATCGAAGTCGATTTGAATCGCGGCGACGTTGCGAAGCACCGCGGTTTTAAGCACGAGGTCGAGGAGCTTTTGTTTTTGCGTGGCGCTGAGGGTGGAAGGCAGGCCCGTTGTTTTCTGTGACTCGATACGCGTAACGGCGATGAGTCGTGTGTCGGGTTTGACTTTCAATGGTTGCCGGCGCGGCTTGTACTCCACGTCGTCGTTCTTCAGGACCAGCGTCTGGGCGAGAAACGCCACGGCGAATTTTTGCGAATCTAAAAACTCGAGTTCTTCCGGCCGCTCCCACGCCCACAGAATTTGGTTGGGGAATCGGATCTCGTCGAAGCGATTGCGCGTGTCGGCTTTACTACGGCAAGAGATGATTGCGGCGAGTGGCATGACAGCGAGCATCAGACCGGCAACTTTCAGTTTCCAACTCATCAACTTGAACTTGAGTACTACGCGGTCGTTATTTTGGTCCTAACCGCTTGGAATCATAGCGTAGCCCCCTCAGTCGCGAGCAGTGGAAACCACGGTTTTGTTGGTTGCGGGTTGTCGGCGAAATGGAACGTCGCGGATTTCCATATCCATTGAAGTAAATCTCGACGACCACGAAAGTGAGGCATCCCCCAATGCCGGACGAAAAAGCCCGACTCGTGCTGAACGTCTTCGATGGGACCAGGCGGCCGATCAGTTCAGACGTTAACCTCCTCGTGACATTACGCGACGGCACTCCCCGCGAGATCCATCGGGATCATCATCGTGGTCCATCGATCGCGTTTTCGGTGCCATTCTTCAACAACTTCGGCGACAACTACGCCGTTATCGCTTTCGCCGATCATCATCAACAAGTGGGGTTTCATCCGGTCAGGGTACGCAAAGACGCGGAACAGCAGATCGATCTGATGTTGTTGCCGAGCCGTACGCGCTTTGATTTCAGCGGCGCCTCGTGGGACCAGCTCGGCGCGAATCATGCGGAGTTGCAATGCCTGTTGGCTGCGGGCAGTACGGATTCCGCGGCGGCCGAGGCGCGTTACAACCATTTAATGGATGTGCAACCGAAGTCTTTGGCGTGTTTGCTCAACATAAGCACGGCGATGGCCCAGGTCAACTTCACTGACGGAACTCCTTTCCGGTATATGAAACAACTGATCTGGGACGGCGACTTCATCCGGCAGGATCGGTTCTTCGCTTTTGCGGATGTGACGCTGCTCGATGAAGTGCGGCGCGCGGCCGGCGAAGGAAAGTTTACGCGTGAGCCGCTGCAGGGCCTCTTTCATCCCGGCGCGACGGTGAGTTACAAGCAAAACCAGTTCGGCGAAGCAAACCTGCAACTGAGCTTTCACGAAGGCGACGCTCGCGAGATCGACGGCGTGAGCTGCATGAAGGTTGAGGTGGACATTGATTACTTCGAGGATCCGCTCGCGCACGCATTGTTGGAAGTGATACCGAACCACTTCCGTGGTCCAACCGATCCGATCCAGGCCTACGTCCTGCGCTGGATGGCTGGTCGCCACGCGCAGCTACCACCGTTTGAACCTCCGTACACGATTGAGGCGGCGGCTGTGTGACCGCCTGATCGTCAACAGTTAACCAGAACTTCGCTGAGTAGGGCCCGAGTCGAGCAGGGCTTTTACGAGCACTGTGCGTTAGCCAGATCGTGAGCGAAACGAAAATGTGGACTTTGCCATTATAGTTGAAGGTTAATTTTGCAGTCAGAATTCTGGGCTGATTCCCGACGCTTCGGACTCCACCCAGTTCACAGTGGTGGTTTGTCTCCTGCGGACGCTTGTCATCCTCAATAGGTGAGCCTGCTGTTTTGAAGGAGAGTAGCTTTACGTTCCACACACTGTCCCAGCGCAGATGAAGATTTCCCCGCCGTGACGACCCAAGGCCCAGACCCGACGGACGCAACGTGCGGATAGTCGCGCAACCCCACACATGTAAGGAGAAATATCATGGCTACTAAAAAGGCAAGACGCGCACGTAACGGAGCCAATGGATCTAACGGCGGATCTAACGGCAAGTCCAATAGTGCGCAAGTATCCACCAACCCGGACGAGCTACTCCTCGCGACATTACAAGCAGGAGGAGATCCCAAAACAACGGGTCGGTTTTTAGTTACTTTTAAGGAAGGAGCCGGCGATGCGGCCGTTGAACACCTGGAGTCCGTCCATAGTTTTAGAACCGCGAACGCCAGAGATTTCAAAGATTCGGCTATCGCGCTCGAAGAAACAGGAGACGCGGACGCAGTAGTATTCCCCGAGATCGGTGTTGCTCTTGTTGGCAGCGAGGCAGCGGCGTCACGCAGTCTGTCAGCGGAAGCATCCATCGAAGAGGACAGCCCGGTGCAATCGATCGATCCCGAGTACTTCATGTTTACGAGCGGTGTAAACACGGCCGACTACCTGCGGGGTGTTTTGCGAATGGCGCAAATGATCTCGGCCGATCTCGGTGTCGGAAATGCTCCCGAAGCAGTAGAGGAAATTGAGGTTGGACCGGAAGTGTTAGGCGCCACGCCGGGCCTGATACTTTCGCGAGTTCCATTCAGTACCCGTGATGGCAACGGTATCAAAGTCGCGGTGCTCGATACGGGCTTTGATCTGGGTCATCCGGAGTTCGTGGGACGAAATCCAACCATACAAACGTTTGTGGGCCAACCGGTGCAGGATCTGCACGGGCACGGCACGCACACGGCGGGCACGGCATGTGGACCGAAATCACCGGCGGGAGCAATCCCGCGTTATGGTATCGGTTTCAAAACGCAGATGTTCATCGGCAAAGTGCTGACGAATTCCGGTTCCGGCACGCAGGCGCAGGTGTTGGCGGGGATGAATTGGGCCATTGCGAATAAGTGTGCAGTGGTTTCAATGTCGCTTGGCGCGCAGATTCCCGTTCAGCCGTCTTACACTGCTGCGGGCACAGCGGCGCTCCTCAATGGTTGCTTGATAATTGCTGCCTCTGGAAATGCCAGTATGCGGCCAGGGCTGATTGCCCCTGCCGGTGCTCCGGCGAACTCGCCTACGATCATGTCGGTTGCAGCAGTCGACATCAATTTGCGACCGGCAGTGTTTTCCAATGGTGGCAAGGTCGACATTGCCGCTGTAGGCGTTGACGTGTTTTCGTCGTGGCCCAGACCGACATTACACAAGACGATCAGCGGGACGAGTATGGCAACTCCGCACGTTGCGGGCTGTGCTGCGCTTTGGGCGCAAACAAGTTCGGGATTGCGCGGTATAACTTTACGAGCGAAGTTAGCGGCGTCTGCGAGACGTCTGCCGTTTCCGGGCACTGACGTAGGAGCGGGACTGGTTCAGGCTCCGCCGTTCTAGCGTTAATCGATCGCGAGGGACTCTTCATCGAGTCCCTCGTGATTCGAGTCAGGGGAATAAACAATGCCGAAAAAATCACTGGTGATCACCACTTCCGGTAAACGCTCAGTTCACGATGTGGTGAAAGATCTTAAGAGTGAAGGGCTCGAAGTAGACCAGGTTTTGGACACGATCAATGTCGTAACTGGCAAAGCTGAGGCGGGAAGCGCGCATAAATTGCGTTCCGTTAACGACGTAGTCGACGTATCAGAAGACAATCCGGTTGACATTGGACCACCAGGGTCCGACCCATCTTAAAAGAACGCGATTGTTGCTCCTCCCAAATAGCAGGTCTTTGCTGATTAATAAACGTGTGCGATGTGATGAGGGGTACTCATATGGAAACCAAACAAGTCAAAGTTAACGGAAATAGTGACGCGACCAAAGGTTTGATCGAAGCCGCGTTTACGCAAATTGCATTGCTGGGATCGGCTGAGCAGGCGAGCCGATTATTCCCCGAAGGCCTGGGCATGCTTGAACTGCAAGTGGCGTTAGGTAGCGAAACTCAGCGCGACGTCAGTCTCTCGTTAAAAATTTCCGGACAACAAGCGAGCGCCGCGCTCCCGCTGGTCGTGGCTGCCGCGGACGGCGATGTTGAAGCGACGTTTAATGCCGAGGGACATCACATCGTGGCTTTCATTCTGCAACGGGATCTCGAACAAAACGATGCCCAGACAATGCAGAGAGTGCAGGACATTCTCGATCGTGGCGGGCGCACTCTTTTGAAGGCGGCCACATTCCCGGACGATATCCGCTCCGCGCAGCCCCAGACAAAACCATTTCACTTTATCGACATCCCTTTAGAGCAGGGTGGCCCAGCCAACCCGCCGTTACCGGGAGCGCCAAACGTGATCACAAAGATCGCTGAATTTACACATCAGCTTCAGAACGGAGGTAGCGACCAGAAAAAGGTCGATGCGCTCAGTTGGTTGATTCATCTATTCGGCGACATCCACCAACCGTTGCACTGCGCCGAGCGCATCAGCCATTTGCATCCGGGTGGCGATGCCGGTGGTAATTCCTTCCGGTTGAGTGGAAACGCGGAGAACCTTCACAAACTGTGGGACAGCTCGGCAAACTTTGGTAATGGCGACCAGCAGGCCGTCGCAGACCAGATTATGCAAACATTTCCCCGGTCGGAATTGAGTGCTGATCTCGAAGTTACCGACGTGGAAAGCTGGGCGCGCGCGAGTTTTGCGCTGGCGAAGAAATTTGCGTATGGACCACTCCACGAGAATCCCGCCCATCCACCTAAACCGAGTGCGGCTTACTTGAGGCGCGCGGAGGAGATTGGACGTCGACAAGCCGCGCTGGCCGGCTACAGACTCGCGGACCGTCTGCGCGAAATCCTCGGGTGAGGAGGACTGATTTGGCGAGACTGATTTGGCTCTCCGTCGCCTGGAATCCCGGACGTCTTTCATAGCACAGGGGCAATTTGCAGCAACCAAATAATGGCGTGATACACTCCGTCACGCGTAAGTCATTGTGCCCCTGTAGCTCAACGGTTAGAGCAGCAGACTCATAATCTGTTGGTTCGGGGTTCGAATCCCTGCGGGGGCACTAATCACAGGAACAATCTCAAATGTTACTTCAAAGGAGAGTTAGCACGACAGAGAGGAATATCGTTACCCTCACACGATCCCACGAGATAGAGTCTTTCCCACGTCTATAGAGACATCCTGACGATTCGGTTGTGATAATGCGACCTACTAAGGCATATTACTAACTGCAGCAGGGCCTCCGTCTTACCGAAGATCAACTCTTGCTGTGCTGTGGTTGATTGAGACAAAATCTACAAGTCTCATTCGCCCTTACCCTCGCTCCGATGAAATGCTACCGCGCAAAAATCTTCAGTTCAAAGGGGAATTCTCAATGCCCGTCCCAAGCTTCGAGACGTTAATGCTTCCGCTACTAAAGTTCGCCTCTGATGGTGATCGGCATACGCTTGCTGATAGTGTCGAACAAGCGGCTCGGCTCTTTCAGCTCTCAAATGACGAACGAGCGGAGGTAAATCAAGGGGGAACTAATAAGTTATACAATCGAGTTGGGTGGGCAGCGACGTACCTAAGAAAAGCAGGCCTGCTCGAACCGGTGGGACCCGGCCGCTTTCAAATCACCGAGCGCGGACGGGAAGTCCTGGCTGGGAATCCGGCGAAACTCAATGTTACGTTTCTAAAAAATGCCTTTCCAGAAATCTTGGAGTTCACCAAAAATCGTTCACGCCGTGAAGGGGCTGATGAGGAGACGACGGCTACATTCAACACCGAAGCCGGCATTTGGAATCGTCGCACTGGAGTTGAGGATCGCATTCGCGAAAATTGGGAGAGACTACTTCCCAACGATATTGTGCGCCGCGCCGCGTTTAACTTTCTGGCATTCGCGATTGAGAACGCCGACGAAGAACGTAGTGGCGCATGGTATCTACGCGAGACTGACCAGAAACTTCGACTGATGACGGGTCGACTGCTCGCATGCGAGATCGCCAGATCGACGATGCAGGTAAGCGTCATCGCTCCTATTACTGAGGATGTGCGTAACGCTCTGGGCGCTGAAATTGAAAATGATTCTGAATGGGCTTGGATACCCGGCGGTGTACTTCTTACATTCCCAATTGAAAACGCCACGCTAGCCACAGCTCTTCTAAAAGATACTTTCAATAGCTTTGTCGATATGGCTATGGCGCGCGTCCGGCGAGTCGTCAGCCTGGAGGAACACGCCCCAGAAGCGGTCGACTACATTTCAAAGTTTCTCGAATGCGACCTACCACAACCGGTTCCAGAAGCGCGCGATGAAGAACAATTCGACGACGCAACTGACGAGGAAGAGGCTCGTGCATCTCGTGAACCAAGAGTTCGAGGTCGAGCGCCGATCTTTGAACCCGGACAACGATCGATTGCGTCTTTAATGGACGACATTGAACGTGAGGTGATTGCTCTTCCTGACCTTCAGCGTCCCTTCGTTTGGGAAGATACAAAAGTTCGCGATCTTCTCGATTCGTTATTCGTTGGGTTTCCGGTCGGAACACTTGTTTTTTGGCATACCTCTAACGAGAAAGAAGCCCGTGCCCTAGGTGCGGAAAGACCAGGGTTACGCGCTACAACTCTTGTTATCGACGGCCAACAACGATTGACTTCACTCTTCGCGATAATGAAAGGCGTTGAAGTATTAGGTAAAGACGGTGAACCAAGAAAGATCACAATCGCATTTCGTCCGCGCGACGGAAGATTTGAGGTGGCAGACGCAGCCATACGAAGGGATCCGGAATTTCTTCCAAATGCGACCGAACTATGGAATGGTACACGTTCTAAACCACAAATACGCCGAGACTTAATCAACAACCTCCGCGCCAAGGGGCGCGACATCGATGATGCGTACGAGGAGGCAGCTGAGCGCAACCTAGATCGTGCCCATGCCATTGCCGATTATCGGTTTCCGAGCGTCGATATTCGTAAAACTGCGGCCACAAAAGACGAAGAGATTACCGATGAAGACGTTGCCGAGATCTTCGTGCGTATAAACAATCAGGGAACAAGACTTGGTCAGGCCGATTTCGTGTTGACGTTGATTTCCGTTTATCACGGCGAGTTACGAGATCGGATTGAAGAGCGTTCGCGCACGATGTCCAGCGGGGCTGTCGTAGGAATTGATACTCAACAGCTTCTGCGAGCAACATGCGGTGTTGCTTTTGGTCGGGCGCGTATGTCGGCCGTTTACCGGTACCTTCGCGGTATAGATCCTACAACGGGCGAAGCCGATCCGGCCGGACGAATGGAGCGTTTGCGTCAACTCGACGAAGCAGCGCGACAATGTATGGAGTTGACCCCTTGGCGAGATTACTTACTAAGGGTCAAACATGCTGGCTTTGTGAACGAGGGACTAATCGCTTCGAAGAACGCGATCGTAAACGCCTATGCATTCTATATTCGGGGCCGCAACATGGGAGTGCCGAAAAGTGATCTTGATGGAGTGATTGCGCGTTGGATCTTTGGATCGCTACTTACCGCACGTTACTCAGGATCGTCTGAGAGTGCTTTTGAGCAGGATTTAGGCAGGCTTAACAGACTAGCTCCGGCAGATGCGGCTGGTTTCGTTCGAGCACTAGATGAAGCGATGGGTGAAATGCTAACAGGCGACTTCTGGACCCATACTTTAGTCGCCCAACTTGAAACACAAAAGGCGCGCTCTCCAGTTGCTCTTACATTTCGTGCAGCTCAGGTAGTCCTCGGAACCAGAGCGCTCTTTTCTGACCACCTTCTTCAGAACCTCCTTGACCCATCTCCAACAGCAGGACGATCTGCCGGCGAAATTCATCATTTATTTCCGACCACGTGGCTCAAGTCGCACGGCATCGAAGATCGTCGCCTGACTAATCAGGTTGCAAATCTCGCTGATGTGGGCTGGCACGAAAACAATGTTATTGGCTCTAAAGGACCATCAGAGTATGTGCCACGTCTTCGCCAGAAACTCGGTATCGAAGATCATCAGTGGGGCCGTATGTGCGCTGAACATGCGCTTCCACCAGAGTGGGAATCGATGAACTACACAGAGTTTCTGCGAGAGCGACGTCGAAGGATGGCAGACATCATTCGAGTCGCATTTCGACAACTCGGGGGCGAGGCGGATGCAGGACCTCTTACGCCGCCTTGGTTCCTGCCAGGGACTGAGTCCGTATGGCAGCACATTGCGGAGACCGAGCGCGCCCTTCGTATGGTCGTCCGGGATGTTTATGCAAAGCGGTTCGGCGATCGCGCAGCGTCGAAAATTGAAAGTGTACTACCTGAGCCAGAAAGGGAGAGTTTAACTCGCGCGCTTCGAACGCGTCCGGCAAGCAGAGAGGATCTAAGTATCGTGGATTATCTTTACCTCGCTCAATTACCACCACTTCTTTTCTCACAGGAAGTTTGGCAGGATGCGAAGCCATACTTCGGTGACGCACAAGATGCGAAACAAAAGTTGCAAATAGCCATCGTTCAAATCGCACCTGTCCGCAATGAGATCGCCCACGTTCGCGAAGTCGATCATGATCGTCTGCTTCGAGCAAACTTAGCATGCACTGATGTCTTAAAGATGATTAACGGTAGATCATGATCTATTCCCAGAAGACAGAAACAATCATGTAGCGCTGACGAACTCTGTTTCCAAGTGGGTGCCACCTGCTTTGATGGCTGGCAATTCGGTAACATTGTTACTCCTCGTTTGGTCCAGAGGGCCACTAATGGAAGCCGTACCTTTTCAGCAGTACGCCGTCATGTCGCTGTACAACCCCAGCAAGACGACAGATGCGGTTTATTCAGCCTATCGTGTAAACTCTCCTCATGATCTCACCTGAAGAACTTGTCGGTGAGGAATGGGCCGCGTGGTATCGCTTATCACCAATCGAGCGCTGGCGCGAATCGGAAAAACTCTGGAACGTTTATTTCCACCTTGGTGGCTCGCTTGACACGCAACCCGATACTCAAAGTCCTTTCTTCGATCCGCGCTCACAAAGTACGCGCGCTGTTAATGGGCGGCCAGGCATGCGTATTCTACGGCGCAGCCGAGTTTAGTCGCGATACGGACCTTGCCATTCTTGCGACCTCAGAAAATCTCTCCAAACTCGAAAACGCCTTAGAAGATCAAGAAGGAGCTTGAAACGCTCCGACACTCCCGAATGTCACCGGCACGCCGTTGAATGTTTGCTACAACTCACGAGCTGAGATCAGCAAGGCGACTGCTGATTCTCCGAACTTAAAGATTAACGATCGAAGCAATCAGTAAGTCGCCTTTGCTCGCGAGCCGGAAGATCACAGACTCACGATTCATCACAACTCGAATACATCACAGACTCGAATTCATCGCACAGTGTCCCTTCCGATCATTCACCCAGTTCTGCTGGATGAGGTAGTCGCGGCCGCCGAGCTTCAGATTGGCGCGTGCGCCGTTGGCGGTTGAGTAGGTTGTGCCGAATTGGCCGACGCATTTGGACGCGTTCTCCAATCCATAACGATCAAACCACGCGCCGCCGGTCGGGTTTGTTATTACCCTGCTCAGTATTTGCGCCAGCGTTGAGGCCATCGCATCCGCTGCGAGGTTTTGATTCGGAGTCGGTAACTGAACCCCACCAGACACAAACTGCGGCGCCGCCACACTAGGACAACGATTCGGATTGCCGAGGAATGCGTAGCGGAATTGCGTTCCCAACGTCTCACCCGTTCCGTGATAAGCAACAGCGGAAGGCGAACAGAAGCCGGTCGCGTTTGAACTCACGTCGGCCGAGGCCAGTACCACATAGATCCCAGACGGCGTCAGCGGAAGATGGCCGGTGAGGATCTGATTCTCGACGATTCCCGCAATGTCTGTCGCGCTCAGCTCGAGTCCATGCGAATACCGATCGACAGCCGCTCCAGAATAGAAGAATGCCCCACTCGGTGCGCCACCGGTGCCATTCGGATACATCGCGTTTATCTGAAAGTAGGGCGTTCCTCCGAGGTTCGAAAGAAAGTCCGTCAGGATAAATTGCACCGCTGTGTTGTCGGCGTTGTTATCCCACGTCCCATACCAGATGAAATACACTTCCGGAACGCCAGTCACGATTGGTCCATTGTGGTAAGTAATCGCGGTGTTCGTCTTCACCTGGCTGCCCGGCTTTTGCGCATCCGGCGCCGCCTGGGCCAACGTCGCCGCGGTCTGCGCCAACGCGGGCGCGCCGCACACACCTGTCTGGATCGAGTTTGCTGAAGCGATCAGTTGCTGCGCCTGAGCGGCAGTCACCTTCTTGCCGGATTGCGCCGCGCATTCGTTGATGAACGACGTAAGGAACGAGCACGCCGTCGCCGTATCACCAGCGTCAAGCGCAGTGAGCACAGACTGCAGCTTGGTTATGAGACTGTTTGCAGTTCCAGACGCCAGATTGAAACTGCGGATTAAACCAATCAGGTCGTCAATCTGATCTTCAGTCGCATCAGGCGCCGGAAACGAAACAGCATAAACGTCGAAGCTTTGATCACCCGGAATGCTGTAAACAATACGGCCGGCACCATTGCAAATACTGATCTCACTCAGCGTCTCGTCAGCAACCGCAGTATCGGTGACCTGAGACAGTTTGCCGCTACGAATGTTATAGACAAAGATGTCGTAACCATTCTGCCCCTTCGACTCAAACGAAATGAGGTCACCCGCAATCGTCGCGTGGCGCTGTTCGCCGGGAATCGATAGATGCACTTCAGCGCCTCCAGCAAGCGTTTGGTAATAAACATCGCTCTCGCCGGATTGGTTTGAGACGTAAACGGCGATCTCACCATCCGTGAACGGAATGTGAATCGTGCCGGCCGCTTCGGTAAGAGCTCTCGTAGTGAAAACTCCGGGCGCAGTCTGGACCGCAGCGTAAACAGCGCAACCGTTACCGTCGGTTTCGCACTTGTCCCACACCACCGCATCGCCATTCGGACTCACATTTGGAAACACGTTGAAAAGCGAATCGCTGGTTAACGGCGTAACTGTTCCGGTGCTCAGATCGTAAAGCGCAATCTGCGGCACGCTGCCGGGACCACTTCGATCCTCAAATGCAACCAGGTTTCCTCCGATTGACGGATTGCTTCGCTTGAGACCGGGAACGACAGTTTGCGTCTGCGAGCTCATATCGAAAACGCGGATCGTATCTCCGGTAAAAGTAACTTCCGTGTAAGCAACGCGAGAGCCGGAAATGTCTGACAAGAGCTCGACCTGGTTGCCGGCTATGACGTTGTCCGCGCCCGTCGACATGTCCTTGTAATGAACCGTCGAACTCCCCTGAAAATCATCGAGCGTATAGGAAACGAGATTGCACTCAACGTGCGGGTTAGTTTGGTTTCCAATTCCGTTGTTGACGATCTCAGCGGTGCTCTGAAGAAAAGGCGCGCCGGCGGTCTGCAAGACGATGGTCGATTCAGTGGCGGCGCTCGAGACAGGTACTGCAAATGAACTCAGCGACGGAAGGACCAGCGACACTGCGATCAGCAGGACGGGCAGCATCTTGAGCGCGCGACGGTTTCGAATAGTGGTTTTCATGACTTTCTCCTTCTTCATCTTCAACTCCTGATCTGCTCCGCTGGGGGATTTATTGCCGTCACTACCAGCGACGCATATAATTCGCGAGACTTTGGAAGTTGCGCTTCGATAAGCGTTCATCCGTCTCGCCAACGCGCAGGCCGTCAGTCCCGAGTACTTTGAGAAGTCTTAAATTGCGCTGATAAAACTCTTACCGCCGGTCTTACAGAATTCTTACAGCCCTTATGCCCCGGCCTGACAATCACTTATATGAATTCGGGCCGTTTGTGCTTGACGCGCGCAGTCGCATTCTGCTGCGGGACGGCGTCACGATTCGTCTCACACCGAAAGCCTTCGAGACTCTCCTGGTCCTCATTCAGCACGGCGTGCAGCTAGTCGATAAGGAGCAATTACTGAAGGAGGTGTGGCCGGACACCTTTGTCGAAGAGGGCAGCCTGTCGCGCAACATACACGAGTTGCGAAAGGCACTCGGCGACGACTCTTCGCAGCCGAGTTACATAGAGACGATTCCGAAGCGCGGTTACAGGTTCCTCGCGCCGCTGAACGTTGTGAGTGAGTTTGAAGGAACGGATGCGCCGGTTATCGAGGCGGTACCTCCTGCGCCGCTACTTACACCGGATCGCGTTGCGTCGCCACGAAAGACCAGAATCATCATCGTTGTCACCGCGCTGGTTATCCTGTTACTCGCGGGCACGTTTGTTTATCTAAAACTCAACCGCAGATCTCCCGCGCCGTTATCGCACGCTAAGATCACGTTACAGCGATTGACGAGCAACAACGCGCTGGACGAGAGTCCGGCCTGGTCGCCTGACGGCAGCCGCATCGCCTTTTGGAGTAATCGCGACGGCAAGGCTGAGATCTATGTGATGAATGCCGACGGCTCGAACGTGCAACGACTTACCAACAACCTGGCTGACGACTTTGGTCCAAAGTGGTCTCCTGACGGCCGCAAGATCCTGTTCGATAGCGAGCGAGACGGGAACAAAGAGGTTTATGTGATGGATGCCGACGGCGGCAACCAAACTCGGTTGACGAGGAACAACGCGACCGACAGCGCCACCTCGTGGTCTCCTGACGGCAGCCAGATCGCGTTCGCCAGCAACCGCGATAATTCCAGTGCTTATAATTTTGATATCTACGTGATGAATGCCGACGGCTCGAATGTCAGGAGGATTGTCGCTGACCCCGAGTATGACGCGGAGCCGAGATGGTCGCCTGACGGCAAGAAGATCCTTTTCGTATCAGGAAGGAACGGAAACTTCGACATCTACGAAGCGAACGCCGACGGCACCGACCAGCGAAACCTGACCGCTGATTACGACAAGAACGATGGCGCGCCTGCGTGGTCGCCTGACGGTAACAACATCGCGTTCGTCAGGGTCATTCAAGGCAAGGAGCAGATCTTCGTGATGAGCGCCGACGGGAGTAATCTCAAGCGCGTGACTAACAACTCGTCGAATAACGGACAGCCCGCGTGGTCGCCCGATAGCTCGAAGCTTGTTTTCCAAACCGATCGAGACGGTAACTTTGAAATATCCGTGATGAGTGTTGACGGTGAGTTGACGCAGCTTACTGACGATCCGGGCGACGACCTCGATCCCGCCTGGTCGCCGGACGGAAGCAAGCTCGCATTTTCGAGTAATCGCGCCGGCATGCCCCACATTTACGTCATGAACGCTGACGGCACCGCGCTAGCACAAATCACCAACGCGAAAGCTGACGACAGCGAACCCGCATGGTCGCGCGACGGCAAACGGATCGCTTTCGTGCGCGCGCTGGACGGAAACCTCGAGATCTATGTCGTAAACGCCGACGGCAGCAATGAATCACGATTGACGTTTGACGCGAGCGTTGATTCGAGTCCTGATTGGTCGTCCAACGGCAGAATCTTCTTTACCAGCAACCGTGAAGGTAAACGTGAAATATATTCGATGAACACTGACGGTAGCGGTGTCAGCAGGTTCACGACCACCGGCGCGACCTCGCCAGCCTCGTCGCCCGACGGAAGCAAAATCGCTTTTACCAGCGTTAGTCCCGGGTACGGGCTCGAGGTCTTCGTTGCGGATGCGAACGGCGGTAACGTGACGATGGTAACAAAGGATCCGGTGAGCGCATTCGGTCCGTGCTGGTCTCCCGACGGCGCCAGCATTGCTTTTGCGGTTGATAATGTCGGGGTCGTGTCGAATATCTTTGCCATCGATCTGAACGGAGGCAAGCGCCGGCGTTTGACCGCGGGACCGAAGATTGATACTCAAGCTGCGATCTCGCCCGACGGCTCGAAGCTCGCATTTCAGAGCAACCGCGACGGTAACTATGAGATCTATGTTATGAACCTTCGCTGAATCAGTATGCCGAAGAATGATTTTGAAAACGGCCACGCTGTCGTCGAGAAGACCGAGAGTAAGACAAAGCTGGAGCGGCCGCCGCTCTATCGGGTGTTACTGCATAACGATGATTTCACCCCGATGGAATTCGTCGTCTTCATTCTGCAAACCATCTTCGGTCACGGCGAAATCGAAGCCGTTCGCATCATGCTGAACGTGCACCGGCTGGGGATTGGCCTCGCGGGCGTCTACACTCATGAAGTCGCCGAGATGAAGGTGGACAAAGTCACGAGCCTGTCGCAGGCTAATGAGTTCCCGCTCTTGTGTACGATGGAAGAGGACGGAAGCTCTGACTGATACGAATCGCTCTAATGATCACAAAGGAACTTGAAAACACTTTAAATCTCGCCGTTGCGGAAGCGACGAAGCGGCAGCACGAATACGTGACGCTCGAGCATCTGCTGCTCGCGTTGCTCGTGGATCCCACTGCGCGCGACGTCATCTATGCGTGCGGCGGAAACCTCAATGCCTTGCGGAAGGAAATCGAGGAGTTCTTTGCTGCCCACGACGAAATGGTTGGGGCTGATGGAAGCACGTTGCCGGAACAGACGATCGCTTTCCAGCAGGTGTTGCAGTACGCGTTGCTCCAAGCGCAAGCGAGCGAACAGCAGGAAGTGAACGGCGGCAACGTTCTGGCCGCGCTATTCAACGCCAAGCATTCTCATGCCGCGTTTCTTTTGAACAAGCACGGCATCACGCGTCTTGCCGTGCTCAACTACATCTCGCACGGCATTTCTCCCGCGGGTGAAGAGCAGCCGGTTGGTGATGTCGACGCTGATGAAGGCGACGGCGACCCGCGGTCGGCCAGAAATCCATTGCAGGCTTTTACGGTTAACCTGAACGAGCGCGCCGCGGCGGGACAAATCGATCCGCTCATCGGACGCAACGACGAGCTGCAACGAACGATTCAGATCTTGTGCCGTCGTCGCAAAAACAATCCGGTTTATGTCGGCGAGCCGGGCGTCGGCAAAACAGCGATCGCTGAAGGTCTCGCGCTCAAAATTCACCTCGGCGAAGTTCCCGAGTTGCTGCGCTCGGCGACTCTGTATGCGTTGGACATGGGCGCGGTTTTAGCCGGCACGAAATACCGCGGTGAGTTCGAACAACGGTTCAAGGGCGTGATCGCGGCGCTGAAAAAGATCCCCGGCGCGATTCTTTTCATCGACGAGATTCACACGATAGTGGGAGCTGGGGCTGTTAGCGGTGGCTCGATGGACGCATCGAACATTCTCAAGCCGGCGCTCGCTTCGGGTGAACTGCGTTGCATCGGCTCTACTACCTACAGCGAGTACAAAGCGTCATTCGAACGAGACCGCGCGCTCGCCCGGCGCTTTCAGAAGATCGAAGTGTCAGAAACGTCTGTGGAAGAGACCGTGGGAATACTGAACGGACTGAAGAGTTATTACGAGGAGTATCACGGCGTCACGTACACGGCGGACGCGATACGCGTCGCGGCTGAGATGTCGGCGAAGTACATGCACGATCGGTTCCTGCCGGATAAGGCGATCGACGTACTCGATGAAGCGGGCGCGGCGTTGAAGTTGAACTCGACGTCCGAAAAAACTGTGGGGACGCGTGAGATCGAAACTGTGGTCGCACGCATGGCGAAGGTGCCCGAGAAGACGGTGGTGAGTTCGGAAAAAGTTCGGCTCGGAGAGTTGGAAGGCAAACTGAAGGGCGTGATTTTTGGGCAGGACCATGCGATCGAGCAGGTCGTTCGGGCAATCAAGTTGTCGCGCTCCGGCTTGGGCCAACCCGAGAAGCCTGTCGGCTGTTTTCTCTTTTCCGGTCCGACCGGTGTGGGCAAGACCGAGTTGGCGAAACAGATCGCGGTGATTTTGGGGGTCGAGTTTATTCGCTTCGACATGAGCGAATACGCTGAGAGTCACACTGTGTCGCGCTTGATTGGCGCGCCGCCGGGTTATGTGGGTTTCGATCAGGGTGGCCTGCTGACAGATGCGATTAACAGGACGCCGTATGCGGTGTTGGTGCTCGACGAGATCGAGAAAGCGCATCCGAATCTCTTCAACATCCTGCTGCAAGTGATGGATCACGCGACGCTGACCGATAACAACGGCAAGAAGGCGGATTTTAGAAACGTCATTCTGATCATGACGACGAACGCCGGTGGACGAGAGATCAGCGAGAGTGGGATCGGGTTTCAAAAAGATCAGGGCAAAGGGCAGGGACGGGGCGCGATCGAGCGCACGTTTAGTCCGGAGTTTCGCAATCGCCTCGATGCGTGGATTGCGTTCAAGGCGTTGGACGCACAGGTCATCGAGCAGATCGTCGATAAGTTCATTGACGAACTCAATCAGCAACTGCGTGAGAAGAACGTGGTGGTAAAGCTTTCGCCTGCAGCGCGGTCGTGGTTGGCGCAACGTGGTTTCGATCGGCTGCTGGGCGCACGGCCGATGGCTCGTTTGATTCAGGCGAAGATCAAGGAACCGCTGGCTGAGAAGATCCTATTTAGCAGTGAGGAGATTGCGGGTGAGGTCCTGGTAGAGTTGGACCAGGATGAATTCTTGTTGAAGTTCCCGGAATGAATTTTTGACGCCCAATGAAGTCTCATGACAGTGACTTGATTTATTTCCTCGATCCCGCAGACGCGATCGAAGGCATTGTCGCTCTCGGTGGACCACTCAACACCACCAACCTTCTGCGTGCCTACTGTCGTGGGATTTTTCCCTGGCCGATCAACGAGCGCATCCTGCCGTGGTGCTGTCCCGAAGAGCGGGGTATTCTCGAGTTTACCGAGCTGCACATTCCGCGACGGCTTGCTCGCACCCGTCGTAAGTCGACGTTTCAGTTCACGATCGATCGCGCGTTTCCGCAGGTCATCACTCACTGCGCCACCGTCCGGCGCAAGCACGAATCACGTACCTGGATCACGCGATCAATGATCCGCGCCTACTGCGAGCTTCACCGGCTGGGCCATGCTCACAGTGTTGAGGTTTGGGAAGGCGACGAGCTCGTTGGTGGACTTTACGGCGTAGATGCGTGCGGTAGTTTCGCTGGTGAGAGCATGTTTTCTCTCCGCTCGAACGCCTCCAAACTCGCGCTCCTCTTCCTAATCGACCACCTCAAGGCGCGTGGCCTCGACTGGATCGACATCCAGATGCTGACCCCTCACCTCGAAGCACTCGGCGGCAAGACCATCTCGCGCGACGACTTTCTCGCGAAGCTAACCGCCACCCAAAACCTCAACCTGACCCTCTTCCCGCCCGCGGCTGAGTCGTCCGCTGATCAAGTGACAATCGAAAAACTGTCCTGATCTTCCCTCAGCCCGCCCACCAAAAAGAAGATAGTTGGGCCACCATGAGATCGTTCGCACACCCACACAAAGTGTTTCCACTCTTCGCCGCCCTATTACTGTGCGCCACTGGCGTTTCAGCACAGTCGTCCACGCCAGACCCGATCGCTTCACTCCGATCCGCGAGGCTCATCTGTGTGCAGTCGACGTCAGTGCTGGTTGGCAGCTCAGTCATTGAAGAGAAACTCCAACAGCGGCCGGAATTTTCGCGGCTGGGACTGGTCATCACCCGAGATCCCAAAGTTGCGGACTTAATCCTCGAAGTTCATCACGACGTGTTGACGAAGTTCGTTTACACCGCAATCGATCCCCGCTCCAACATCGTCGTAGCCAGCGGGAAACTGAGTTCCCTCGGCGGCACCGTTGCAGGGAAAGTAGCGAAGCGATTTCTAAAAGAAGTAATGAAGGCCCGCGCGACTGCCCCTGCAAAGACCTGAGCCGCTTGCCCTACGGCAGTATGACCTCACTTCCGAGAGCCTCAATTTTATCTGCGACCCACCGGTATTTCGGCTACATCGAATCGCCGATTAATTTCTGTAACCGCGCGTACCGTTAGCGAGTCCGCCTCCAGCATCGGATGCACATAGACGCTCTCGATAAAATCAACGACTGATCGTGGCTCATCAGCTTCGGGAGTAAGTGGAAGAGAAAAGCCACGTAGGTTCGGGTATGGAACCTCTAGGGGAGCGAATAGCTCTCGCTTCGCAAAGAGTATCGCTCGTACTTCACGCTCAAACTCTTAAATGCTTGGCTTAATTGCAAACAGTCCCACATTGATATCCCGGTCTCTCTCAAACATGATTTGATAAATATGTTCTTGCACTTCATCGTTCGGATTTTTCAGGCCTTCGATGTATTCAACTTCAGCCAGTGTTCCCATGAGTCCGTGCTCATCGAGTAAGACAGTGTTGGCCTGGATCACTGCCTGTAGCTTGTCACTCGTTGAACGAACTGCAACAGACTCACTTCCACCGCCATACATTTCCCACATCGCTAATGACATTGAAGAAGCACGATTCCAACAGCTTATGTAAGTAGACTCACGAAAGACGTGCAAGTCCGACTTCCATTGCTGCACCGCGACATTGTGGTTGGTGTAGAAATTCTTCCAACTAGAAATAACTGATTCCAGGTACTCTCTTCTCTTATTCGGATAGGCGCGGAGGGCCATTCGTAAAATATTTCCGACCCACTGATTGGCTGAGGTTAGAGTTTGATTTATTTCTCGCAGCATTGCTGCTTGATCGTGCCCAGCCTTGGCTAGCAACTGCTCAAGCACATGTGTGTTCGCTGGAAGTTGACTCCAGTGTTGAGCGTTTTGATAAAGATTAGCATGACCCCACCATTTTCCTTCGGTTTCATCCTGAAAGCGTGAGGCTTTCGGAAAATAAAAGGATCGACTCCGAAGAAGGTCAACGTATTTTGCAAGAGATAGGTATCTCCAAATCGGCGTGTTGTTCATGAGTCCAAACGGCAATCAATACTGCACGGAGCTGTCACGTTTACACTACAGCTTCGATCTTAACCTAACGAGCTGCTGGGTTGAGATTTGAAGCAATGGGCTATCGATCACGCAGCGCTCTTGAATTGCAGTTTTGCGCGTACGCCGAGCGATGCCAGGACGCGCAACATGAGATCGGTCGAAATGTCGTGCGTGTTGCGGTTCAAAATAGCGGTGACGCGAGTACGTGAGGTGTGAGCGAGTCGGGCTACGTCCGCGTGCGTCAATCCCTTCTTCGTCACAACCTCAATAATTTTATCGTTCAGATTGCTACGAAATTCGATTTCCATTCCGTCCGCCGGTGAGAGCCCCAAGACCTTTGCGAGTTCTCGAGCGTCGCGGGCAACGACCGGTTTAGCTTTCTTCATCGAGCATCTCCTTGAGTCTTTCGCGTGCTAAAGCAATCTCGTGCTGCGGCGTTTTCTGCGTCTTCTTCGTAAAAGCGTGAAAGATCAAAACTGAGTTCGCCAGCTTGGTGTAATAAAACACCCGATAGATTCCCGAGCCATCCCTGATGCGCAATTCGTGGGCGCCTATCGCTACTGCCGGCATCGATCGCGACAAAGGCATTGTAAGCTTCACACCTGCCTGCAGATCAAAGACAACCTTACCTACCTCCCGTCGCGTATCTTTTGAAAAACTTCTAATCACAGTTAGTGCCTTCGGGTGAAATGCAGCAAGTTTCACCGCGGCAGTGTCCCAGATGTGGGACATTAGGTCAAGTTGTAAGAAACAGCTCTATCAAACGCGCTGCAAAGGAGTGAACTGCGCAGCCCGTCTGAAACGCGACTCAATCCCACGCGCGGCCGTATTGAGGTGGGTAAGGAACCTTGGTGTCGAGTTCGCGCGCGGCGTGGATGGGCCAATAGGGATCGCGCAGTATGGCGCGCGCGAGGAATACGAGATCGGCTTTGCCGCCAGAGATGATTTGCTCGGCCTGCTGCGGTTCAGTGATTAGGCCGACAGCGCCTGTAGCGATTTCCGCTTCTTTGCGAATCGCGGCTGCAAACGGAACCTGATAGCCCGGTGCAATCGGAATCTTCGCGCCCGGCACGAGACCGCCGCTCGAACAGTCGATTAGATCGATTCCTTCCGCTTTCAACCAGCGCGCGAATTGAATCGACTGCGACAGGTCCCAACCGCCGTCAACCCAATCCGTCGCCGAGATGCGCACAAACACCGGCAACTCCGGCGGAAACTCCGCACGCACCGCACGCGCAACTTGCAAAGGAAATCTCGCGCGTGCTTCGAGGCCGCCACCGTACTCGTCCGTTCGTCGATTCGACAACGGCGACAAAAACTCGTGCAGCAAATAACCATGCGCCATGTGAATCTCAACGGCCTCAAATCCCGCTGCAACGCTGCGGCGAGTCGCGTCCGCAAACTGCGCGATCGCTTCTTCGATATCGTCCCGCGTCATGGCGCGTGGAGCATCATCACCTTCGCGAAACGCAATCGGGCTCGGCGCGATCGTTTGCCAACCACCTTCATCCGCGCGCAGGAAACCACCACCGCGCCACGGCACATCAGTCGACGCTTTACGCCCGGCGTGCGCCAGTTGAATCGCAGCCACCGCGTTTTGCGACTTAATGAACGCCGTGATGCGCTTGAACGCCTCAGCGTGAGCGTCGGACCAAATACCGGAATCGCCCGGTGAGATGCGACCTTCCGGCGACACCGCGGTCGCTTCGACAAAGATCATCGCTGCGCCACCGACAGCACGACTCCCGAGATGCACCAAATGCCAATCGGTCGGCATGCCGTTGTCGCTCGAGTATTGACACATCGGCGAAACGACGATGCGGTTTCGAAGCGTCACGTCGCC
>CAMLLD010000008.1 GCA_946480785.1 uncultured Blastocatellia bacterium | reverse complement strand
CCTATCACATCACCGCGACGCTCAGCGCCACGGGCGATCTCAACAACTACACCATTACCAACACCGGCGCTGACTTCACTATCAACCGTCGTGCTGCCACCTGGATCACGAACCCGAACAGCAAGACCTACGGCGATGCTGACCCGAGTCCGTTGACCACCGGCAGCGGCAGTAACTTCCTGGCCGCCGACAACGTCACGGCCAGCTACAGCCGCGCCGCGGGTGAATCAGTCGCCGGCAGCCCCTATCACATCACCGCGACGCTCAGCGCCACGGGCGATCTCAACAACTACACCATCACCAACACCGGCGCTGACTTCACCATCAACCGTCGCGCGGCTACCTGGACCACGAATCCGAACAGCAAGGTATTTGCTAATCCGGATCCCAGTCCACTGACGACCGGCAGCGGCACAAACTTCCTGGCCGCTGACGGAGTAAGCGCAACATATTCGCGCGTTGCAGGTGAAGCGCCCGGACCGTACGCGATAACGGCAACACTAACCGCCGCCGTACCCGGCGCACTCAATAACTACACCATCACGAACGCCGGCAGCACGTTTACGATCACTAACGTGGCTCCGTCCAACGTGGTCGTCAATCCGGTAACGATTAACGAGAACGGTACAGCATCGATCACCGGCTCGTTCACGGATCCCGATCCGGGACAACCCCACACAGTAACCATAACCTGGGGAGAGGGTTCACCGACAACAGTGCCACTTGCTGCCGGCGTAACCACGTTTGGCGCATCACACCAGTACCGAGACGACAACCCGACCGGGACGCCATCAGATTCCTACATCGTGAATGTAACTGTTTCCGATGGCGCCAGCTCGAACAGCGGGTCTTCCACGGTCCGGGTGAATAATGTGAATCCAGTGATCAGCAGCGTCACGGGACCGACTGCACCGCAAGGCGTAGGCGTCGTTTCGAACGTGAGCGCAACCTTCACTGACGTCGGGACCCTGGATACCCACACCTGCTCTATCAATTGGGACGACGGTAGCACCACAACCGGAACAGTTACCGAAGCATCCGGCAGCGGTACGTGCACGGGCTCGCATACCTTTACTGCTCCGGGCGTCTACTCTGTAACAGTAACAATCACCGACGACGATACAGGCGCACAGACTAAACCGCTCGACCTCCAGTACATCGTGATATTCGATCCCGACGCTGGATTTGTCACCGGCGGTGGCTGGATCACGTCGCCAGTGGGCGCATGCCAGTTAACTGCCGCCTGTGCGAACCAGACCGGCAAGGCCAATTTCGGTTTCGTCTCGAAATACAAGAAGGGCTCGAACACACCGGACGGCCAGACGGAGTTTCAATTCCAAGCGGGCGACATCAACTTCCACAGTTCCTCTTACGACCTGGGTTCACTCGTTATCTCTGGTTACAAAGCCCAGTACAAAGGCACGGGTGACATCAACGGCGTTGAGGGTTACAAGTTTGTACTGACGGCTTACGATGGAGATGTGAACGGCGGCGGAGGTGTCGACAAATTCCGCATGAAGATTACGCGGAACGGAGTTGTCGTTTATGACAACAGGGTCGGCGCTTCAGACGACATTGACCTAGCTAATCCGTTGGCGATTAGCGGTGGCAGCATCGTCATCCACAAGTAGGCAGAAGTAGTAACAACAAAACTGCCGGAGCTGTTTCGCGATAGCTCCGGCAGTTTTGCGTTTGCGAGAAGTTTTAGAAAAAGAATCGCGCGGCGTAGAACGCGAGCAGCAAACTCACGAAGCCACCCGAATAAGTAAAGGCGCGCTCGAGCGGCTGACTCGTGCGCTGCAGCAGCGCTCGCAAAACTACAACGCCGCACTTCCAACCGTCGTGTTGATAGAGCGGCAGAATGTTTCCGGCGGCGAGCAGAAGGTTGAACCAGCCAAACATGGTGCCGTGAGTCAGCAAGCCAACGGCGAGGTTAAAGATGACGCCGCCAAGATGCACGAAGAGCTGAGCGCCGATCGATCGTTGCTTCAAGACTGTGCCGTCGAGCATCACGAACGAACCAGCGGGAACCATCCCGAAACTCACCCTGAAGTTGCCGAGGCGAATGAGCGCCAGCTTACGGCCCATGCCGAGTCCAAGCTCAGAGGCGGGAACACGGCAGAGCCGAGCGGCGGCGAGGTGTCCCAGCTCGTGAACGAGCGTGGCGAGAGTGGTAAAGCCGATGACGGAGATTATCGGGAGCATCGAGAGACGGTGGCGTCGAGTATGGGGGCGTGGCGTCGAGAAGGCGGCCGCAGCTTCAATGACAATCGTCGTGCCAGTTTTTAAGTGAGGATTTCCGCGAGAATTTCGCAGGGCGAGTTGAGCAGTGACGGAAAATGTGAGGCGTCAACCGCCAAAAACTGTCTCACTCGTAACGCAACGCAATCAGCGGATCGACTTTCGTCGCGCGCCGCGCGGGTATGTAACTCGCAATCGCCGCCACCGAGATTAGCAACAACGAGATCAGCGCAAACGTTGCCGGATCCGTCGCGGTGACGCCGAAGAGCAACGTGGACATCAGACGCGTCAGCACAAACGCAGCGACGAGTCCGATCAAAACGCCCGCGATCACCAGCTTCAGTCCGTAACCGACGGCGAGCTTCAACACGGCGCTAGTCGTCGCGCCGAGCGCCATGCGAATGCCGATCTCGTGCGTGCGTTGGGCCACCGAGTAACTCATCACGCCGTAAATGCCGACCGCGGCGAGCAGCAACGCAACGCCGGCAAACACGCCTAGCAACAACATGCTGAACCGTTGGCGCGCGATCGAGCCGGCGAGGATGTCGTCCATCGTGCGGATGTTCGACACCGGCTGGTCCCTGTCGACATCCCAAACTGCCTTGCGCACGGTCGCGGCCATGCTCGCCGGATCGACGTCGGTTTTCACCACGAGATCCTCGGGCGAGAAGAAGGCTGCCTGGCGGTACGAGAGATACATCTGCGGCCCCGGTTCGCGGTTCAACTCAAACTGCCGTACGTCTTTCACCACGCCCACGACCTGAATCCAATCCGCGTCGGACTGAACTGGTCCGATGGAAATACGTTTGCCGACGGCGTCTTCGCCCGGCCAGTAGCGATGGGCCATTGTTTCGCTGATCACTACCGCGCTCGGACTGTTCTCAGTATCGTGATCGTTCAACTGCCTGCCGGCGAGCAGCGGAATGCTCATCGTGTCGAAGTAACCCGGACTGACGATTCTCGTGACGACGATCAGTTCCTGTCCCGGCGGCGGCGCGGGTTTCCCTTCGAGCTGCACCCCTACCGAATTGCCCTGTCGATACAACGGAAGGTTCGTCGTGACTGCGGCGGAGCGCACGCCGGCGAGCGATTGCACGCGTTCGATCAGGTTGTTGTAGAAGCCTGTGCGCTGGGCCATCTGTTTGTACTTCGGTTTGGGTAATTCGATCTTCATTGTCAGCAGGTGGTCCACACGAAAACCGGGATCGATGTTGCGCAAACGCAGAAAGCTATTGATTAGGAGGCCGGCCGCGATCAGCAGCACCAGCGATACCGCCACCTCGGCGGTGACGAGCACACCGCGCAGTCGTTTGCCGCTGCGTCCGGTTACTGAATCGCGTCCGCCCTCCTTCAGGGTCTCGCTTTGGTTCATCCGGACGGCCTGAATTGCTGGAGCGAGACCGAAAACCACGCCCGTGATTATTGAAACGAGCAACGTGAAGCCGAGCACTCTGAGATCGAGCGAAACGTCGCGCGCCTGGGAAATGCTTTCGGGTATGAACGAGCCGAGTAACACGAGGCCCACGTAAGCGAGCGCGAGGCCGAGTATTCCACCAACCGTCGCAAGCAACACGCTCTCAGTTAAGAACTGCCGCAGCAAACGCCAGCGTCGCGCTCCGAGTGCGACTCGCAACGCGATCTCTTTTTGTCTGATCGCAGCGCGTGCGAGCAACAGGTTCGCGACGTTCGCGCACGCAATCAACAGCACGAGTCCGACCGCGCCTAAAAGGATCAGGAGCGCCGGTTTGATGTCGCCGACGAGGTGTTCGTGCAACGAAGTGACGGCCACGCCGAGATCCGTGTTTGACGCCGGATACTGTTGCTGCAAGCGCGCGCCGATCGTCGTCATCTCTGTTTGCGCTTGTTGGAGCGTGACGCCGGGCTTTAGTCGGGCCACGACTTGGAGATAGTGGCGGTTGCGGTTCGCAGCCTCTTGCGCGCTCAATGCGATCGGCACCCAGAGTTCGTCGTCTTTTTCAGGAAACTGAAAGCGCGCGGGCATCACGCCGACGACGGTGTATGTCTCGTCGTTGAGCGTTAACGTTTTGCCGACGATGTTTTGATCGCCGCCGAAACGGCGTTGCCACAGGAGATAGCTCAGGAGCGCGACGTGCTGTGAGCCGGGTTGATCTTCTGCGCTGCTGAAGACGCGTCCGAGCTGCGGTTCGACACCGAGCAGCGGAAACAGATTTGCCGAGACACGACGGCCTTTGAGTCTTTCCGGATCGCCCGCGTTCGTGAGATTGAAATTCGAGTCGGCGATCGCAGCCATGCCGGTGAACACGCTGTTTTGATCGCGCCAGTCGACGTAGTTGGCGGCGGCGGGCGTGTCTTGCGGGTAGCCGTGTCTCGAGGCGTCTTCCCAAACCGTCACGAGTTGTTCGGGATCTTTATAAGGCAGCGGGCGCAGCAGCACGTTGTTGACGACGCTGAAGATCGCGGTGTTGGCGCCGATGCCGAGAGCGAGCGCGATCACGGCGACGGCGGTGAAGCCGGGGTTTTTCTTCAACATGCGCACGGCATAACGCAGGTCTTGCAGTAGATCAGTTAACAAGTTAAGTCTCCTTGGTTCGTCTGGCAGCGAATATTCGTGTGGCAGCTGCGGATATTGTTCGCGCAGCTGCGGATGTTGGTCGCGCGGCTGCTTGTAACGCTGTACGTCCTCGAGTTCGCCCGCGAGCTCGCTCAACGCCGTCTGCTGTGCTTCGGCTTCGTGGGCGCCGCTGCGGAGCGCACGCTGATACACATCGTCGAGATGTTGGGCCAACTCCTCAGCGATCTCCGCTTCGTTTACCGGCGCGATATTCAGCCCGCGCAGGCGGCGTCTAATCTCTTCTTTCCAGTCAGGCATGTTGTGAAAAAGGGGGATCAGTTATGCTTCGCGTCGGGCAATGTCAGGCGTGTTCGAGCCCGACAATACTGTTGATGGCCTCAACAAACTCACGCCAACTGTTGCGCTGCGCTTTCAGTATCTTTTTGCCTTCAGCAGTGAGCCGGTAATAACGGCGTCGGCGCTGTCCCGGCTTTTCGACCCAACGTCCCTGGATCCAACCGCGTTTCTCAAGCCGATAAAGCAGCGGATAAAGCGAAGCGACATTGAAGCGCAGCCTGCCGCGCGAACGTTGTTCGATGAGCGTGCCAATGTCATACCCATGACGCGGCTGTGATTCGAGCAGCGACAGAATCAACAACTCCGCACTCCCCTTCTTCAACTCCCTATCCAGCACTCGCGAACCTATATATGCCATAGCGACATATTACGCAGCCGCATATCACGCGTCAACGGCACAAAATTTTGGACTCACCATCCAAACAAAAAGGCGCTCCAAGACGGAGCGCCTTCGCTAGCAGGGGCGAAACTGAAGTTGTTTACTTACACTTGCTGTAGCCGCAGTCGCGGCAGAAGTCGCAGCCGCTCGCGTGCTCGAGTTGGCCGTGACATTCGGGACAGATGCCGATCATGTTGGACATGATGGCGCCCGTTACGGGCTTCTGTGCGCCGTGATGCTGGGCTTTGTTCACTGCGCGGGCGGAGTCGGGAAGATCCTGAACGCGACGCACAGTGATCATAATGCACTCCGCAACTGCTTGTTCGGGCGACGTTAGCAAACGTTCGTTGAACCAGACGGCGTGTGTGCCGGTCACTTTGTTGAGACTGTAAGCCACTTCCGCCGCGTCGAAGCCGCCGCGCAACATCTTCGACGCCAGCAATCCCACACCACCACTGATTGGACCAGTAGCAAACACTTCCTGAATCATCTTGCCGTCGTGATTAACCGTGACGTAGAGGTTCTGACCGTCAAACGGAATCTGCCACGTCGCACCGCGCAACTCGCGCGGACGCTCGATGCGAATCGCAGTAACCGCGGGAACTTTCACCGTGTCCGTGTGTTCGCGCGCGATCGCTTCCTGACGCGCCGAGGCATCGTCAGCCGCAGTCGCTTCTGCCGCGCTTACCGCTTCATCCAACGGCTCGACCACCGCTTCGGGATTGCACGCGATCTCGCCTTTTGGTTCCTCCGCTTTCATCGACGTCAACACCTGGTTCTCGCGCGAACCGTCGCGATAATAACTGACCGCTTTGCAACCGAGTTGCCGGCCGAGGCGGTACAACGCGTCCACGGATTCGACAGTGTCATTGACCGCGCCATTGCAAGTCTTCGACACGCTATTATCGACGTTGCGCTGAGCAGCCGCGAGCACATGAACGTGCTGCTCAGCGCTTATGTTCATCGCCGAGATAAAGTGCGGCGGCAACTCCTGCTCGTGTTCCACGACGTAAGTGGCAGCCGCATCTATCGAATCCTGATCGCATTGGTCCACATCGATTCCGAGTGCGCGCGCCGCGAGCGTGTGCACGTAAGTGCGCGTGCCGAGCGTGTCTTTGCGCACGTAAGCCCACGAAAAATTCGGCTCGATGCCGGAAGACGTTTCCGCGACGAGCGAGATCGTTCCGGTCGGCGCGATCGTCGTCACTTCGTAGTTGCGCGGCGTGAGCGGAATGTCCTGGGGAATCCCGATCTGGTTGTAGAGGAAATCCGTGTACGCCTCGCGGTTCGGCTCAAACTCCGGAAACGCGCCCTTCTCCGCGCCCAAACGATTGCTCTCCATCCACGACTCGCGCCGCACGAAACCCATCACTTCGTCCATCAGATCGATCGACGCCGGCGAACCGTAAGTGATGCTCAAGTTCAGACAGAGATCCGCGAAGCCCATGATGCCAAGACCAACGGGACGCGTGCGATGGACCACGTCGTTAATCTCCGGCAACGGCCACGCACAGGTGTCGATCACGTTGTCGAGAAAACGCGTGCAGAGATGCGTCACTTCACGCAGGCGGTCCCAGTCGACTCGCTTCTCGGGATCGTAAAACTTCGCGAGATCGATCGAACCGAGATTGCACGAGTTCGAGAAGTGCAGAAACTGTTCGCCACACGGATTGCACGAATAGATTGGTCCCATCGACTTCATCATGTGATTGTGACGATTCACTTCGTCGATGAAAGCGATGCCCGGTTCGGCATACTTGTGCGCGCTCGCAACGATGCGGTTCCAAATGTCGGGCGCGAAGATCATTCCGAGACGCGGCGGCTCTTCGATCGTGCAGTCCGAAAGATCTGCGTTTACAAAAGCCTGGCGATCGCAGAAGGTCACGGTTGAGCCATCCGCGCGGCGATAGACCACGTAATCACCATCGCGCACCGGATCGAAGATCGCTTCCTGCCACGGTTCGCCGTTGAACTCCAACTGGAACCATTCGTTGTTATCAACGGCTTTCAAAAACTTGTCGGTAACGTTTACGGAGATATTGAAATTCGTCAGCGAGTGCTGATCGTTTTTCGCGTGAATGAAACGCAGCACGTCCGGGTGCGTAACGCGCATCATGCCCATGTTGGCGCCGCGTCGCACACCGCCCTGCTTCACCACGTCAGTGACCTGGTTGACGATGTTCATGAACGAGACCGGGCCGGAAGCAACACCAGTCGCGGAGCTGACCATCGCGCCGTGCGGCCGCAGAAACTCGTACGTCATGCCGGTGCCGCCGCCCGTCTGGTGAATCGTGGCTGCGGCCTTGGCGTGATCCATGATGCCGCTGAGCGAGTCGGGCACTTCCAAAACGAAGCACGCCGCGAGTTGGCCGTTGACTTTGCCGGCGTTGACGAGGCAGGGCGTGTTGGGAATGAATTCGCGCGCCAGCATCACCTCGCTCATCGCGGCGAAAAACTGGTCTCTTTTCTCGCCTGTTTCGGCCTTCGAGACGTGGCCGACGACGCGCTTCACGATGTCCGCCCACTCTTCGAAAGGCTGCCCCTTGGAATCCTTGAGCGAATAGCGTTTGCTGACGACTTTTCTGGCATTGAGCCCCAGTTCATGCGACTTTCGACGCGGGGAAACCACGGGAGACCCGGCTTGGGTTTTGGGAGACCCGGCGGGGTTGTTTCCGACTTTTTTGCCGATAGTTGCGCTCATCGATCTGCTGCCTTTCTCATTTCGGGGGCGAAAATGCTGTGTTTTAGAAACAGGTAGGCCTGGCGTATTGCTACGCAGAGCCTTAGTTTAGACTGTAATCTGATTACTGCGGTTGGCCCCGACCTTGTTCACGAGCGGAGCGGAATATACTCCTTCGGCCGAGGGGTTGTCAACCAATATCTTGTGGTAGTTTGTTTTTTAAGGGCTATACAGTGTGCTTCGCACGCGTGACTCAAGGATTAGCTAATGCTTGTTGTGGGTCCGTATTTCGTTTGCTGGAATATTCCTCCAAGCCCCCGCCAAACTCGGTAAAGTAATTGTATAAACTCCAGATGATTTGGACTTGTCTGTCCTGGTTGAGTCGCTGAATAGTAGCGACGAAACTGTCGTACGTTAACTTAGCCTTGCCGGCCAAATCATTCATTCCCGGAGTTGGTGGCAGCGGCAGATCAGTGCCCACGTCGATGACCCTATCGTAATACCAAGCGAGGTCGATGGCTCCGGTTATGCCCTCCTCTTCCAGTGCCTGCCAACTCCGCGGCAACGTAACGATGAGTATTGCCTTCGTCGATCCAATTGATAATCTGCCGCATGTCGAAAGGCGTATTGCGCATCAGACGGATTGGGTCAGCGGTGGCCAGAAGATTGACATCGATGATGCCTTCTTCGGATAGACGCTCCTCTATTTCCGTTCCAATGCCGCGAACCTGCGTGAGGGGAATCAGTCGCGGCTGAACAACGGATGTTGGACCAATCTTCAACAACTCGGCGGCAGCGTGTTCAATCGCGGCGATCACTCTTCGCGGAGCAAAGCCGGTAAAGAAAAGCACCACACCAGTGCCCCACCACCCAGCTCCCTGGTCTACATCAGCGCGCCAGAGGAAGGCAACAGCAGCAGCCAGCACTGGTCCAAGAACGAGTGTCACCCAGCACCACATTGCCACCGCGCCCGTCACATCGTGACGAAATGTGCGCCGGCCCAATTGCAAAAGAACGTAAACGAATGCGCCTACGGCGCCGAGTCTTATGCCGCGCATCATCATCGTTGCGGCCTTCCAATTGTCAGTCAATAGCTGCGCCGAGAAGTAATTCTGCGGCTCGACCATTATGTCGGTGATCACGATTCCGGTGATGCCCAACAGCACCGCCGGCAGCCCGTACCGAGTGAAGAGTGTTCGCAAGTTGAAGTTATTGTCGATGGCGTTTTGCGCCTGTGTTTTGTACTGCTGGGCGGCTTCAGCGGTTTGCCCGGGAGGAATCAAGAGCGGGGCTCGATTGCTTGTCTCCTTGGGATGGTATAGCCACAAGTAAAAGAGCTGATAACCCACGAGCATCGTTGGCAGCAGGCCGACAACCCACTCCCAGCGATATGGCACTGACACTGCCATAAGCAACACCAGCAATGAGATGATTACCATCGAGAGGACAATGTTTCGGTCGTTGCTGCCGAAGCCTCCCGACAGGTATGACTGTCAAAACTGCGAATACAATCAACGCGATGACGAGAAAGACAACGATAACGCGATAGTTTTGATTGGGAATAACTGACTGGAAAAAATTGAAGAAGCTGTCAATTCTTGAGTCGTTAGTAAGCGCACCGGCAGGTTGTAAGTTCATTGCTGGGTTCCTCTCATTCAGACCTTAGGGGTAAACGCCTAACCTATATGTTTTCGGCTCAAGAAATATTTCCGTTTGTGATGTAATGAGCGGGCCGGCGGAGAACAACAAAACGGTCGTGACCAGTCATCTAAGCGGCACTATCATCTTGAGAAGATTCCCATCTCGGGACGGCGTTAAACCACTATGTCTGTAACTCGACGTCAGACGGTAACGGGCCTTGTTTTAATTCTCATCGTTCTAGTCACACTTCTGCCTGGACGTGGACAACAGCAATCTTCAGGCGGGCAGCAGCAACGTCCCCCGTTCCAGCAGCAACGATTTCAGCAACAAGACCCGTCAGGATTTGAAGGCGGTGCTGTGGGGAGCCCGTCGCTGTTGAAGCGTATGCAGAACGGCCCTCAAAAACCCGGTGAGTATGCGTTTGCCCGGATCATGTACTCGTCGCCACACTCGCCTTATAACGCCTGGTTCGGCGGCGCGTGGCGCGTCGATTATCCCGAGGCGGATTACAACTTCATGGAAGGCATTCACCTCTGGGCGAGCACTAACCTGCACCTCGCCTCGCAACCGGTCCAGATACGTCCCACAGATCCGAAAATATACGACTATCCGTTCGTGTATATCGTCGAGCCCGGTCATCTCGAACTCACCGACAACGACGCGGCCGCACTCCGCGAGTATCTCTTGCGCGGCGGGTTTCTAATGCTCGACGACTTCCACGGCGAGATCGAATGGGCCCACGCCAGAGGAGAACTCAAGAAGATCTTTCCCGAGTACGAGCCCAAAGATCTACCAATCACGCATCCGATTTTTCACAGCTACTTCGATTTGGACCAGGTGATCCAGGTTCCCGGTGTCGCCGCACTGATTCGCGGAGTAACCTACGAGCACGGAGGCGTCACGCCGCATTACCGGGGCGTCGAAGACAAGAACGGAAGGTTGATGATCTTTATGACCTTCAACTGTGACCTGGGTGATGCGTGGGAGTGGGTCAACGATCCGCGTTATCCGGCGCGCTATGGTGTCATCGCGTACAAGATAGGGATCAACGTGATCATCTACTCGATGAGCCACTGAGTTGTGGTGGTTGTTACTTTCCGGAAGTACCAGTGTTCGACAGCAGCAACTCGTAATTCCCCAGATCACGATTGTGACTGTCGAGCGCGGCAAACGTATCTGAGGTCTCTTCGAGCATCTGCTTCGTCATCGCGATCGAATCACTGAGCTGCTCGAAATCCAAAGAGGAAACACGTTCGGGCGTTGGTAAGGTAACGACCTGATCGTTAACCAAACCAAAGAAGTTCTCAATCGACTGCAACTGTCCCTCAACCAGCTTCACCGAACGCTCAATATCATTGAACGCCGCCACGCGCCGCTTGAGAATCTCAACGTTCGCTTGTTGAATTCGCCGCTCGCGATCATCTTTCGCCGCAGACACCGCGCGTTCCGCCTGGACCAGTTGATTCTGCACTGCCTGACGATTGATCGAACGCAGGTGATGCTTGCGCCGCCGATAAACGTCGAGCAGATCGACGAAGTCTTCCCAGCGCTGGTCCAAACTCTCGATGTTGTGCGGAATCTGTTTGGTGCCGGTGAATTTCTTGTAGTTGGAGTAGATCTGGTTCTTCATCCAACGCAGATATTCGACGGCTTCACGCTCGCGTGGATCGAAGAGTTTGATTTGCGCCTCGCGTTGTTGCTCGCGGAGCTTTAGCAGGCGTTGCTTTTCGCGGCGATCGACAAGGCGGCGATAGATGGTACTGGCAGGCACGGCGGCAAGATAAACTGCTTCGGTAGCTAACGCAGCAACGAGTGGTGTCACATCCTGAACATACGCAGCGGCCACTGCAAAGCCGGCCATTCCCCAAAAGTTGATGGGTTCTTTAAAGGCCTCTTTTAGATACTTCAGATCTATCTTTGGTAACTCGGCCATACAACTTGAATCACAGCTTCAGTCTTCGCTTCTTACCTGCTGCCCGTACCGTTGTGTCCGCCGCCGGTAGTAGTTTCGCCTTCGGCAGGAAGAGCTTGCGGCTGCGGTGCGCTCGTCGCGGGTCCCAGCAAGCCCATATCGCGTTTGTACTCGAGCAGCTTGTCGGCCAACTGCATGTCCAGCGCCTCGCGTTCGATCTCCTGCATCTGGGTGTCGACGGACGCGGCGCCTAACTGCATCTTCGCTTCGGCGGCCGCCGCGCGACGATCGATCTTGTCGCGCATCTCGTTGAACGTCGACGCGTCGTCGCCCAACTGGAACGACTCCATCGTTTGCGCGAGTTGTTCCTGCAGCTTTGCCTGCTTCGACTGATTTATCAACTGCATCGCTTCGGCGGTGCGACGCTGCATTTGCAACACGTAATTATCGCGTGCTTTAAGTGCCTGCTTCGATGCGAGGTTCGCGTGCTCAAGTTGCTGAGACGTTTTTTCGAGATCGATCTGGACCTGTTGCAACTGTCCGATGTAAGCGGTGGCGATATCGTCGCGACCCATCTTCACCGAAGCGCGGATTTTCGAGTCGAGATCGACGCGCTGCGTTTCGAGGCGCTCCCTGTTTTTAGCAAGCAATTTTTCGGTGGCCATCACCTGCGCCACGGAGTTGTTCAACTCCGGCACGCGGTCGCGCATATCGCGGATGGTCTGCTGAAGAATGAGCTCGGGATCTTCAGTCTTTTCAATTATGCCCCCGAAGAGGGCGCGCATCGAGCGCTTCATTCTTGTCCACAGTCCCATTCTCGCTATCCTCCGGCAGCGAAATTTGAAAGCTCAAACGTTGGGAGCGCCGGCCCGGATTGCGGCAATTGCGGCCACTGGCAACGTTCTGTTGTACGACACATCCGTTCAGGCAGTTTCAAATCCACAAAACTGTCTCGGAGTATAACAGCACTGCGAAAAGCCTTCCACAGAACACGCCGACGGTCATTTGTAGCGCCCGATGTCGCGCCGAAACTGCATGCCCCGCCAATGAATAACGCGCAATGCGTCGTAGCAAAGATCGAGCGCAGTGGGCAGGTTTGCGGCGGCTGCCGTGACACCCAAAACGCGTCCGCCGGTGGCGATGAACTTGCCGTTTGCAGCGCGTGAAGTCCCGGCATGAAAGACCTGGACGCGCTTGTCCGAAAGCGTCTCCAAGCCCTCGATTTCAGCGCCGCTTTCGTACTTGCCGGGATAGCCTCGATTCGCAGCCACGACGCAGGCTGACGCGCCACTACTCCATTCCACTTTCATCCCCGCGAGCGTGCCCGTCCGCATCGCGTCGAAGATGGTGAACAGATCCGTCTGCAAGCGAACGAGTATCGCCTGCGTCTCGGGATCGCCGAAGCGCACGTTGTATTCGAGCAGCTTTGGACCATCCGGCGTCAGCATTAACCCGAGGAACAGAATGCCTTTAAAAGGAATGCCTTCCTGTTCGGCGCCGGCGAGCGTTGGCTCGATGATCTCCTTCACGACACGATCCAAAACGTCTGCGCCGAGAACAGAGTCACCCGTGATGCTGCCCATGCCGCCGGTGTTCGGTCCGGTATCGTTCTCGCCGATGCGTTTGTGATCGCGGGCTGCGGGCATCAAGGCGTAGTCGCGGCCGTCCGCAAAGAGCAACACGGATGCTTCAGGCCCGCTTAGCGCCTCTTCGATCACGACCCGTTGCGCCGCTTCTTTGCCAGCCGCGTGATGGACCATCAAATCTTCGATCGCCTGCTCGGCCTCCGCACGCGTCGCGGCCACGACAACACCCTTGCCTGCCGCTAAACCGTCAGCCTTGATGACGACAGGCGAATCGTTCGCGCCAAATTCCCCACTCCGCAAATGCGCGAGCGCTTCCGCGGGCGATTCAGCGGTGCGAAACGAAGCCGTCGGAACGCCATGTCGCGCCATGAACTCCTTCGCAAAAATCTTACTGCCCTCGAGACGCGCGGCCGCGCGAGTCGGCCCGACAATCGGGAGTCCTCTTGCTTCAAACAGATCAACAATCCCGCCCGCGAGCGGTGCTTCCGGTCCAACAAACGTCAGGTTAATTCGTTCCGCCTGGGCAAAATCCGCGAGTTGCTCGTAACGATCGGCCGCGATGTTCACGAGCTTCGCGTCGTTACCAATGCCCGCGTTCCCCGGCGCACAAAACACCTCGACCTCTTCTGCCGCCGTGTGGCGCAGCGCCCAGACCACCGCGTGCTCGCGCCCGCCCGACCCGATCACAAGTGTTTTTCGCATGGTTTTCCTTGACACAGTTTCGACATAGTTATATACAAATTGACCAAACGGAGCCCCGTGTGGGCTTGAGACCTTTTACCCCTCAATTGGTGGACAAACCAAAGAGCGTCTCGTCATCGACGCGTTTTTCTTTCTTTCGCCCGCCGAATCGTTGTGGTTGCTTAGGCTGTAGGACCCAGGGAGTGGATCATGTCACAAACGGAAGCGGCCCCCGCAATAGAAACACACCAGGAAAGTGAATATCAGGATCGCGCTATCAAGTGCGTCGACTGCAATGAGAACTTCATCTGGACCGCAGGCGAACAGGTTTTCTTTCACGACAAAGGTTTGAAGAACGAACCCAAACGCTGTAAGCCCTGCAAACAAGCAAAGAACGAACGGCTGGCGGCAATCGCTGCGGCGCAGTCGTCGGGAGTGCGGCAACGCATCGAAGTTTCAGTCCAGTGCGCACAATGCGGACAACAAACGACTGTTCCGTTCTATCCGTCGCAAGGACGGCCCGTTTATTGTCGTTCCTGCTTCCTTGCCGGAAAAATAGCTAACGTGGTGGAAGTCGCACCGGTTTAACTTGGCCGCATGTTCTGGCCTGCTGCCGGATCGACCCTAACCACCGACATGCACGATCGGCCGTCTGCTTGAATCTTTCTCTGCCTGCCGCAACACCTCGTGAGTGACCGGAGCGGTATCACCCTCGCCAAAAGCGATGTACTTCAATAAATAAGAGATCGGGTTTCCCTCGCTCCAACCAAAATAAACGTGGGGTAGTTTGCCCATTTCGTCCCGCAGATAAAGCAGGAAAGCGGCGATCGCGTTCGGCACCGCCGGCGACTCCGTCCGGAGAATGCGAAAACCGTCGACAGTTTCGCCGCGCACTGCGAGTGTGCCCGAAAACTCCGAAGCGTCGCCGGGGGTAACTTCGAAAAACAGAATCGGCTCGCCTTCGGGAATGTGATTGCTGTTCCGCTTCTCGTGTTCCTTCTGCTGATACTCGGTCGCGTCGCCGGTGTCGCGGCGATTCGTGATGATGCGGATCGTTCCCTTGGCAGCATCCTTAATGAATTGCCGCGCCTTGTCGTCAAGCTCGATGCGCTCCACGCGCAGCTCAGTCGAACGCCAAACTCGCGACACGAGCGACGCAACGATGATCGTCAGGATGAAGAACGAAGCGATCTTGATTCCTTCAGGGCGCTCGTGAATGTTCTGAATGGTCGTGTAGACGAAGACGGAGGCGATGATCAGATAGATGTGCCAGTTGCCGAGCCGGCGACGCACAGCGAGAGTCACGGCGATTGCCGCCGAAGTCATCAACACCAACACGCCGGTCGCGTAGGCGCCGCCTTGCTTGTTCACGTCCGCGTTGAAGATGAAAGTGACCGCGAAAGCGATCGCGATGATCACGATCACGAGCGGCCGCGCCGCCCTGGCCCACTCGGGCGCCATGCCGTAACGCGGCAAGTAACGTGGCACAATACTCAAAAGACCCGCCATCGCGGACGCGCCGGCAAACCACAGAATCGTGATCGTGCTCAGGTCGTAAATCGTGCCGAAGATGTCCCCAAAGAAAAGATGGGCCAGGTAAGCGATGGCGCGGCCATTCGCCTCGCCACCTTCGGCAAACTTGTCGGCCGGAATCAGGATCGCGGTCACGAAGCTGCTGCTGATCAGCAACACGCTCATTATCGCCGCGGCCGTGCGCAGCAGCTTCTTCGTGTTGCGAATACGAGCGCGCAAAAGTCTCCGCCCTTTGGCGTCGCCATGACCCATGCGAGTGGTTTGAATGTCCTGCCATTCGTCTTCGACTTCGTTTGGATCGTCATGAGCTTTCACCAACGGCATCACGGCCACGCCGGTTTCGAAACCCGAAAGACCGAGCGCCAGTTTGGGAAACAGGATCAGCGCGACCAAGATTATCAACCACGGATTTCCGTGCACGGTCGGCTCGGACAGCAGCGCGTGCTTCCACTCGGGGAAGTGATGCGGATGGCTGACGAGTTCAAAGAGGCCATACCCGATGACGACCACATTGAGCGTCAGGTAAGTGCCGACGAGTCCCACTGCAATTCCGATCGCTTCCTTGAAGCCGCGCAAAAAGATAACACCCAGCACGGCGATCAAAGCGATCGTGACGCCGAGTTGATGTTTCAACACTTGCGGCGTAAACGGGTTCTCAATGACGTGCGCCGTGGCATCGGCTGCGGAAAGCGTGATCGTGATGACGAAGTCGGTAGCGACGAACCCGAGCAGCATGAGGACAAACAGTTTGCCCTTCCAGCGCGACAACAAATGCTCCAGCATCGAGATGGAGCCTTCGCCGTACGGACTTTCTTCAGCGACTTTGTTGTAGATGGGTAACGCGCCGAAAAGCGTCAGCAGCACGAGGACGAGGGTCGCTATAGGTGAAAGCGCGCCGGCGGCGAGAAACGCGATGCCGGGCTGATAACCGAGGGTCGAGAAGTAGTCGACACCGGTGAGGCACATCACCTGCCACCACGGATGCTGCCGGTGTGGCGTGGCGTGTTCGTCTTTTTGTGCAGAACCTCTAAATAACCAGAGCTTGAAGCGTCGTCCCGCAGCTCTTCTCGCTAACCGATTAAGCATTCTTTGCAGCCCCGAAAATCCACCCGGCGCACACACAATGAAAGGCGCGGGACCGCTGAGCCCCGCGCCAGTTCGATCGCGGCACTGCCCTTCCCTTTAGCCTACGAGGTTAGCTGACGGACTCGAACTGGAAGTGTTCGTCGCAACGAGCAAACGCGCTCGGCGATTAGCCCCGGTTTCTTGCGAAACGTGGTTCCCCCGTGTTGCTCAGCCGTGTGCGGCACGAGCAGCCTCGGCAGACGTCTGAATTTTCAACGGCGGTGATCTTACTCCCGGCACCAGCCGGAAGCAACAACAACAATCTTCGTAACTATTGCAGCGGAACACGCCGAGGATGGCCCATAAAATAAAAGCGGGCGGGGGCCTCCCACAGCCCCCACCCTAAGGCCACGTGTCCTCACCCCACGCGACCACTTCGTCCACCGGGGAGGTGAACGCATCGGGATTATGCAATAGTCCGACTAAACTTTCAACCGCCTTATTGATTTTGTCCGCCACTCAACATGCGTTCCGCGTAACAAAATTTATAGACCACATAAGCAACTGCAATTCAGTGGCGCGGTCAACGATGATGGACGCTGTCCAAAGCTCAACTTATCGGTTTGCAACACTTGCTGCATCTTTTGCCGATTGCACTTCTCCCTGCGTTGTGTCCGCGTGCGCCAAATCAGCCATTGCGACCATCACGAGCAACACGGTGACGCCGACAGTGCAAAGGATGTAAAGGATCGCCGTTTTTTCCAGCACGATGAGAGTGATCACCAGCACGGCAAGCCCAAGCGCCCACAGCGCGGTGATCGTTTTTCTACGACGGCGATCGCCGGTAATTGTTTTTCGATTCATTGACTAATCAACTTCCAGTTCTTCGTAATTACGATTCAGACTCTAGTAGATGACGCGATTCGGCAGATACATGCCGGTTGAAGTAACCATGTTTGAGAAACCGCCGGTTAAGGCGCTAATCACCGTTTGACCGAAGCGCCCCTTTGAGAGAATGCCGGCTTCACTCACTTCAATCACGTCATAAGGTTGCAGCAACACGTCGGGCTTCTGGTTCTTCTTAATGGCCGCGAGGTCGACGTGCACGATGTCCTGCGCCGTGCTGCCAGGCTGCTGACGATAGATAACGACGTCGTTGAGCTTCGCCTCTTTGCGCGTGCCACCGACCATCGCGAGCGCGCGCGTAAGCGTGAGCTGGTCACGCAGGTAGATGCCGTTGGGCGAAGCGACGGCGCCCGTGACATAAACCGGTTCGGCTTCGGTGACGAGCACGTAGTCACCCGGCCGAATAACCGGATTCGCGTCCGCTTTGCCGGCACGCAATTCCGCGATCTTCACGATCTGGAGTGGGATCTTGGTCCCGTCGATCGGCTTCGCTAACTCTTCTTCGCCCGGTTCGGGACACATCAAAGGCTCGGTGTGCAGGATCTGAATCGTGCCGGAGGCGCGCTCAGTAAAACCACCCGAGACGGCCATCAGCTCATTGAGACGCACTTTGCGTTTCATCTCCACGCGCGTCGGCTGTCGCACGGCGCCGAAGACAGTCGCGGGTTGGCGGCTGTTGCGCTCCGCGATCCTGACACTCACTTGCGGATTGTTAATGAACTTCGCGTAGGCTGCGGCGATATCTTTCTGGACCTGCTTGTCCGTGCGGCATTTTGCCGGAATCGGCGTCTCGAGAAACGGCAGCGAGCTCAGGTTGCCGTCGCTATCGACTTGCGCGGCGCTGGTCGACAACTCCGGTTGACCAAAGACGCGGATGTCGAGCACGTCGCCTGGTCCAAGCAGGTAGGTTTTGCTGCCCTGAATATCGAGCGAAGAAGGTTGCGCAGTGCTCGGTGTGGAAGATTGTTGTTGCGGTTCCTGCGGGGAAGACGGTTGTTGTGGTTCCTGCGCGCGGGTGAACCCCGCGAGCATGCAGGCGAGTCCGATGGCAACTACCAAACACAACTTAATTCTCATAGCAATACCTCGATGGTGAAGTTCTTACCAGACAGCACAAAGGCCGTTAAAAGCACGTTGCATGATGGCACAAAAGGGGGTGGATGCCAACCAGAGTCATTGGCCCTGTGGCCGGCTCTTGCGTTGGCGAAGTTTCGTTTCGAGGTCGGCTATCTCGCGTTCGATCTTCTCGTTGCCCGCGCGCCGTACGTCTGGTTTGACGGCATCCTGATTTAAATAAAAGAGCGCATCGCGATAACGATCGATCGCGCGGCGATAATGCCCCTTGAACGCGGAACGTTCCGCCAGTTCCACCCAGTGCGCGACCTTGACCGAAGCGATGAACTCACTGATCGCTGTTTTTGACTCGTGTAGCTCGGATTCGGCGGGATAGATCCGCAACGCGGAGTCGATACAGTCGAGCGCGCGGTTTGCAGTTTCGATCTTATCGAACGTTCGCGCGCGCTGTTGCGCTTCGTGCGTTAACGAGCGCGACTGTCCTTTGGCCCACGTCAGCAGATGGTGCTTGTGCAACGCGCGCACGCGGTCCTGACCGGCGCGAATCGCGATTCCCTTTTCACCGCCATACGTTCCCGATTTGATAGCTTCGTCAGTCTGGGCGATGTAGTCCTGACAGAGTTGCGCAACGTCGAGATGCGCTTCCGGTGTCGAGCTTGGAGAATCGGCCGCGGCTGAATGTTTTTGGATCGTGCGCAGCGCGGCGGAATGGACCGACGATGAGAACCCTTTCTTACTCCCGCTGGTCGAGCGACTACTCGAGTGAACGCTGCGTCGCGTGTCGTGAATACCATTCTCGAGCAGATAACGCGTCCACGCGCGACGCATTACCACTTCACGCGCTGACAAAGCCACGAGCAACACGACGCTCGACGCCAAACCAGCCGACAACCACGGCGCTTCGTCACCGCCTCGCACCAGCACCCACCAAAGCACAAAGAACAAACCAGCGGCCAACGCGATCGCGACCATCAGGTAACCCGTGCTCGACGGCATTCGACCGCGCGCGTGCCGCGGGCGCACATCGTCATGCGAGCGCGAGTGCGTGCGCGGGTTGCGGGGGAAAAACTGATCTGCCGAGTTGTTTCCCAACAGTCGCCTCCAGGGTGATAATAGTCAGCCTTTTGGGATTGCACTGTCAACACAGACTCTTTTCATTCATATAAACGAGGACGGAACAGATGAGCGATAGAAGATTTGTGGGCAAGGTGGCGCTGGTCACGGGCGCGACTTCCGGAATCGGCCACGCGTGCGCGCTGGCTTTCGCGAAAGAAGGAGCGAAAGTGGCGTGTGTAGGCCGGAAGGAACACGCCTTAAAGGACGTCGCGGAGCAGATTCGCGCGCTCGACAGCGAAGCGTTGCCGATCCAGGCGGACGTTGCTTCAGCGCCTGAAGCAGAGCGCGTCGTAAACGAAACGGTGAAGACATTGGGCGGCATCGACGTAGTCGTTAACGCCGCCGGACACATCAGCAGCGGCACAATCGAAAACACGTCGCTCGAAGCGTGGGACGAGATGATGAACGTAAACGTCCGCGCGGCTTTTCAACTGATGCAGAAAGCGTTGCCGAGTTTGATCGAGCGGCGCGGGAACATCGTGAACGTTTCGAGTGTCACGGGATTGCGCGCGTTTCCGGGAGTGCTCGCTTACTGCGTGTCGAAAGCGGCGTTGGACCAGTTGACACGCTGCGCTTCGCTCGAACTCGCGGCGAAGGGCGTGCGCGTGAACGCAGTGAATCCCGGCGTCGTTGTCACTGAGATTCACAAACGCGGCGGCATGAGTGAAGAAGCGTATGCGGCTTTTCTCGAGCACTCGAAAACGACTCATCCACTCGGACGCACCGGCCGCCCGGAAGAGATCGCGGCGCTCGTCCTGTTTCTCGCGTCTGACGAAGCTTCGTGGATCACCGGAGCGACTTACTCCATCGACGGCGGCCGCGCGCAAACCTGTGCTCGTTAATCCGCCACCATCGACTATACTGCGCGACTTATGACCTACCCGAATCAACCCGAACCTCTGGTAGCGGCGGCGCCCACCATTATCATCACCCGCACGCCGCGCGTGAGTGCGATCAAAGTCGCGCTAGGCATTCTGGCGATGCTCATCGCTTCATTTCTCGGCCTGCTCGTGCTGATCGTGATCGGCATCGAGACTGGACCAGTCGCGCTGCTGCTCGGCTTTATCGCCGCGACCATTCCGGTGCCGCTCTACATCATTCTCGTGTTGTGGATCGATCGTTACGAAGCTGAGCCGCTCTGGATGCTCGCGACCGCGTTCTTCTGGGGCGCACTCGTCGCGACGTTCTTCGCATTTCTGCTGAACACGACGAGCCAGGGCGTGGTCGGCGCGCTTTCAAATGCGAACGCGGGCGAAGCATTTGCGGCGGTGATCTCAGCGCCGATCGTCGAAGAGAGCGGCAAGGCGTGCATCCTGTTCATCTTTTTCTTTTGGAAGAAAGATGAGTTTGACGGCGTCGTTGACGGCATCGTCTACGCGTCGTTGAGCGCGCTCGGTTTCGCGATGACCGAGAACGTTCTTTACTACGGCAAAGCGGCGGCGGCGGGCCACGGCGCGTTGCCTTTGATCTTCGTCATTCGCGGCTTCTTCGCGCCGTTTTCACATCCGTTGTTTACGAGCATGACGGGCATCGGACTCGGACTCGCGCGGCAATCGACTAACACGTTCGTGAAGATCGTGACGCCCATTATCGGCTTGCTCATGGCGATCTTCATGCACAGCATCTGGAACGGCTCGGCGGTGATTGGTGGTGGACCAGTCTTCGTACTGACGTACATCGTCGTGATGGTGCCGGCGTTTGTGATCATGCTCGTCGTGATCGGTTTTGCTTTGCACCGCGAGGGTAAGATGGTGCGGCAGTTTCTCGTCGTCGATCTTGATCGCGGTTTTCTGACGCGTGAAGAATACGACCAGGTCGGATCGATTTTCGGGCGCATGGGTTCTTCGTTCCGCGCGCTTTCACAAGGCGGCTACAAAGGCTGGCGCGCGCGCAAACGTTTCAATCAACTCGCCAGCGAGCTCGCGTTTCACCGCAGCCGTATTTCGCGCGGTGTTTATAGCGGCGCCGATGAGGCGCGGGCGCAGGAAGCGGCGTATTTGCAGGCGTTGCAGGATCTGGTGAACGAATTGCGCCGCCGGTAGGACCATCAATTTCAGGAATAACGCTCGCTGAGTGTCTCCTTTCTGACATATACTGGCGCGGTCTTGGACGGCAATCCAACAGAGCTGGAAGCTCGTGAGAATCGAACTTTTACCGAGTACGTTTGATGACCAGGGTGTCGCAACCCTGGAACAACGTCTGACCTGTTTCCTCATCGATGATCGCGTTGCCGTCGACGCGGGCAGCATCGCGATCGCGCTCAACAACGAGCAGCGCAACAAAGTTCGCGACGTCATCGTCACGCATCCGCACATGGACCACATCGCCAGTTTGCCTATCTTCATCGACGATCTTTATCCGTTGTTGCAGGAACCGGTGCGCGTTCATGCGACGCCGGAAGTCATCGATCTGCTCGAACGCGACGTTTTTAACTGGAACGTGTATCCGCGTTTTTCCGACTTGAAGAATGATTATGGACCAGTGATGGAGTACGTGCCGATTCCGGTGGGCCAGTCGTTTTCAGTGGCCCATCTGAGCGTCGTTGCCGTGCCGGTGAATCACATCGTGCCGACAGTGGGTTTGATCGTTTCCGACGGGCGGACGAGTGTGGCTTTCAGTTCGGATACGGCGGAGACGGATGAGTTTTGGAAGCTGGTTAATGGAGTGAAGCAACTCGATGCGCTGCTGATCGAGGCGTCGTTTCCGAACGGGATGGCGAAGCTCGCGGAAGTCTCGCGTCACTTCACGCCCGCGTCGCTTGGCGAGGAATTGAAGAAGTTGACTCACAACGGCATGGACATCATGGCCGTGCATCTCAAACCCACTTATCGCAGCGAGATCGTTCAGCAACTCGACGCGTTGGGCATTCCGAAGTTGAGCGTAATGGAGCCGGGAAAAATTTATAACTGGTAGGCTTTGAATTATTCGAGCGGACGATCCAATTGGACCGGCTCGAATTCCTTCTCCGCGTGCTCACCATCAACACCTTGCAGCGAAACACGACCGCTGGGCAGTAAGTCCTTCACGCGAAACGTGCGTTCCTCGCGATCGCGACTGGGCATAAGTTCGGCGCGGAACGTGACCAACATGCCCGGCCTGGCCCAAACGTCACTTGGTTTCCTCGTCGCCTGCATTTTGTGTCGTTTCCGGCGAGTGGTAGCGGCGCCGATCGCACCAGCCGTGAGTGCGAAGGCGCCAATCAGCCAACCGGTGCGCTTTCTCATCTCTTTTAAGTTACCGCTGGGGCTATTCGCAAAGCGGATCGAGACGCGCCGAGATCGTCGGCAGACCGCTGAGCGCGCGATCCGCATTGATCGCGGTGTAGCTGGCCCAGTCCGCCGGCAGGTTAGCTTCCGAGAAGACTGCCTCGACCGGACACTCCGGCACACACGCATCGCAATCGATACAAGTCTCGGGATTGATCACGAGCATGTCGTCGTCGAGGTGAAAAGCCTCGACGGGACAAACGAGGGCACAGTCGGTATAGCGGCAATTAACACACGGCTCGGCTACGATGTAAGTCATTCAATTCCGCTCCTGCACGATAATTATGAATCTCCGCGCGGCAACGCGGTTCGGAGGGTATATTAAACAAGAACGCCGTCGTTTTGAAAGGTGTCTCGACTGGTGCGATTTGCATGGAGTGCGCCGACTCGTCGGCGCTTTGGCCAAAGCGGTGACAAGTCCCTGCACTCCAGGGAAACCCGTGTTACCGGTCGTTGATTACGTCGTCGAGGATCTTGATCAATTCGTCTGCCTTCGCCAGGCCAAACGCCTTTTTCCAAAGTCCTTTAGGTTCGTTGCCGATGATGAAGATATTCGTGTGATCGTCTTTGGTTTCGACGTACTGGCCCAGCTTGTAAAGCGCCCAATCGACGTTCTCCTTCTTGCCCGTCAGAAACAACCAGCCGGGACGAGCATGAAAGCGGCGGCCATATTCCTTGAGCCGCTCCGGTGTATCAGTCTCCGGGTCCACGGTGATAGAAACCAGGAATACGTCCTTGCCCAAACGGTCGCCGAGCGCGTCCTGCATCTTCTCGAAATTGCGATTCATGGACGGACAAATGTTCGTGCAGGTCGTGAAGAACGCATTGATAGCCACGATCTTGTTTTTCAGGACGTCGCTGTAGAAACGCAGCTTCCGCCCGTCCTGATCGATCAGCTCAACGTCTGAAAAGTAGCGCTGTGCCGCAGAACCCGCGGCAGCGGATGCATTGTCGTTCGTTTGCCCTATCGATGCCGGCTCGGGCGGTTTTGGCTTGTTCGCGGAACCCGGCTCTTGTCCAAGCACTGCGCTGCCGAAGAACACGACAAATGCGATCACGCTGAGTAGTCTCATGGTTTTGCCTCCATGTTTTCTGAAGACTCATCAACCTTTCCAGCGATCACGTTTTCAATCAAGCCGACGAGCTGGCCCGGCTTTGCCAGACCATACGCGCGCGTCCAAACGCCTTTGGCGTCGTTGCCGATAATCACTGCAGGCGTGTGGTCCTCACGCTTCGAAACGGCCGCGCCGAGCGCATTCAGGAGCTTGTCCATCTCCTGCTTCGCGCCGGTAACGAAGGTCCAGCCGGGGCCGGCCTTGAACTTCGCGCCCCAGATTTTGAGTCGCTCGGGTGTGTCTGTGAGTGGATCGACGCTGATCGAAATAAAGTGGACGTCTTTACCCACCTTATCACCCATCTCCTTCTGCACGCGCGCAAAGGTTGCCGCCAGTGGCGGACAGATCGTGGTGCAGTTAGTGAAGATGAAGTTGATCGCTACTGTTTTGTTCCTGATGAGGTCGCTATAGAAGTGAAGCACATTGCCGTCCTGGTCCAGTACTTCAACGTCGGGAATGACCATCTTGCTCGACGATGCAGACGTGTTGGGCTCCGGCAAAGGAGGTTCAGTGGGTTTATTGTTTACCGCGACGCTGGTTTCATTCTTGAGTCGCAGGTCCATCTTGCATTTCGGACACTTGCCCGGTTTCGTCGACTTGATCTCCGGGTGCATCGGGCAAGAGTAAGTTCCCACCAGCTTCTTCGACTCAGCGGGAAGTGGAACCCTCGTGGCTGACTGCTGCGCTCGGACTTCGATGACGCAGATGAACGCAGCGAGAACTACAAGCGTCAACATCAATCGGGTAGTCATCTCAATTACCTCCCGTAGTTTTTGAGCCGACTGCGTGCAGCATCAGGTAAGGAAAGTCTCTGTAACGAACCCCCATCGACGCAGACTCAAAAAATATCGTGTAGACCCCTGCTTCCGGCACGTTGATTTTGACTTCATAAATTCCGTTCCCCACTGACGTGGCAAAGTCGCGGTGTTGCCAGCCGCTGGAGCTCATGAACGTCAACACGCGTACGTCATCCAGGCCAGTCTTCGGATTTCCCGTCGCGGTGTCGGTGAGCTTGAAACGGAACGTAAAGTCTTTGCCGACCGGCATCTTGAAGTCTTTCAGTTGGTGTTCGAGACGAAGCGCTACCGCCCGTTCCTCTTTGAAGGACGGATTGGGAGCGGCACTCAGATCGAAACAATGGGATACGCGTGGAGCATCGTTAAGGAAGGCGACGTCATAATGTCCGCTGGCCGGCAACTTTGTGATTGTTGAATAAACGCCGGGTTTGATCTCACGCAAGCTGCGATCTACGACCAACACCGCCATCGGCTCACGGCGGTAGTTTTGGAAGTCGCCCATCGGCGCCGCCATGCCCTCGGTGTAGTAATAAAGAATTCTATCAACCGGATTCGCCACCACTACTGAGTTCCCTTCCGGCGCCAGTACGATCGAATCAGCATGTACCGGAGCTGAACCATTTCGCGGAGCGGCCTGCCCACCGGGGAAATCGGTGATGTCAACCTCTTTGCCAATCGTTGCGAGTCGCAACATCGCGACGCTTTCCGTATCGAGCGATCTGACGAAAGCGAACGTCTCGCTGAACATAATCTGATCCGGCGCTTTGCCGACCTTGACTTCGTGAAGTATCTGATTCGATGCCGCATCGAAAATTGAAACGGTGCCCTCTTTCGTGTTGAGCACGAAGCCATACCGGCCGCCGGGGGCGAATCGAATCGAGCGCGCGCCAGGCTTGGTCTTCATACGCGTGACGATTTGCCGGCTTTGGCCGTCGATCACCGTAACACTGCCATCGCTCTCGCTCGCTGCATAAATGGAATTGCTGAGTTCAGACACGGCCATTGACGATGGTGTTGCACCAATTTTGAGGTCGCTAATCTTTTCCAGTTTCTGAACGTCAATAACCGACACGGTGTCAGTTCCGCGATTCGAAACAAAAACGTACCTGCTGTCCACGCTCATGACGATGTCGTGATCGCCGAGGCCGGTCGGTATCGTCGCTACGACCTTGAGGGTTGCCGGATCTATAACCGTCACGCCGCCTTCTTTTTCATTGCCGACGTTTGCGACCCAGAGGTAGTGCTGGTCGGGCTGCATGGCGATGCGAGTGGGACTCGTGCCGGCATCGATGTAACTGAGTACTTGCCAACTGCGAGTGGGGATAACGGCGACTTGATTGATCGCGGGTAGAGTTACGAACACCAATTCACCATCACGAGTGAGCAGCCAGTCTTCGCCCGGGCTTTTCATCATTATGAGCGTGAGCAGTTTGCTGCCGCCAAAACCTAACAGCGGATCGATAACTGAAATGTCCGCACTCTTGTTCAACGAAAGTATGTAATAGGAATTTAAATCAACGTCGGGACGCGCACGCATGCTGCCGGTGAGATACGACCGGATCTTGTCCTTACACTGAGCAGCGTCGCTTGGTTTATCGCCCTCACGCATGCTGATCCAGGCGGAAAGGCCCAATCCCTTCACAGGTGTGCCGGTCGTGGTGTCAGTGACTGTGAACCTGACGTTAACATCTTCGGCGGCCCTGATTGAATTTATGTTCTGGGCCAGCGGCTCGGCCGTAAACTCGATCGCGACGCCCTGCTCCACGATCTTTTGCGTTTGTATTGTCTTCTTCGGTGGCTCTGGTTTTGGTGGATCTTTTTTAGCGGGTTCTTGTGCGTGCACAGCAACCGCAAGCAGGACGAAGCAAATCAGTTGTGCGATAAGACGGTGGATGTTCAGGTGAGTCATGTTTGCACTCCTCTCGACGTAATTGACTCCGTTTGTGCAACTCTTATGCCCGCAGTCAGGATGGTCCATTTGTTGGTCCAGGACGCCGTCGGGTGCGAGGAATTGCGGAAAATACCTCGCACCCTGCGAAAAAAAACAGATCCACTTACTTTGGCGTGACCGCACTCGAAGCAGACCCGCCGAACGTGCTGCGAACCGTAATGTTCTCGGGATACGCCGGCCAGGGCAGCGACGCGCTAAACCGCCCGCTACTGTTGTTCTTTAACGTCCCCACGAGGGCTCCGGTCGTCGTGACATAAACACGCAATGTCGCGCTGGGTTCTGTACCTGTGGCATCGACGCGCAAAATTCCCTTCGCACGTTGGTATTCCGCGCGCTGGATTTTGACGGTGTCGACCACGGGAGCGGGCGTCGGTGTTGGTGTTGCGACTGGTGTCGGTGTCGGCAACGGTGTCGCAGTCGGCGTTGGTATTGGCGTCGGTGTAGGAGTGGGCGCGGGTGTTAATGCGTTACCGATCCGCACCACAAATGCATCGTCATGATTGTTGCTGCCGCCGGCGTTGTTAACCTGCAATGCGTTTGTGGTCGGAAAGTTTGCCGACGAAGTATCGCCGGTAGCGTAAATATCGCCACTACCACTACAAGCGATCCCGCGTCCCTCGTCGGTTAGATCTCCGCCGAGAAACGTTGAATAGGCCAGCCCCGAACCAGAGGCGTTCAGCTTCGTTACAAATGCATCGCTTGCGCCGCCTCCATACGCACCCTGGATCGCGTTAACGACGGGAAAATCAGTCGAAGCCGTATCGCCGGTTACACAAGCATTGCCCGCAGCATCCAGCGCAATGGCCCAACCGCGATCCACGCCTGCACTGCCGCCCAGATACGTCGAATAGATCAGCGCCGATCCTTTCGCGTTCAGTTTCGTAACGAAAGCGTCGTAGCTACCCTTCGTTTGAAAGGCGCCGGCCGTTACGGGAAATCCTTCGTACGCGGAGGTAAACGGACTATCGAACGACTCCGTTATGCCGGTGACGTACGCATTTCCATTCGCGTCGACTGCGATGCCCTGGCCCTGCTCGCGACCAGCGCCGCCGAGAAAAGTGGAGTAGACCAGCGCCGCGCCATCGGGCGTAAATTTGGTAACGAACGCATCGAGTCCAGCTCGCGACGTATCAAACGCACCCGCAGTGACAGGAAAGTCAGGCGCATAGGTGTATCCGGTTACATAAGCGCTTCCGGCTGTGTCGACCGCAATCGCTTCGCCCCAATCGTCAGTGCCGTTAATGATCTTGCCGCCGCCGAGGTAGGTTGAATAGATCAGCGACGAACCGCTGCTGTCTATCTTCGTTACAAACGCATCGTTGTTTCCGCCCGCGTAATTCGGTTGAAAAGCATTGACAGTCGGAAACGTGCAAACGGTCGAACGACAAACGGTCCAACCCGTGATGTAAGCATTGCCACTGCCGTCGATCGCTATACCACGGCCAAAGTCGTCGAGGTTACCTCCGAACCGCGCTGAGTAGACGAGCCCTGAGCCTGACGAATTGAGTTTAGTCACAAACGTGTCGTAACCCAGCGGCGCGGTCTGAAACGCACCCGCGGTGGTGGGAAAACTAAGCGGCCCGGCATCTCCGGTTATGTAAGCGTTACCGGCAGAGTCGACGGCAATGCCATTGCCGCTCGCGCTGTTGAGATAGGTCGCATAGACCAACGCGCTACCTGCCGGATTGAGCTTCGCCACAAAGGCATCGCCGCCGCCGTAATTGGTTTGAAAAGCTCCCGCTGTAACGGGAAAGTCGATAGCGGCAGTCTGGCCCGTGACGTACGCATTGCCGAGCGCGTCGGTGGCAATCGCATAACCTTGATCGAAGCCGCTGCCGCCGAGGTAAGTCGAATAGACCAGCACCGGGTCGATAATCAACGGTCGGTTTCGATCGTACGCACCGAGTTGAAACCCCACGCTGTGCAGATCCTTCGGCACGTAATCGATCGTAACTTCCTCTTTGACGCCGTCGATCTCCTGGTATGCAGCGGGCTTGCTGAGCTGGATTGGCGTCTGCCCGTTTTGCAGCAGCAGGTCTCCGAGGCGACTGATCTCGAAGTTTTGAATGCCGCCAAAACCGATCTCAATCTGGTCCGGATTCGTTCCCGGCGCGACGATGAAGTCGTATTCCAGCCGCCGCTGCTCGCCGTAATAAATCATGTCGATGCCGGGATACACCTGCGCATAACGAACGCGAGCGAAATTCGGAATACCGGTTCTCCACGAAGCCGGATCATCTCTGGCAAAGTAGTTACTGATCGCGGGCAACTGATCGAGTCCCTCGATTTGCGGCGCCGGGTTGGCGCCTTTTAATTTCATCCGCACGATGGAGCGTGGCGGCCGGCCTTTTTTCTCCGTTGCGGCGAAGTCACTATCGTCGCGGGGATCGCGATTCTCTTTTCCCTTGCGGTGAACTGCCGGGTTGTCGAAAGCCATGACCGCTTCGGTGGCGGTCAGGAAGAGGACGTAGCCATTGCTGCGCGCGAGGAATTTGACGCGTTCGTTTGTTTGGCCTTCATTGAGTTCGAAATTAAGTGGCAGAGCATTCGTTGAAAGTGCGGGTCGGTAGTTGGGGGTGCTCACGGAACTCGCGGGAACACCGGATAACGACAAGATGATCACGAAAGAAAAGAACGCTTGCGAGCAGGTACGAAATCCTTTTACTAGCGATGACATAAAACTACCCCCCTCTCGAAAAAGGAGTGCAGCCCGGCGAACCAGGCTGCACTCGGCAAGGGTCCGCTTGCGACGCATCGCAAGTGGACCTTCGATTACGGTCTAACTCGGAAGATGCCCCAGAGTCCGCCGTCAAACTGGAAGGACTCTTGAGTCCGGTAGAGGTAGTCGCCGGGTACACGGCGTGCGCCGCCGGCTCCGTTCACCGGAATAACTTCATAGTGCGAAGAGGGTCCAATCCCGTAAATCGTTCCCTTGAACTCCGAGAGGGGATTGTTGCCGATCGACTTCGAGTTATTGGTATAGGGTTCATCCTGCCAGTAGTGTCCGTGCAGGTTGAACACGTTATTACGCATATGCCCGTTGGCATTCAGGATTCGGAACCTCACTGCCTGGCCGGCTTGCGCCGTGAAGACCGGCGTCTGCGGGTCGCCGCCGACTTGCGCGTTAGTCAGCACATTGGTGAAGTCGAATTTGTTGGTGTCTTTGAAGTCCGTATCCGGCGCATAATTCATCCGTTTCCAGAGCGGCTCAGTGCGGTAGTTGATCGCTTTCTGCGCTGAGTCTTCCGGATCTTCCGCGCCGTTTGGACCACCGATGTTCGGCACCGGAGCACCGTCGCCGAACCTCAGATTGATGTCAGTCTGGAACTGAACTACGAACTCACGGAACGAAGTGCCGTCAGACTTAGTTACTGTGGCCTGCGCTCGCGAAGTCGTGTCTTCGATCCAGCTCGATCCCTGAGGTTCAATGATTAGCGAACCGACCGCGCCCTTGTTGCTGTGCTTGATCGGGTCGGACGAGATCAAGTTGGTCGCGCCGAATTCAATCGGTGTCCCAACACGTCTGCCACCGCTGATGGCAACGTCACCGGCGTACCAGCTATAGCGAATGACGCCACCTGGTCCAACGGTCTGGTTAGGATTGAAACCGACGTTCTTCCCGTCGCTGTTCGCCACGTTGTAGGCGACCAGTTGCGGGTGCAAACCAACCTGATTTGAAGGCTTCACCTGATTCGCATTGAAGTGGAAGATCAGGTTAGCCAGGGTGTTCCAGCCATCGAGATCGAGTTGGGTGCCGGCTGGCAGCCTGTTCTCGAGATTCAACTGGATACAGTCACCGGCCCTGGCGCGGAGAACGAGCGGCTCAATGGGAACGCCCGCTTTGACCTTGCCATAGGCGTCGATGTCTTCACTGCGGAAGTACATGATCGCGGTCGGGTCATTCAGTGGTCCACGATTTCCGGCGCGGCTGTTGTAAACCAGCTTGTTGCCGGGAAGGGCGAACGCATTGACTGCCGTGACGTTGATCCTCCGCTTCGGAGCTGTGCCCGGACAAATCGTGGTACCGGCGAGCTTTCCGGTAGCGAAGTCCGTCGGATTCGACACCACGATGTCCTGGTCAAGCAGAACAGGTCCGATTAACGCGGCCTGTGACGTCAGCGAAGTATCGTTCGTAGACAACGTCGCGGTGCCGAGCATGGTGGGCGACATCAGCGTCGTATCTGTCGTCACCGTCGAATAGGTCAAAACCGACGGATCGCTTGTGTCCTTAAAGTCGGTTGCCCCATTGGGGAACGTTGAATCGACAGGAAACTCCGTGTCGTTGGTTGTCAGATCCGCGGCGCCGGCCGTGTTGTTAGGCAAGGCGAGCAGATCCGTTTTCAATCCCATGCGGCCGTTATAGACGCGCAGGATGCCCCACACGCCGTTCCACTGTCCGTCGACCGACGCGCTGTTCTGATAGAGGTAATCGATGAAGGGCATGCCGCCCAGAATCGATTCCTTGCCGGTGAGAAACTCGAAGTGTTCCGAGATACCGGCCATCTGCGAGTTTCTGAAGCCGGAGTTGTTGACGGCCAACGGATCCTGTGGCGTGCCGGGTTCGTGCAGCCACTTGTGACCATTGATTGTCAGGTTGTGTGTTTCTTCGTGCGCTCCCACGAGGATGCGAATCTGAACCTTGTCATTTTCGTAAGCTCGCAGCAGCGGCGTGAATGGATCGCCCGGTTGCACGCCCTTGGTTAAAGGCGGATAGAAAGCGGGCTGGACATTAAAGTCCGGATCGGCGCGGGTGATGTTTGACTTGTAAACCTTGGACAAATCACCAGGAGCACCGGCCGCCTGTGTATTCGTATTTGGATCGCGAACGCGGAAAGGTACCGGTTCGTTGCGATAGTTGACACTCATCGTGCCCTGATCGTTCGCCGAGATTGCTTCCGGACATGGGGCCGGGAAACCACCCGGACAAACCATACCGTTCTCAACGATGAAGGGCAGTCCCACTTCGTCAAGGATCGGCGGGTTGATTACGCGAACGGGATCGGGAATAGGATTACCATTCGCATCGACGCCCGCGCCTTTCTGATAGGCCAGTTGGAAATCGGCGAACTCGAACATGAACTCGCGGTGACTGTTCGCCGCGTTTGTCTCGAGAATCAGCGCCTGCCAACTAGTCGGACCACCGTCCACGGGGCTGGTGCCCAACTGTACGCCGGTCTCCGGATTCTTCCAGGTCGAACCAGTCGGCTCGATCACCAGACCGGCATAGAGACCTGCCTGCTGGTGAGTCGATGGTCCAAAGTGGTCGTGGGTGAAAACGGTCCGGAGCGTGCGGTCGACTCCGTTATTGTTGAGGGTGTCGTCGGCAAACCAGCGTTGCACGGTAGTCTGTGCGCCGAGCGTGCCGAAGAACGGGTGGGGTTTTGGTTTGGGACAAATGAATGTACCGTCGCGGGTATCACCTGACTCCACTCCGATGCAGCCATTCTGTTTGCGAATCGCCTTGATCCGTTCTCGTACTTCGTCGGGACTGAAGGTGCCGTCTTCATAATTGAAGCCGTTGCCCGAACCGTCTGACGAGGTAACGTCAAACTTCACGAGGTGAATATGCTGACCGATGATGTCGGTCGGCGTGCGTACTTGAAAATCGTCCTGCACGTAAACGTTAGGAACGAGGTTCGTGTGATAGTAGGTGATGCAGTCGTTTGTGTTGGCCCGGAAGAAGAACGGTTCCGGTGGCTTCTGTCCGGTCTGAGTAGCAACAACGTCATTCCAGAGTGCCAGAATGCGTGCCTGCGGGAAGTGCCAGCCGGCCTTGTTCAGTTTCATGTCAAGCTGAAACGCGGCCGCTTTGTAAGTGCGGGCAACTCCCTTGGCATTGCCGTTATCGTCGATGCAGGGATCTGCGAAAGGAGCGCCAGGCTTGCGCGGCAACCCGTTGAGAATAAAGTTAGCGGGCGTGCCGTCGGGCTTGTAACTCGGATGGAGGCGCACTTCGTGGTACGCCATTGCGTTCTTTTCAACTGTAGTTCCGGCTTCGGCAATTGATGTCGCCTGAGCCGTAACCAGCGTCTTGTCGAAATCGAGACGCGCTTTCGTTAAGTCGAAATTCGGCAGATGTTCTTTGTGGTAACTAACCGTACCGCCCGTAATGATGTGACGCGACAAACCGCCGTCATCAACGGTGTCGAGTGGTGGGTGTGGTGGACGATGACCAGCAACGGCCGGATTGAAGAACGGATATCCGGGCACGGTGGCCGTGGGCATCGGCGCCATCGCCATCGTCGGCAGGGGAACGAGTGCGGGTGTCGGCGTACCGGCCAGGATTTCTCCATCCGGCAACGCACGCGCGCCGGCAACGGGAACACCGTTGGCGTCGAGCACCGTTCCAGCTTCAAAGACATCGTGTGAACGCCACAGTTCCCACATTCCTTCAGCGAAGTGCGGATAGAAGTGGCAGTGGAAAATCGAATCGCCAACGACCTGGTTTCGGTTGCCCGAGCCGCCGTGGGTGATTTCAGTGGTAAACGCGAAGCCTGGTCCAACAGCCTGACTATCGAGGTAAGTCGAGTTGTCGTCGTCAGGTGTTTGCAACCACTGATGCGCGTGCAGGTGGTGGATGTGATGTTCCTTCGGGCCCGCATGCACAACTCTCATCTTCACCGGATCACCGATGTAGCTGTGATGAACGTTTGAAGGATCGTCGGGATACAAGACCTTGGTCGCCTTGCGGCCCTTGATCAGGTTTCCGAGCGCGTCCGTCGTGTTCGCCGGCTTGTCCACGATCTGAGCCGGGTCGCCAATCGTCCATGAAGAGAGGAAGAACTCCTCAAACTTGCACTCGGTGCAGTTGAACATTGGTCCGACACCGAGTCGATTGGCCAGGATTTCAGCGCCGACGCCAGCCACGCCGTAGTTGATCGCAAACTTGTCCTCAACACTGTGGAGCGTTTGCTTTAGTACGGGATCGCGAAACTGCGGAAACGCCTGAATGTCCTGAATTTCATCGTGATAAATCACGGTGAACTCACGGAAGGGCCGATCGCGATCGGGTTCGGTCGCATTCGGCCGATAGGTACCAGCCGGAAAACGTCCTTTGTTGGGGCCGGTAATGATCGCATTCAAGTCCGTCGCGATGATGTTGTTGTTCGCATCAAGCATCGCGAACTTGTTGTAATCAAGGATCGGTTGACCGCCGGGAGTGGTGCCGATTTTCGCGGCCGCCATGTCTGCCGCGGTAACCTGGGAGCGGTACCATTCAGCGCCACGTTGTTCGACGTTGACGCTGCCGAATAAGCCTTCGGAAAGTGTTCCGCCGTCTCCTTCGCCGCCGGTGGTTGCGGCAGTGCTGTACATGAGGTTGTTTCCTTCACGTGTAGCAGCGAGGGTGTAGACAGTCGATCCGCCTGGTGGTACCAAACTTGGTGGGTTGACACCTACGTTCGATCCGTCCGAACCGATAGTCCCAACCAACTCCATGCCGTTCACATGAATGCCAGCGGAGCGTGTTGCGGGCTGGACATCAAGGACGTCGTCGGGATTGCCGTGACTCTTAGGTTGAGGGGAGAGGAGGTTGGTAAACGTAACTTGCAAACAATCGCCAATGTTCATGCGCAGCACGATGGGGCGGGGGCGTTTGTTAGCCCGCAACCGCACGTTGCCCGCGACGATCCCTTTCAAAGGATCGATCGCTACCACGTCCTGCCTGAGGGCGTAAATCATTCCTCCGGGATTCACCGTGCCGAGGCGGTTGTACATGATCACCTGATCGAGCGCGACCACGTTTGCCTTGATGGTGCGTTCGCACACAGGTGTTGGGGGTGGAAGCGCGAGCGCAGCCGCGTCCTGCACCGGGTCAACGATTTGCTGCACTTGCGCCTGCGCGTTAATCGCGGTCAAGAACAGCAGTAGAGCTAAGAGCGTGAACAGATAAGTCCACTTTCTCTTACGATGGTGGTGATGCTTATTTTTCATCTCATGTTCCTCCGGCCGGGCTCGACAAAAAAATGAAAGGCGAGGGACCACTTGGTCCAGGCACACGTCGAGTCCAACTCTGCTATGCGGAGCGTGGGAAGGACTTCGCACCGCCCGATTGACCGCTTGTTCCTGGGCTTACTCTCAAGCTGCTGGGATAGGCTCGATGAGTTTGATCCAGTGGGTGCAACAACCATGCCCGCGGAGCTTTCAGGACCACCCTGATTGGAAACTGCTGAATAAGTTGGTGGAGTGTTTCAGCGTGAGACTGGCAGAAGGCGGCGTGCTTAACGATGAATCATGAGAATATTTGCGCGGCGACGACGCTGAGGAAAATTAGCAGCGAGGGTGCGAGTTTTTCCGCTGTTGGACCACCACGGTCCACCTTTATCCCAAACTTCTTTAGTTTGCGATAGAACGTTGGGCGCGGGTAGCGAAGAATTTGTGCACTTCGTTTGACGTTACCCGAGGTGCGCGCGAGCGTCTGGCGGATTGCTTCACGCTCGATCTCCTCCATCGGCATCAGCGGTGGAATAATGAACGGTATCTGGCGCAACTCTTTACCTTGCAACTCCTCCGGCAGGCATTCGGGCAATAATTCAGCAGCCGAACAAAACAGCACCGCACGTTCAATAACGCTTGCCAGCTCGGGAATATTGCCAGGCCATTCATAGTTCAGCAGACGCCGCATGGCTTCCTTTGAGATGCGGCGGATTCTCTTGTCGTAACGTGCGTTGTAGCGCTCGAGAAAATGTTGCGCGAGTACGGGTATGTCATCGAGGCGCTCACGAAGAGGCGGCACTTTGATCTTGATCGTGCTGATCAGAAAGTAGAGGTTCCTTCTTAAGCGCTCCTCTTCTAATAGTGTGGTCGTGTTTTGGCTGGTCGTTACCACCAGTCGAACGTCGACGTCGATCGCGGGTTTGTCGTCGAGCCGGTGGAATTTACCTTCCTGAATCACGCACGAAAGTCGCGTTTGCAAGTGCGCGGGCATGTGAGTGATTTCATCGAGCAGCAGCGTGCCGCCATTCGCCGCTTCCAGCAGTCCGCGTTTGTCGTGTTCTGCTCCGTTGCCGGCGCCTTCCTGGTAACCAAATAACTCTGCTTCAAACAGTTCCGGTGGTATGGCAGCACAGTTGACACAAATGAGTGGTCCCAAATGACGCTGACTCAGCTCATGAATACCCTCTGCGATCAACTGCTTACCCGTTCCGCTTTCGCCTTCGATCAGTATTGATGCATCCGATGGTGCGACGGTCCGGATCGTGTCGATGATTTGGTGCAACTTCGCATCGTTGCCAATCATGCCAAAAGTGTCAGTGTCGCTGTTTTGGGTTCGTGTAAAAGTCATGAGACTTATCGAGGTCCAGGTAGTCCTGCAAGTGCCGTACAGATCATTTATTTCAGCAGTAAAGGGCGGCCGGTCGCTGCGGAAGAGTGGAAACCTGCTCAATCAGGTGCGCACTTTTACCCATGCCGCAGCGTCAATTGCTGCTGTAATGGCGCTGTCGCGGTCTAGCATGATGCTTGCTACGACATGGCCCAACGTACCTCAATCAAGGAGACTGAACATGAAAAGACTTCTCGTTGCGATCGTCATAGCGATGATTCCGTTGCCGGCGCTGGCCCAAACTCAAACTCAAAACCATCCTCGGACCGTCGCTGACGATTGTGCGTGCGAGTCGCAGGTGTTACCGGCAACCCTGGCCATCGTAAACGGCGTTACGATCAGCACGCGCGACGTCGACAAGGCCACCGGTGACGCTGTCCGCAAGTTGCAGCAACAGGTCGTGGACGCACGTAAGCGTGAGCTCGATCTCCTAATCAACTCAAAACTGCTCGCAATGGAAGCGCAGAAACGTGGTCTCACCACCACCAAACTGCTCGAACAGGAGGTGATCGCGAAAGTAGTTGCGCCGACACCAGCGGAAGTGCGCGCGTTCTACGATCAAAATAAAGCGCGCATTAACTACGAGTTCGACTCCGTCAAGGATGACATCGTTCGCTATCTCACGGATGAGCGCGAGCGCACCGCGGCCAAGAGTTTCGCAGATGGCCTCCGCGCCGCGAGCAACACGAAGGTGAAAGTTCCCGAGGCCACGGCGCCGCGCAACGAGTCGGAGCGGGCTCTAGTCCTCGCAACGATCGACAATGAAACCATTACTGCCGGCGACGTCGAGGATTCGCTACAGCCGCTTATCTTCGACGTGCAGGAACAAATTTATACCTTGCGCAAGAACGAACTTGACCTCAGCATTAACGACACGCTGCTGGTGCAGGAAGCACAAAAGCGAAAGATAACGACGAACGCACTGCTCGAAGCTGAGATAAAGCCCCAACCAGTGACGGAAGAACAAGCGCGCGCGTTTTTCGAGCAGAACAAAGAGCGCGTGAGTGGAGACTTCGCGCAAACAAAAGAATCGATCGTTTCCTATCTGCAACAGATGGAAGTGCGTCGTGCTGAACGGGCGTTTGTGGACAAGCTTCGGGCCACCGCCTCGATTCAGACGTTTCTTAACGTGCCTGAATCGCCGGTGTTTAAGATCTCTACCCAGGATCAGCCGTCGTTGGGCAACGCAAATGCGGCAGTTACGATTGTTGCTTTTACCGATTATCAGTGTCCGAGTTGTGCTGCGATTCACCCGGCCCTGGAGCGCCTGGTGAAAGAGAGTGGCGACAAGGTGCGGCTCGTCGCGCGCGATTTCCCGCTCACCCAACATACGGACGCGTTCAAGGCGGCTGAAGCGGCGGAGGCGGCGCGCGAACAGGGAAAATACTGGGAATACGTCGACCTGCTGCTGCAAAACCAGTCGTCGTTGAGTGTGGAAAAGTTGAAGAGCCTCGCCACGCAGCTTGGACTGGATCGGGCTCGTTTCGATGCGGCTCTCGATTCACGGAAGTTCGCGGACGTGGTCCAAAGCGATATTGACGACGGAGTCAGGCTCGGCCTGAAAGGAACTCCCAGCCTCTTCATCAACGGCCGCCGCGTAACGGCGCTGAGTTATGAGGAGTTGAAAGAGAGTGTTACCGCGGCGCTGAAGACGGCCACGCCTGTTCGGCGTTAATGAACGACTGACGAAGCTTCTGACTAGCGCCACTCAAAATCAATCCTTAGACGAGTGTTCTCGCGCAGGTGAGCCGGGGCAACTGCATTGTGACGCTTATTTGAGAAGTTCGCTTATACTGCTGTTTATGCAACGAACACTTCTGAAGTCCATCGCCCTCGGTTTTTCGATCGTCGCTATTTTTCTAATCTTCAACAATCGCAGCGAAGTAGTGCGCGCCACTAAAGCGCAGCCGCCGCAGGAGAAGACTGTCGAACAGGTCGCGAAGAACATTAAAGTTCTTACCGGCATGCCAGAGTCGCAACTAATTCCGGTAATGAATTTCTTTTCGGCTTCGATGGGTCGGCGCTGCAATTACTGCCACGTCAACAATCAGGGCCAGTGGGACTACGCCTCAGACGCGAAGCCGGAGAAGGCCGCCGCCCGTGAAATGATCAAGCTGGTCATGGATATCAACAAGACGACCGAACGGCTTAAGCTGGATCCAGTGTCTTGTTACACGTGCCATCGCGGTCGCACGTCGCCGCAATCGATCCCGGCGTTGCCCTTGGCTTTGCCCTCTCCCCCTCCTAACGCGGGCGGGGCTGGTGGGCCAACCCCAGGCGCATCACCGCAGGCGTCACCCCAAGCATCACCTGTCGCTACGCTGGCATTGCCATCAGCGGACGAGATCTTCAGCAAGTATGCAGCGGCACTCGGCGGCCAGACCACGATTGACAAACTGAAATCGCGAACCGCGAAAGGCACGATCACCCAGGCAAACGGAAATTCCTTTCAGTTCGAGCTGACGCAAGCGGCGCCTGACAAGTTCTATTTGTTAGTGACGACGCCGCAAGGGACGATCGAACGCGGCTTCAACGGTCAAGTGGGTTGGGAGAAAACTGCTCGCGGAGTCAGAGAAATAACGGGCTCGGAGTTGCTCACTTTCAAGGCGGCAAACGGTTTGTTTAGTTTGTTGAAGCTTAAAGAGCAATACAGCCGGCCACCGCGCGTCCGCAAAGATAAACTTGGGGACCGCGACGTTTATATCGTCGACGGTACGACCACTGACAACCGGCGTATGCGGCTTTATTTCGATGCTGCGTCGGGATTATTGCTGCGACGCACAACGACGATGCCAACGATCGTCGGCATCATTCCTGACCAGGTCGATCTTGAAGATTACCGTGAAGCTGACGGCCTGAAGTTTCCGCTCACCGCTCGCGCCGCGACGCTTGAGCTCGGAAATCCGACCTCAACGCGAACGTTCACCGAATTAAAACTGAATGTCCCTGTCGATGAGACGAAGTTCAACATGCCGCCAGCGCCCAAGCCCGCGACGCCGTAAAGGTAGAATCAGCTTTGAGGACGAGTCTTACTGCGTAGTAGCCGGTTAGAGATAGGCGAGGTGTTGAAATGGTGCCTCGTTCTTTTGCGCAGAAGGTAAACAAGGATGACGCCGACTATTGGGATACCGATGATGGCTCTTGGCTCAGCGCCAGTAATGACGTTGACCACATCGCCGCAAAGATTCACAACCAGCATCACAACGGCTAGCCAATATCCCCAGCGCCGTCCCAGCCACAACCCGATGGCGGTGAAAGTGCACGCGATACAAACAGCAATCATAAGCACTATGGCTGCGGAACCGATGCGAGTGAATCCTGCCTGCGCGTTAGGATTGAGACTCCAAATCGGCTCCAGAAAACTCCCCGGAGCTGCGAGAGACACCGCCGAAATGAAACTTGCACACGTACCGATGGCGAAGAGCATAATCAGCGCGATTACACCAAATGGTCGTGTCTTAGGCATTGGATTCAAAGGTACACTACTGAGGGCTACCCCTGAAGCTTTCTCATCTCATGCGGGAGAGCAAGGGTTACAGGAATACCATTGCCAGTAATTCATCTTCGTTTGCGGGCCGGCACATCCCTTTACAAATCATAAAAATGCAGATCGGAGGCGGTTAACAGCTTAGTTAACAAAATAATCTGTCCGGTGTGCATCGTGATGGGAAGCGGAACGTCAACCGCTTTGCTGTCTTTTGTTTGCAGACTCGCTAAACCTCGGTTGACGGCTTCTTGACGGTTGCAAGTTTGGCGACACCCCAGCGGAGGCCCGCATTTTCGCGCTTCCAAAGCGCTAGCAAACTTGGTCCGATTTCCCTACTTAGCCAGGCCGTGAGATGGAAGGAGCTCAATGCTCCATCGCCTCAGTGGTGTGCATTGGTAAAATGCCATCGACAGTTGTTTAGCGAACGATGGACTTGCGGTTGACCAATGACTGAGCAAATTGAGTTGGCGCAAGGCGACGAAAATATCTAAACAATGTCATCTAACGTATACTGGTCAATAAATCGTCCACGATAGTCCTCGTCATTCAGTAAACGAGTCTTGTACTCGCGAACTGCCCTTTGAAAAGTCTGTTGGGCTCGGAATAGACCTCTTCCTTCGGTTTCAGGCAGCCTAAGTAATCTGTATTCGTGACGCTCACCAGGCACCCGTTGAAGATACCGATTGAATTCAGTCTCACGCATGTCTTTGAGCACATCTTCCGCGATCCGTACGAACCGCTTCTTAGCATCTGAATCAAATAAAGCCCAGATCCCATTGCTAAAAAGTCTATCTGCGATTCTTTGAGGATTAACTGATCGTTCGTTATTGACCCACAGGTCGCGTATCGTTTCAACGATGCATCTCTTTATGTCTTTTGTCTGATTGGTTGTCGGAAGGACTCTGAGTAGTCTGGTGGGTAAATACTTTTTCGCAATGACGACGCCCCGTCTGAACTCATTGTCTAACAATCTATCCCGTAATGCACCAAGTTGCGTTTGGATCAAGCTTGTCCCGATACTTACCAAACACGCGTTTGGAGAGGCTGTTAAAGCTGTCTTGAACCCCGCCAACTTGTTTTCGTTGACTACTAACATGACTGAAATCTGATGAGTCCCAACGCTGGCCGCATATTGAAGGGTAACTCTTCCAGATCTAACCAATTGACTGGCAGTCAATGTAAGTACTTTTTCTAACTGCTCAAAATCATGCTCTTGATATGAACCCGATTTCAATTCGACAATTAGACTATGGTTGCGTTCATCAGAGACGAATAGCAAATCAGGATTGATCACAAGATTGATCCCCGGCTTCGATGGATCGGGAACTGTTAATTTGAGTTCAATTCGATCAAGGCTGTATCTATGATCTGCCAACGTACTCGGCCATCCAGCGATATTCTTGCTGAGACCGATTATTGCATTGATTTGTTGAAGTTCGGTTAATCCCACAGTCAACGTTAATGGTCTTTGCGACACCAATTCTGTACACAAAGCTCCAATAGTCTTTGATCTTGCGAATTTCGACGGTGATGTAAGTTATCGACACTTACCATGAAGGTGCTTTGCCTGACACTCGGTTACATGGCTCGCCCGCTCGTGGGTTTTCCATCCTGTTCGTCCGTATCAACACCTGTCGGCCAACTGGAACAATTCGAGCACCAGTGCCAAGTGTCTCCCTTGCGCTTTTCTATACTCTGCTATCTTTGTTCCTCCGGTTTCAAGGAGGATGTACTTGAGAACTTCGAAACACCATCATCTGCCGAGCGATTTTGAGTCAGTAGTGGCGGGTGCCACAGGTTGGAATCTATGTAATGCTGCAACGACCTTAGAATGCGTACAATTGTATTTCCACAAGTTCCCTCATAAAGGTAAATTCTTATAAACCAAGGGGACACTTCAATAGCTAGTGGTTGACCAACGTGCAAGTCCACGGCATCAATCACATAATATTTCTCAGATATTTTCTGCGGCTCACCCATTAACCTAAATGGCGGCCTACAATTGAACATTCCGTTAACTACAGATTCGACATTAATCTCCGATTCGAAAGTAATGCAGAATGGCTCCCCTTTAAGCCGAAATCCCGAAGCCTTCTCGTGCTGCGGCGCACATAAACCCAACCAGTACTTCGATTCTAATGAGGTCACAACGCTCGCATAGTTATCAAGAGTTCCATTGACTATTTGGAGATACGCTGAAAAGTCCGTGCCCCGTCCTGTCACCTTGCCATTCCACTTAATCCTCGCACGCGCTTTTGTATCTAGTTCATTGTCGTATCGCTCAGCAAGAATGCTACTGAGAGGAACATCAGGTAATATTTTGGAATTCCTCAACTGATTGTAGGCTTTCATCGCATTACGTCGTAAAATATTTATGCGAAGGCTCGGATGATAGGGGATGCTTGAAGGAACCTCGTCATCTAATGCTTCCAAGGGCTCAGAAAACGAACTATGAATGTCGTCAATGTCATCGTCATCGTGATCGTCTGGAGAAAAATCCAGCCCATTCATTAAAGGCTCAAAAGAGGCTTCCCAACCTGTTACCTGTTCACGTTTTTCTACACCTTCCAAGAGACTGACAGGGAGCCAAAACGAATCAAATGCAGTATGGTGATGCGTTAACCGCTCAAGAATGAATCTGTCCGTTGACTTGGCATTGGACAGCGTATGGAATGCTAAGAACCGCGGGTTTAGAGCATCGATTATGAACTCAGCTGAATGGCTCTGTTCAGTGTGCGAAAGGTATAACAGCGAGTCATCCTCGGTTCGACGGACCATAGCTCCAAACTGTTCGCCCCCTTGGGCCAGCGTTAAGAACAACTGTTCTGTTGTCCACCTCTCAGCAAAGTGGTCATTAACATTCGGATGGAACTCTACTAAATACGTCTTTGGGAGATTTTGATCCTTGCCAAATTGCCAGATGCTGCGCAGAGATTGATCTGCGCCCGCCATTGCAATGTCGAACGCTTCGGCAAAGTCGCGACGGTTCTTAATCTCTGTTAGGGACTGTTCCATTTGACTCGTTATACCGGAAAAACGGTGTTCTGACGAGGCTTGCCTCAGGCAAGATAATATATAGCTTGGCCGTCTAATGGAAAGAGGGTTATTCTGCCCGGCCCTGCGAAAGGGCTAGCAATAACCTCAAGCAATCACAGGCGACCCGATAAGGAGTTACTGAAGTCCTCCCAACCCAAGTGCTTATAGTTTAGGTGAGTCGACTGGAGACACGCCCCCCACAGGGAAGCCGAGATCTCCTCTCCTCAAAAGCGTTCAGTACTTTCACGGGGCATTTAAGACGAACTACAGGCACCAGAACGCCAGCGCTCAACTGGTGCATCGGCTTCGAAATCATAGAACTGTAGGTCGGTTGCGGTGAGTAACTTTGTCAGCAAGAAAATTTGTCCAGCGTGCATCGAGAAGTGTTCGGTGACGTGGAAGATTGCTTCGAGTACATCGACCTCAGAGCTTTGAATTGTGCGGCGTGCGAGGAGTGTTTTTGGATCGTCCAGCTTTGGAACGAGGTTGAGCAAGGTTGAGTCGACGTCCGCGAGCGTCGTGCGCAGCAGACTCAACAATCGATCGCGCTCGATCGTTTCACGTTGTGCGAACTCCGCATCACGATCGCGCGTGCTCACTGCGCCGCCGACGCCGCACACGATCCATTGCCGCGCGTTGCCGCAGAGATGCAGCACCAGATTTCCGATGCTGTTTGACTCTTCGTTCGGACGCCACCAGATCTGCTCGTCCGTCAAACGCTCCAGACAGCGTTCGATTTTCGGCAAGTAGTCGTCGACGAGAAACTGTCGAGCGCAGGCGATGAATCGTTCAGCGGGTGTGGTGATCGGAGTGACTCCTTCAGACGAAATTCAAGACGAAACTCACGACTCATCTCCATTCGACTCGTCCGGACGTCGCTTATGCTTCGCCTTCCTTTGCGCCGGCCGCGCGACTTCGTCCGGCTTCGCGCGCGACAGAGGATGTCCCGGAGGCGCCACGGGTTTCCGTATGCTGTCAAACACAGGCCTCGCCTGCACGCGCTTCGACTTCGGCGGAGAACCTCGTCTAGCCATATCAGCGCCTCCACTCACCTTCTTATAAGCGGATCTGCGGCGATGCTAGCGCCGCGCGCAAGCCGGTGTCAACGAATACACCTCCGGCTGAAAGAGGATCCACCAAGTCACCGAGTCTTTGCGACTTTTACAGTTTGCCAGTAGCTTGATTAGGCTTCGCTGCCACGAGGCGTCTTGGAGAGAATTCTGAGCGCGTTCGTGGTCTCTGCGCGGCGACGCTGCTGAAACTCATTAACCCAATTGGTCACGGTCTCAACCATATCGCGCGCCGTTTCGCGGGCGGTATTCGTTTTCGCTTTGACTGCCGGGCGGATCTTTTCACCCTTTTTCACTATTCGAATTTGTTTCTTCTCAGACATGCTAATTAACCGAGTTGTTCGCTGGAATCTATGTCGTATCCAACGAATTTCTCGCCACACAGTTCCCGATTTATCAAACTAAGAACGCTGAGTCGCCGTTAGGCTTGCAAAGAAGAGGCCACATCCGCTAACGCGCAATCGCAGCGTAAAAAGGGTCACTAAACTCGCGCCTTTTCGAGGGAGAAGAGGATGCGCCGGTCGTTAACCGTACAGCCACCCGTGACGATATGGCGTTTAGCGAGACAGAGGCGTGGCGCTTTCGCTACCCAGCGCGCGCTTTTGCTCCATATCCAGCGCCCAAATCGCCTTGTGAGTCTTGTAAACCATCAGCGCGAGACAGATGGCCCCGCCGATATTCACGTATTTCAAACCGCCGATCATCTTCCGCGTTCCGTACTGGACTAACAAGGCGTTGATTATGATGATGGCTATCCGAAATTCAGTAGGCCCCAGCCGCAGATAGCTGATCTTGAACCGATCCGTGGCGGTCAACGCCAGAAACGTACTCACCTCGTAACCCGACACGATCACGAGCAGGATCAGTATCTGATAACGCGACCGTTCCGGCAGGATGAACGCGTAACCCACAATGATCGAGCAGAGCCAAAAGTAGTCGAGCAGGTGATCCATGTAATAGCCCCAACGCACCAGCCCGGTCCCGCGATACTTGCCGACTTTTCCGTCATAATGGTCGGTCACGTATTGCATAAAGACCATCGCTGACACACCCCACAGCCAGCGCAGGTCTTTGGCCGCCCAATTGGAGAACAACAGAATCAGCGCCGTCCAGACGAGCGTCAGCATCGTCAGGTGATACGTCTCGAGCCAGGATGGAATCAGCGGCAGCACCTTCGGAGCGAGTCGCCGCTCGAAAGGTGTTAGAAACGAATTGTTCGACTTGGTCGCGCCCGCGAATTGTTGGCTTTCAGTCATGGTTCTCCGGTTTCCTTGCGGCAGGCCGGAGTGCAAAGCCCGAGCCAGCTATAATCCCAGTATTTCGCAGGAAACCAGAGAAAACAGCGAGAGATCGATCCGACGGGTGTCGGGTTTTCTCGTCAGATGAAGACTACGGATTGAGAGCTGGGGATCTCGAAGCGCCGGCGGCAGCGAACGTTTCGACAGGCCAACATGTCGTCGATCCTAACCATATAGTCCCGCGATTTCTGAAAGCGAGCGCGATCCATTTCGTTCATGCCGCGCGGTGGTTGCGGTTTCTTCGTCCGCTTCAACCACCTCACGTCATACTCGCCTCGCTCGCGGCAGTGAGGACAACTGTAGACCGCTTTCTTTACTTCTTCCTTCTCGTTGAAAAAATCACGCTCGTTCATAAACCTCTATTCACTAAGACCCCGTGTCCTGAGCTTCACACAGCTCGCGCAGATAGCGAAAACTATAAATGCCTGTTTCGTGTCCGTCGCTCCAGCGAAAATTGATGGCGTAACGCCCAACCAGGCTGAGATCGCGGATTTCAATATTCTCAGAAATGTTCTCGGGCTTCAACATGCGTTCACCCGTCCACTCATTCACACACTGTGCACACGGACAGGCGCGCCGCAGTTCGGCGGCGCCATAACGGCAACGGCGATCGTCGCCCCACAGGATACTCAACGTCGAGTCGTCTTCCTGCTTGATCTCCCGTGGCTCGATCTCCGCTCCCCGCCGTTCCATATTCGAGTCTACTTCTGCTCCGGAAACTTGAACCCGATATACGTGCCGGCGCTCAGTCCCATCAACCCCAACAAGGTCGGACTGAACTCCGGCATGCTGAGGCTATTGTAAACCGAGGAGACGAAAATGATCCCGAGCACAATCGTCCACGCGAAGATTTGGAAACGATGAAAACTGTAACCGCTGCCGTCGGAGAGAATGTCGCGCAGGAAACCCTGCGACACCGTCGGCGCGCTCTCAGCGGTCAGCGAGTACAACTGTTGATCGATCTGGCCGATGCGCGTGCGGCCGTCGATGAGTTGCCGGTTGATGGCGTCACGATTTGCCTGGTCAGTGACAGTCGGCGCTGACAACGTGTTGATGGCGTCGACCTGCGCCTGGAGTTGGACGATGGTCTGTTCGATCGCCTGTTTTTCTGACGTGAGCTCGATCACCGTGTTCGTCTTCGATGTGTCTTTGCCATTGTCGATCAGCGCTTCGCCGAGCGCCGTGCCCGCGCTGATACCCATCAACGCCAACAGCGAAGAAGTAATCGTGTCGAGGGCGTTCGTGATTAGCCAGATGGTCATGTACGAGGCGTAGATGAGGAAGAACCAGAACGCCATTTGCGCACGGCCGAGATTGTAGGGGCGGCGTTTGCCTGAAACCGCGGGCGGCCCGGGTTCACGAATGATGTTCGTCTTGCGCGCGAGCCAGAGCAAAAGAATAAGCGTGACCAGAATCACGGCGACGGCCACGATGCCGTAAACGGGAGAGATCACCGTTAGCGGAACTGTGTTGTCCTTTCCGTAAATCGTATCGAACGCCGATCCGTTTTCTAATCCCGCGCTCAGGCTGACAGGGCGTTTTGTCGCGCTCGGCTCACCGAGTAGATCGGTCCATGCGTCCTTGCTCTCCGGCGTGATCTGCAAGTGAAAGATCACGCGGCCCCGCTCCAGATGAAGCTCGTCGGGGTAGTTGCTGCGGATGGTGCGGCCATTGATATAAGGTACGAGTTTGTTGACGTCGTGAGTCTCGGCCCACTTCTCCAGGTTCTCGATATGAAGCTCCACAATGTCATCCAACTCGAGATGGCCTTGCATCCCATCGACGTGTGGTGATGGCGCGGGACTCGGTGTCGGCGATGCCGCCGGCGATGGCGTCGGCGTGGGTGATTGGGTTTGCGTGGCATCCTGCGCCAGCACGGCGGTGGCAAATAAGGCCAGTAGAAGCAGCACTCTGCTCAATAGACTTATATTTTTCATGTGCACCTGTCGAACTATTGAACTACTAATGCGAGGCCCGGGATTACCGCTGGTAAGACACGTACGAAGCTGAAAAAACTTTTATCGCAGTCAGTGAGGCGAAGTCAATGAAGTTGTTTTAGGTGGGAGAGGAGCGCTCAGCACGAGCGCTCCCGCCTTTATGCGTTAGACTCCAGCGCCTGGAGCACCGCACCCGCTTTCACGTCGAAGTGAGAAGCATTCCAAACGGCCTTGCCATCTTTCAGCACGATCACCTGCGGAGTCTCGTGACGAATACCCGTCAGGTCCGCCAGCTCACGCGAAACATCGCGCGCGCTCTGCACCTCGAGCAGGTTCACCTGGCCATCGAGCTTCTCCATCTCGCGATAAGCTGATGCGCTGATGCCGCAGGCGTTGCTGTGCTTGAAGATGACGACCGGTTTCGTTTTGGAGTCAGTGATTAGTTTGTCGAGTGTTTCCTTGTTGTCGATTTTGAAGAAGCTCTTCCCCATACCCATACCTCCACCATGAAAATAACCTCACAGGAGTAGCGATCCTGTCAAACCCCCATCACTTTTCTATTGACGATCGAAATGTTTCGGCATATGGTGCGTATGCAACCGAGAAAGCTTTGGCTGTCCTCAGAGCCGGGCGACTACTACTGACTAGCCTCACGAATCTCTGAACAAGATTCTCCTGCTTTCTCACAGTCGAGCTATGTCTAAAAACCTCATTAAAGGAGAACGTGTATGTTTAATAAGTCGAATCGTCGTCTCACTCGACGAATTCCCTTCAACCTCATCTGTCTTTTGGTATTGCTCGCGGCGACCGCGCCGGCGACGCTGGCGGATCAATTGGCGGTCTGGAACTTCAACGATTCAGATCTGATCGTGGACCACGGCAGCGGCACGCTGTCGAGCAACCTGAATGTTGCGAATATTCTCTTCGCCGCGGGCACAACTAACAATGCGCGGCTTGGAGACGTCGCGGGCCAGGCGCTCTCGCTCCAAGGCGGCACGAGCACCGCGAACAACGGCCGGAATATCACCTTCAACGTCGGCACGCTCGGTTTCGCAAACATCATCGTGAGTTTTGCGACCCAGGGAACGAGTACCGGCTTCAACAGCAACCAGTTTCAATACAGTCTCGACGGTAATACGTTCGTGAATTTCGGCGCGCCGTTTACGCCCGCAAGTGCGTTCGGATCGGTACCGCTCGTGTTTTCACTCGTGGGGATTGTGGGGCTGAACGACAATCCGAACGCCGCGTTTCGCATCGTCTTCAATGGCGCGAGCTCTGCGACCGGCACTAACCGGATCGATAACTTTGTGGTCGAAGGAACGCCGAGTGGTGTGCCCGAGCCTGCGAGCGCGATCCTGTTGGTTAGTGGGTTGAGTGGTTTGTATGGCGTGAGAAAAAGAAGAAGGGCTGCGAAATCGCAGCCCTAATCTTGCGGATTAGAAGAACAACAATCTAGTTCCAGTCGCCGACAAGCACGAACGGCGCCCAGTAAAACGGCGCGCTGTATTTCTTGCCGGAGATCATGGCTAGCTGTGCGCCGCGCAACGCTCCCGACGTGGTGCTGGTCGCGGTAGTGCTCAGTAGCCGCTGGTAGAAGTCTGTCATTAGATCAGCAGTCGACTTGTCGGCGACTGACCAGAGACTAACACCAACGGTCGGCGCACCGGCGTACATGAAGGCGCGCGTAAGGCCCATCACGCCTTCGCCTCGCGCTTCTTTGCCGAGTCCGGTTTCGCAGGCCGAAAGCATAACGAGAGGAGAACCGAGGTGTAGATTAAAAACTTCATCAGTACGCACAAAGCCGTCCTGCGTCTTGTTGCCGACGAGCGACAGGACCACGCCGGTGAACTGCGGCCGCTCCGCGTTGAGTAGACCATGCGTGGCGAGGTGAATGATGCGGTACTTGCTCATGTCGCGCGTGTCGAGGTTCTCTTCGCTCGCGTCGAGATCGAGCCAGACGTCTGCTTGTCCGCCTGACGCTTTGGCGAGCTTCGAAATCTGTTCGGCCTCAATGCGCGTGCCGGTGAGCCGGGCCAACGGCAGGCCTTGCATCGTCGCGTTCGTCGCGGCAGGCGCTGGTGTGCCTCCGTCCACGTCGGCGAGCGCGCTTTGAATGCCGAGGCCACGGGCTTCTGCATCCGTGCCGGCAGCCGCGGTCGCGGGGGCTTTCTTCGCGCGCGCGTCGTTCGAATTGAAGACCGGGTCGGCGATGATCAGCAACGCGCGGCTGTCTGTCTTCGCGCGTTGCTGCTTGATGGCGCCGACGACTGAAGCCGAAGGCGCGTAGATGATCTCGTTTGTCTTGACGAGATAATTGAGTGAAGCAAAGTCGCCGCCGTCCGCGGACTTGAGCAGGACTTCAAACGGAATGTAATTCAGGGCGCCGTCGGCCACGACCATCAGGCGCTTCTCGCCGATCATCGAAGCAGCCGGCTCGAGCACGACTTTGTAAAGCGCGTTTGACGCAGCAACGAATGGCGCGGCGTCCGCGGGCGCTGCCGCAGCGACACCCAAACCGCGATTCGCTTCGGCCACGTCGATGCCGACGATGCGCCGTTGCAGTTTCGAAGGAATCAGTTGCGCCCGCAGGTCCATCGCGAGCTTCTCGATATTCGCGCGGCTCGGAAGCTTGAACAGACTCACCGCATCTTTGCTGACCGCAAACAGGTATGAATCGTCAGGCTGCAGCGAGTACTCGACTAGCATCGTTTTGTCATCGAGTACGTTCTGCTGCACTTCGGCGAGCGTCAACGGCTTGTTCGCGGTGAGCGCTGCGTAACGCGGACTCGCCGTGCGAATCTGGTTTTCGATCTCTTCGTACTCCGCCTGGAGCTTTTCGAGGTCCGCGTCGAGCTCTGCGGGTTTCTTCTTCAACTCCTCGTTTGAAACGTTGACTCCGGTCAGAACGTCGGCGATGTCCTGTTGCTTATCTAAATTCTCCTGCTTGCGTTTCAACAGCTCGGCCGGAACGCCTTCGGTGATCGAAGCGTCGGTCTCACTCAACAGATCCAGCAGCGAACGCGCGCGCGACTGCTCGTTGATCCGAAACGCTTCGCTCGCGTACTCGAGCGCCTTCCCGTTCAACGGCGCGCCGGGTGTCGAACCGGACAACAAAGCCGTCGCCGCATTCGCACTCGCCGCTTCGTCGAACACGTCTTTGATCGACGACAAGAACGTCGTGCGTGATTCATCCGCGCGCAGACTTCCCTGCCGCAACGTCTCGATCGTGGCGAGCGACTCGCGATAATTCGCCAACGCCTGCTCGCGCAGGCCCATCGACTTCTTCGGATCTTTCTCCTGCATCGCTTGCAGCCACAAACTGCGGCCCAGGCCGCGTTGCGCGGGCCACATCAGATCGAGTCGCTTGTCATCCTGCGCGCCCTTCTTCGCGTCGTTGTAAAACTTCGTCGCGTCCTTAAACTTTCCCGTGCGCAATGCTACGTCGCCGAGACTCGTGCGTGCCGCCGCGCGAAAGCGACGCACCTGGCCGAGACTCGCAATCGCTGCGAGACTACTGCCCGCAGCATCCAACGCATTCTGAAAATGGGTCCGCGCTGATTCGAAATCACCGTTGTTGTAATCAAGGCGGCCCATGCCGAGCTCGTAGCTCGAATAGGCAATCGAAACGCGATACTGATCGAGTTCCTTCTTTGCTTCGAGCAACGTCGTCACGCCGCCGGTCGGCGCAGCAACACTGACGTGCCCGCTAGCAATTCCACCGGTGATGGCGCTCAAACCGCCGAATCGCCGGCCGACCTTCTGCGCTGCGCCTTCCGGCTTTTGCACGACCATGCGGCTGTAAGCGGCGCGCGCATCGTCGAATTTTCCGAGCCGAAAGTTCACGTCGCCGATCTTCGCGAGCATCAGATTCGCGTTGAACTTATCGTCACCCAAGCCCACGGCCGCCGCCGCGACGTCCGGTTTCTGATTGAGAAAACCGTCGAGTGCTTTTTGGTAATTATCGAGCGCGATCTGGTATTGACCTTGTCGCAGATACAAATCGCCGAGCTCATTGTGCGCCGCGGCGACACCGCTACTGTTCTTCGCCGCCGTATAGAGATTGAGAGCGTTGCGCAGTTGCACGAGGGCCTGATCGGCGCGGCCGCGCTTCAACAGTCTGCGTCCTTCGTGTAACGCCGCGCTTGCGTTGTCCGTTTGCTGAACGAGCGGCGACGAGGTAACCGCGCGCACCGGCACGGCAACTGGCGCAAGCAACAACGCCGCAACTAACGCTACACACAAAGCGACGCCAATCGACTTCACAGTTGTACAACTCATCTTGTCTTCCCTTTCAAAATTGCGTGACGACTATTTATGAATGAGATCGAGCGTGGTCACCAGCATCGGGCTCTTCGACGACGCCATCATGATCAACGACGGCTCGGGATCGTCCTTCGCCAGACTGAGTCCGCGCGTCGATGCTTGTTGCTCGGGCGCGGTTTGCGCGCGACCGAAGCGATCTTTCTTATCAGTGGCGAGTGGCTCCTGCATCTGTTTCTTGATCGTGTCCCACAGCTCCGCGGTCGGCCGCCACGGACACCCGTCGCTCGAATTCTTGCAGAACGCGATCAGGTCGTCTTCGATCGGCACGCCGTTCAGCGGCTCGCGCGTAAACACAAAGAACAACTTTTCGTTGCCGGGGTTCGCGTCAAACACGAGCCAGCGCAATCGCTCTTCGTCGGACGCACTCGACGGGATCTCCCACGGCACGTGGGCCTTAATGTAATTGCCCGCCTCATCGAGATCCTTGTCGGGATAGATCATCAGCACGGGGCCTTCATCGGTCTGGTTGAAGATGTAGAGATAGCCGTCGGCATTCGTCTCGAGCAGCACGCGCACGCGATCGCCCTTGTGGAAAACGTGTTCGGGATCCACGCGCACCGCGAGTCCGTTCGAGTCACGCGTGAACAACGTCATTCCGAGGCCGAGACGCGGCGCGTTTACGGGCTTCGTCCCCGTCTCGGCAGGTTTGTTCGAGCCACTTACCACAGGAGGGCCGCCGGGTTTTTTATCCGGTGCTTTGCTCGTGCTGCCGGAAGTGGTACCGCCGCTCGGCCGTGGTCGTCTGCGGCTTGGTCTGCTCGACGTGTCCGACGCGGCCGCTTTCTCTTTTGGCCGCGTCGTCAGAAACGCGCCGCGCACGTCCTCATCCTGATCCTGTGGCAGAGGGGCCGCGATACCAATCGCGACGCACGCGCAAACCATCGCAAAAAGAAGGACACTAAGACGCATAAACGATCTCCTAGTTGTGCTGAATACGGATGTCGAAGACGATCGGATTACTGGCTGCCTCCGCGGGCACTTTGACTCGCACCGACGGTGCGCGAGGATTTGAATTATCGAGTTCGGTAACAGGGGGCTTCTGCGCGTGCTGCGACACGAACGAGGTCAACTCGGCCTGTTCGGATGGCGATAACGGCTGGCCGGTCACCGGCTGGTTCAGAAATGCCGGCGAGGCCAACTGCGTCTTTGAAAAAACGATCGTGAACACGTCCGTGCCGGGGTTTTTGTCGAGCGTGATCTTGTTTCCCTGCCCACTCGGAAAAGTGAATTCACTGCCCGCGCTTACCTGATTACTCGTGACGCCGGCGTCGGGCAGCGGCTTCGTCGTCAGAAACGCGGTCGGCTGATTCTTATCGCCGGGACCGAAGATATAAATAAACCCGGGTTCACTGAAAACAAAGTGAAACCTGAACGACTGCCCCGACGCAATCTGCCCCGATCCGGCCACCTGCGTCGACTGGCCGCCACCTTTCGGCACCAACTCCAGCCAATAACGGCTGATCTCGGTCGGTGCAGTCGCTGTCGGCGTCGTTGTAATCGAGCTCGACGCGTTCACAGCCGGAGGCTTTGTCGTCCTTGAACGGTTCCACAGGAAGATACTTGCACCTCCGACTACCCCCACAACAAGCAATAGCGCAATTACGCCGATAATCAGTCCGGTGCTGCTCTTTTTCTTCACTGCGGGCGCGATCGGCGCTGGCGCAGGGACCGCAGGCTGCGGCGCGGGAACTGGACGCTGTACGTTCGGAATCGCCGTCACGCTCGAAGCCATCGAGGCCGATTCGGCCACGGTCATACCGGCGTCAACCGGCGGTGGCGGCTCCGGCTTTCGTCTTTCAACAACTGTTGGCGCGACGGTCGGCTGTGGCGGCGGCGCTGGCGGCGAAGTGACCGGACTGTCGATCGTGATCACGGTCGGCGCAGTTACGTCTGACTTCGTGTCGACTTTGCCGAGGGTGATTGTCTCCGCGAGGTCCCCAGGCACTTCCCCAGTGCGCGGATCGATCGGGGTGGTCAGTCCGGCGCGCAACTCCGCGGCCAATTGACTCGCGGTGTCCTGCCGGTCGCCACGATCCTTCGCGGTCGCGCGCTCGATCGCCGCGCTGAAGCCACGCGGCACGTCAGGCGCGACTTCATACAGCGGCTTCGGCGTCGTCGTGACGTGATCGCGCCGCAACTCGCTGAGCGTATGACTCACGAAAGGACGCCGGCCGGAAATCATCTCGTAGAAAACGAGACCGAGACTGTAGATGTCAGCGCGCCCGTCGATTTCAGGGTTGCCGTCGCGCGGAATTTCGCCCCACTGTTCGGGCGACATGTAATAAGGAGTGCCGAGCACCTGGCCCGCCATCGTCAACGCGGTGTTGCCGCCGTTATCGCCGCCGGCAATCTCGCGCATCTTCGCGATGCCGAGGTCGAGCAGCTTCACGACCGGTGGTCCGTTCTCGGTCGCGTTGCCGATCATGATGTTTTCGGGTTTGAGATCGCGATGCACGACGCCCATCGAGTGGGCGGTGTCGAGCACGCTCATGATCGGGGTCAGGATTTCGAATGCTTCGGCGGCGGTAAAGCGGCCACGAGTTTTGATCGCGAGATCTAGAGTGTGTCCTTCGACATACTCCATCACCATGTAGATCGTGCCGTCCGCGGCGGTGCGCAGATCGTAAACCGTGACGGAGTTTGGGTGACGAAAACGGCGTGCGGCCTGGCCTTCGCGGCGGAAGCGACGCAGCCATTCGGCGTTCGTGCGCACTTCCGGCGGCAGCACTTTGATGGCGACGCGGTCGCCGAGCAGGATGTGACGCGCGCGATAGACGGCGCCCATGCCACCTTTGCCCAGCAGCGCTTCCATCTGGTACTGGCCGTCGAGCACGGTGTCGACGATCGATGCGGGATCAGATTCGAGTACTTCGCCATCGATCGAACAGTAGCTGACGCTGTCCTCGTATTTTGTTTTGCAGACCGTGCAGTATTTCATTCAGGAGTGGAGCTGGCCAACACCTTCGGCGTTGTGACTTCGTTAGGTTTTTTGAACCCAGGGTTGCAGCAACCCTGGGCTGAAACTCGTGAACGCCTTCGGCGTTGGTAAACGTGAACGCTGCGGTGTTCGGTTAAGAATAGATCCGGCGCACGTAGTCTTCAACCATTCTATTGCTGTTGAACCTGGGGGCGAGGGTTTGGATTGCGTGTTTCATCATCGCGATCCACTGGCGCGGCAGTCCTGTTTCGTCGCGCGTGTAAAAAGCCGGCAGGACTTCCTGTTCCAGCGTTCCGTACAACGACTCAGCGTCAAGCGCATCGATCGTGGTGACGTTCGTTTCGCTCGCGCTTGCGACACCATCCCCAGTTCCGATGGCAAATCCGTTCGTGCCGTCGTAACCTTCGAGCCACCAGCCATCGAGAATCGACAGGTTCAATCCGCCGTTCATCGCGACCTTTTCACCGCTCGTTCCCGAAGCCTCGAGCGGACGCCGCGGCACGTTGAGCCAAACGTCAACCGACTGCACGAGCTGCCGCGCGATCTCCTGATCGTAGTCTTCGAGAAACACGGCGCGATGCCTCACCGCCGGATCGTATTTCCACTGGGCCAACTGCTGTAACACCAGCTTGGAACCCTCATCCTGCGGATGCGCCTTGCCCGCGAACACAAACTGTACCGGCCGCTCTTCGTCATTAATAAGCCGCAGCAACCGCTGCTGGTCCGACAACAAAAGATTCCAACGCTTGTAACCAGCCACGCGACGCGCAAAACCGACCGTCAGCACTTCGTGATCAAACATCGTCTTGGCGGCTTCGATGTAATCAGGCTTTTCACCCGCCGCGAGGCGCGATTGCGTCGTGCGATGACGCACGAAAGCGATCAAACGCTCCTTCAGCATCGAGTGCGCGACCCACAGCTCTTCATCAGAGATGCGCGCTACCGCTTCGCTCCACGCGCGCTCGTCACGCAACAGCTTCTGCCAATCCTGGCCGATGTACTTCTCAAACAGATAACGCAGCAACGGCGAGACCCACGTCGGTGCGTGCACGCCGTTCGTGATGTAACTGATCGGCACCGCATCGACTGTTTTGCCGGGAAACAACTTCTGCCACAGCGCGCGCGACACGTCACCGTGCTTCCGGCTCACGCCATTCGTCGAACGACACATACGAATCGCGAGCGGCGTCAATCCGTAACGCTCGCTCTTCTCGCCGGGATCGATGCGTCCGAGGTCCAGAAACTCCTCTTCACTCAAACCCAGTTCTTTCGCGTATTCACTGCCAAACGCGCGCAGCACGAGCGACGCGTCAAACTCATCGTTACCAGCCGCGACTGGCGTATGCGTCGTAAACACGCACTGCTCGCGAACGATCGGAATCGCGTCCGCCATCCTCACCTGCCGCCCGCGAATCACTTCGCGCGCGAGTTCTAAAGTCAAAAACGCGGAGTGGCCTTCGTTCAAGTGATAGACGGACGGCGTGACGCCGAGCTGGCGCAACAGACGAACACCGCCGATACCGAGCAACATTTCCTGCACGATACGCGTCTCGCGATCACCGCCGTAAAGATGTCCCGTAACCCAGCGATCCGTTTCGACATTCTCGGGAATGTTCGTATCGAGCAGATAGAGTTGGACCGTGCCGACGTCGGCGCGCCACACCTGGGCCAACACGTTGCGCTCGCGAATCGAGACTGCGATGCGCAGCGGCGTGCCGTCAGGATTTTTGATCAGCGTGATCGCGAGGTCGTTGGGAAACGTTTCGCCGTAGTGTTCTTCCTGCCAGCCATCGTTACGCAGACGCTGGCGAAAATAACCGTAACGATAAAGCAGGCCCACCGCGACGAGCGGCACACGCAGATCGCTCGCCGACTTCAAATGATCGCCGGCGAGAATGCCGAGCCCGCCGGAGTACAGCGGCAACGAATTGTGCACGCCAAACTCCGCGCAAAAATAAGCAACTGGATGTTCCGCAGTGATCTTCGGATGATCGATGGCCCAACCGATACCCGACGCCATGTACGCTTGAAATCTCTCATCGATGCGCCGCACGCGCTCGAGGTAAACCGGATCCGTGGCCGCTTCCGCCAGACGATACGCCGATGTTTTCGCCAACAACAGCCGCGGGTTGTATTCACACTCTTCCCAGATCTCCGGCTCGAGATCGCGAAAGATCTCGGCGCCGTCCGCGGCCCAGCTCCACCAGTAGTTCCAGGCGAGGCGCTCGAGTGGCGCGAGCGGCGCAGGCAGTCGGTTTTGCTGCGCCGCACGGTTTTCGATTTCCGACGTTTCAATCATCCGTTTCTGCTGACAGTCCTTAATTTGACGTGGTTACAAAAGTGAAGAGTCTACTCGAATTCCTGGTACTGACGAAACACGCGCGCGTCGCGGTCGTGAAAAAACACGAGCCGCACTTGCTCGATCGAGTCGTCGCGTTCCAGAAACTCTTTGATACTGCGCGAGGAGACAGCAGCGGCTTCGGGCTTGGGATAGCCGTAAGCGCCGGTGGAAATCGAGGGAAAGGCGATGGTTGTTACACCGTGCTGGACGGCGAGGTTTAACGAATTGCGATAACAGGCGGCCAGAAGCTCCGCATCACGCGCCGGCTCACGGCCATAGATCGGGCCGACGGTGTGGATCACATAACGCGCCGGTAGCTTTCCACCTGTTGTGATCACCGCTTCACCCGTGGGCAGCCCCTTCGGATATTTCGTGCGCCGTATCTCTTCACACTCTTTCAAAATCTGCGGCCCGCCCGCGCGGTGAATCGCGCCATCAACTCCGCCTCCTCCGAGCAACGTCGAATTAGCAGCGTTGACGATCGCGCCGACGTTCTCGCGTGTGAGATCGCCGACGACAACAACGACACGTCCATCCAAAAACGACTGCGTCATTTATTTACTCTTCAACGCGTGGCTCGGTGCGGATCTCGTCAAACATATCCATCCGGCGCAGTGCTTCGGCCACGCCTTTCGCGGTGTGTTCGTTCAGCGGATGATCCGGGTCGGTGCTGGCGATCTCAAACACGCGGTCGTCGAGCATCACGATGCCGAGCGAGCCGAGCGTGACGCCGGGCGTCACGAGGATCTCGTCCATGTTGTGAATGCGGAAGCGGCCGGTTTGCTCGACCCAATCTTCGAGGAACGGGTCGCGCAGAGCATGCTCGGCCTCAGATTCGGAGAGGTATGCGCCTTCGACAATGAGACAGTATTCGCGCACGTTTGCTGGCCCATTAAAAATGGACGGCGCTTAATTTACCATTGGAGTTTCGCTCTGCCAAATAAAAATAGGTCCTATAGGACATATAGGACCTATTCCACCGCCAAAAGCGCTTCCGACTTACCGAGCTTTCGCGTACTGCCGATTCAACGTCTCACGCAAGCGCGAGAAGTAAGAGTTGAACGTCACAAAACCACTCGTGCCCTGGAAGAACGCCTTGCCTCCAGTTTCGTCCGAGATCCGGTTCAGCGAACTCTGTCCGTAACTCGCTGCAATCCGGCTGCGGCTCGTCAAACCAACTGACGGCGCGTAGAAACTGAAGATCGACACTCCCCGTCTGTTCGCTTCCTTGATCGCCCGCTCGATGTCGACTGTGTGACCCGCCGCGGTCGAATCAAATCCGCGCGACGTGTCGAGACCGTCTGAAATGAGCAGGAGCGCATTCGCGTTCGTGCCGTTCTTGTCAAACTGCTTCAACGCTTCCACCACTTCAACGTACGGGTTGAATGGTGTGCTCGCCGTGCTGGCCGTCGGAATTCGCAGCGATCGTGCTGCTTTGTCCAGGTCAGTCGTAAACGGCTGTCGCACTTGCAGCGCGCCGGCAGTGATGTAACCCACCATCACCTGCGAGCCTTGCGGCAACGAGCGAATGAAATCACGCGTCACGCCGATCTCGTTGCTCACCTGCGGCACGAGGTCGTCCTGAATCAGAATCGCTATGTTCAAGGGCTCGATCGTCTGGAGCCCGCGCTGATTGTTTTCGTCCTTTGTCTTTGGTGTAGCAGATACAGCCCAAACCGCTGCCAGCGCCATCAGCAGGGCTACTGCCACAGACATTAACTTCCGATAATACATCGCTTTCCTCATCTCCTATCCGCGGGTTGTGATGCTTTGTACGCCGCTAAGGATGGCTGCGGAATGGTTGCGGTAAACTTGCTTTCAACCGATGCGGATGGGTATTCTTCCGACCAAACTTCCACCTTCGAAAGGGACAAAAACACCATGAAAGTCTATCCGACTGAAGCCATCAGAAACCTTGCTGTCATTGGACACGGCGACGCAGGGAAGACGCAGCTAATCAGCTCGCTTCTCTACGTCGCCGGAGCCACACCGCGCTGGGGAAAGGTAGATGAAGGCACCACAGTCACGGATTACGAAGAAGATTCCATCGCCCGCAAAATCACACTTAATACCGCACTCGCTCATCTCGATCATCGCGATACTAAACTCAATTTTATAGACACACCCGGATACGCGGCTTTCATAGCCCACGCGCGGCCGGCGCTGCGCGTGGCAGACTGCGCCATCGTCGTCGTCGATGGCGTCAAGGGCGTGGAAGTGCAAACGGAAAAGACGTGGGCCTACGCGAACGAGTTCATGGTCCCACGCGTCATGGTGATTAATAAACTCGACAAGGAACACGCCGATTTCGGCGAAGCGTTGCGTAGCGCGCAGAGCACTTTCAGCCGCGCCATCATTCCCTTCACTTTGCCGATCGGAAAAGAGAAAGATTTTCGCGGCGTCGTGGACGTCGTGCACATGAAGGCTTACGAGCTTAGCGCAGACGGCCAGGCGAAAGAGATCGACATTCCCAGCGAAGGCCGCGACATCGTCGAGAAGACACGCGAACGGCTGGTCGAGCTCGTCGCCGAGTCGAACGATCAGTTGCTGGAGAAATACTTCGAGCAAGGAACGCTCGAAGAAGAAGACATCCTGCCGAACATCAACAACGCGATCGCGCAAAGCAAACTGTGTCCGGTGTTCGCCGTCTCGAGCGCGACGCAAGTCGGTTTGCGTGCATTGCTGAACGCGCTGGTTGATTACGCGCCCGATCCCGCGCATCACGAAGCCGAATGGGGCCGTCCCGTCGATGGTGGTCCAGACTCCGAAAGGATCGCGCGCAAGTACAGCGACAACGAACCGTTTTCGGCCTACTGCTTCCGCACGATCGCGGATCCGTTTGCGGGCCGCATCAACGTTTTCAAGATCATCAGCGGGCGTTTGCAAACTGACGCGAATGCGTTCAACTCGTCGCGCGGTGTGGCCGAACGTCTCGGCGCGTTGCACACGATTCAGGGGAAACAACTCGATAAAGTTTCCGAAGCACATGCGGGCGACATCATCGCGTGTGTGAAGCTCAAGGAGACGCAAACGGGCGACACGCTCTGTGATAAAGCGGCGCCGATCGTTTACGACGCGGTTGAATATCCGGAAGCGGCGATTGCGTTTGCGATCGAGCCGAAGTCACGGCAGGACGAAGAAAAGATCAGCACCGCGCTGCATCGCATCCTCGAAGAAGATCCGGCGCTGCATTTCAGCCGCGATCCGCAGACGAAGGAGTTTCTGCTTTCCGGTTCGGGCCAGTTGCACGTGGAAACAGTCGTCGAGAAGTTGAAGAAGCGTTACAGCGTTGAAGTGACTCTGCACCCACCGAAGGTACCGTACAAGGAGACGATCACGCAGCGCGCTGAAGTGCAGGGACGCCACAAGAAACAGACGGGCGGACGCGGACAGTTTGGCGATTGCAAATGTGTGTTTGAGCCGTTGCCGCGCGGCGGTGGTTTTGTTTTCGAAGACAAGATCTTTGGCGGCTCAGTCCCGCAACAGTTCCGTCCGGCGATCGAGAAAGGCATCATCGAAGCGGCGCAGTCGGGTGCGATTGCGGGTTATCCCCTCGTCGACTTCAAGGTGCAATTGGTTGACGGTTCGTATCACCCGGTCGACTCTGACGAGCACTCGTTCCGCGCGGCCGGCCGCAAGGCTTTTCGCGCCGCGATGGAAAAGGTGAAGCCCTCGTTACTCGAACCGATCATGGATGTCGAGATCTCCGCGCCGCAGGAATACGCCGGTGACTTGATGGGTGATTTGAACTCGCGGCGCGGACGCGTTCAGGGCATGGATTCGAACGGCAAGCAGCAGGTAATCAAAGCGCAGGTGCCGCTCGCCGAGATGTTGAATTACCAATCGATTCTCAACTCGATCACTGCCGCGCGCGGCACGTTCCACATGCAGTTTTCGCACTACGATCCGGTGCCAGGTCAGATGGCCCAGAAGATCGTGGAGCAGTCACGCGCCGAAGGCCGTATCCGCGGTGGCGACGAGGAAGAGTAACTACACCACGCTATCACATAGAGAAAAGGCCACTCGAAACCGAGGGGCCTTTTTCATTTACTCAGAAGAGCTGTGCTTACTCGGGATTTCCCGGTTTCTTCATGCGTGTCGGGGCCATCGGCAAAGACATCTGCATGTCTTTCACCGTGAAACCGGGCGGAACTTCGAACAACGACTTCGCCGGTTCGCTGCGATTGATGTTCGTGAGTTTGTAAGTGGTCTCGCCGTTACGCGGATCGCTGTGTTTCGTCATCACCACGAGCTGAAGCTCCGGTGAGTACCAACGCTCCGTCACGATCTCGATCGCGCGCTCGTTACCAATCTCTCCGGCCGGAATCGTAACGGTGGTGCGTGTGCCTTCCGCTTCCACGCCTTCGATGTTCTGCTTGCCGAGCTGTTCCTTCACTTCATTGTCCGCGCCGCTGCGCGTGCGAAACACGTAAGTCGCCGCGCCTTCAGCCGCGCGCAAAGTGAATTCGTTAGCTTCCGGCGGCGGAGCAACTCGAGTGGCCGGTTGTCCCGGCGCGCCCGCTTGCCCGGTGATCACGATGTTCCCTTTAGTGCCGCTGCCCGTTTTGAATTCGAACTGCTGTGTCTCGCCATTTGGGCCGGGTTTGCCCGTGGTGAACTCAAACTTGAACGGCGCGCTCTTGTGCGCGATCTTCGTGTTCGTATCAAGCGAGTAGGTCACACCCGCGACCGGATCGTTGATAAAGATCATTTGCAACGGCTCTTCACCATTGCCGATCGGTCCGAGACCTTTCAACGTTTGCTCGCGTCGCGTGCGGCCTTCGCTGTCGCGATAAACCTGGCTCGTGATCTTGTTAACGATGCGATTGCCGTCGGCGAGCGTTTGCACGGTTTCCGTTACGGACTCGGCCGAGTACGGCGCGTTCTTGACGACCTTCCCACCGAAGCCTTCGGAGGCGATAAATACGAAATCACCGTGCGGGCCAGGCATCGGCGGTCCATCCGGCGTCTGAAATATCCGCTCCTGGCGCAGCACGATGCCGCCTTCAGGCGCTGTCGCGGGCTGCTGTGGCTGCTGCGCAAACACCACGGAGGTAAACCCTGAGACGGACAACGCGGCCGTCACTAAAATCCCAAGTACTCTTTTCATCTTCTCGTTCCTTTCATTGAACAAAACGAATGGCGTGGGCCAGGCCATCAGATCCTACTAACACATCAGCTTTAACGTTCTCATTAAAACGATCCATGTTGACAGGCAAACCAAAGCGCACGAGCGTGGTACGTCCCACCTTCACGCGGACGATTTGTCCGCCGTCCTGAAGACTCGCGGGGTTGAAATCGCCGAGCGGCATGAAGTCGGTGGCGATCTCATTCGTTACGTGGTTCGCCATCGCTGTTTCGGGCGCTCTGTGTGGCGTCGTATTTCGGCGATTAGACTTTGGCAACGTTTGCGGTTGTGGCTTCAGTGGTTCGTTCACCGCGTTGTAGTCGACTGGTTTCGGCGCCGGCGGTTCACTTGGACCACTGGGCACTTCAACCTGCTTCTTCGGTGTCGTCTCGTTAGCAAGCTCTTGCCGCGACGCCGTCGAACGCCACCATGCGGCCGCAACTGTCATCGCCAGCAACAACACTGCCGCAACCGCCGCCCACCAGTATCGTGGTCGTGCTGAACGTGCGGCGATCGGAACGACCACCTTCCGCTGCCGAAATGCTTCGCGCAGCTTCGATTCCATTTCCGGCGACGCCGCCAGCGCTTCCATGTCGGACGCGAGCAACTGCAAGCCGCGCGTGAGCGTTTCTTCATCACGCAGCCGCGCTTCACAAACTTCACACTCGTCCGCGTGGGCCAACGCGTCCGTTCGCGTCTCAGCTTCCATCATCCGGCCGCGCGCCAGATCGCCAACTACGTGGTCAAACTTTTGACAGTTCATGCGAAACACCTCGCTGACTTCACACTCGCTGAATCATCGTCCGTGACGCTCTCAGCAGGGCGAAGTTTTGTCAGCAACAACGCGCGCGCACGATGCAGCCGCGAACGCACCGTCCCGATAGCACAACCCAGAATCTCCGCCGTCTCCACGTAACTCACGTCCTGCAACTCACACAGCACCACCACCTCGCGATACTTCGGCGGCAAACTCAACACCGCCCGGCGCACGCTTTCAATCGTCTCCGCTCGCGTCAGATCTTCAAGCGGACAAAGATCGCCCGCCGTTTGGAACACTGCCGACTCGTCCTCGTGTTCATCCCCGAGCGGCGCCAGCAGATGCTCGACGCGCAGCCGCCGCAAAACGTGATTGCGTGCGACTCCGAGCAGAAACGCACCCACCGACCCGCGAGCCGGATCGAACACATGACCGTCGCGCATCAGGAACAGAAAGACTTCCTGCGTCACGTCCTCCGCGATCGACTTCGACCCGCTCATTTGCAGCGCAAATCGAAAAACTGAGCCCTGCCGGCGGCGGTAAAGCTGCCCGAGCGCGTCTTCGTCTCCGCCCAGCATCAGGCGCAGCAGGTCGTTATCGCTGAGGTCGTTCTTCGCGGTCATGCGCAAAATCAGCCCGGTGGTCATTGGGTATTCGTGTCCTCAGCCGCGAAAGTTCCAGAAAGTGAGGTCAGCGGTGAAAACGTTCGCGAAACTCCGTGGATTCACGCCGCAGCGCCAGCCAGTCGATGAAAATCGCGGGATTTTGCAGCCAGACGGTCAGCCAGTGAGCGACCTCCATGGCGATCAGACGATCCGGCAGCGGCACCACCATGCTCTTCGCGAACAGCTCGAGCTCGCCTTTGAGTTGCAGGACAAACGTTCGCAGCTCGGCTCCCTGAGGCAAGGCCGCGAGCTTCTCCATCCACGCCACGGCTGCGTCGATGCTCGCGAAGTTTAATTCTTCAGAAGTGAACAACGAAACCTGCTCGCGTTCACGCCACGTGACGTCCGCTTCGAGCACTTCGGGATGTTTCAGACGCACGCCGTTGTCGGCGAGCGTGCGCGCGATCGTCGCCGGACTCTGACGCCCCTGCGCGCCGAAACGTTCTGCGAGCGCGTGTTGAATCTGCTCGAGTTCCGCCGCGCCCGCAGACTCGTTGCCGTTCTCGGTCCACCACTCGATGATGAATTGATCCTGCCCCGTCACTTCTGAATCTTTTTGATGAGCCGCAGCGCGTGATTGCGGGCAATCAACGGGACGTGCTCGTCGCTGCTGAGGTCTTTGAGCAACGGCAGCAATTGCTGCGGATCGGAGATACCGTTGCGGTTGAGGAGTGATTCGAGGGCTTCCATGAGCTTGGGGGCGTTGAGCGGTTGGTTCTGGCGCGCGATCGAGATGTCGAAAATCCAGATCGCCTGGTCCGCGGCTTTGCGATACTCGTTCACCAGCGTTTCCGCATCGTGGTCGTTGGTCCAATTAAACTCCGCGACACGTTTGCGCTCGCCGCGTTCCATGCCGATGCGCATCGTGCCGAGATGCGGAAACTGTTTGCTCGCCTGGTAATCGGTTTGTGAATCGAGAAACTGCAACGCTTGCCACGCCGTAGTTATGCGTTCGAGCGCCGCCGCCGAGAGCGCGATCGGCTCGGTCACGGGCGTGTCTTCATTCAAACGCTCGAAGGTGACCGTGCCGCGTCCGTTGGCGTCGTGTTCGAGCATGATGTGCTTGACGTAAAACTTGGGTTGCGTGAACTCGTAGGTGTACTTGACCGGATCGGAACTGTTATGGCTGACGGGCGTCGGCGCGACAGATGGAACAGTTTGGTTTGGCCGTTGATTGCGTTTGGTCTGCTGATCCTGTCCGAAAATGGAAATCGCCGCGCTAAGAACTATCAGCGCGGCGGGGAGCACTTGCTTCATTAAATTTTGCCTATTCACTCAAACCTTACCGACACCAGCTTCGAAACGCCTGCCTCCTCCATGGTTACGCCATAGAGCGCACGTGCCATCTCCATGGTCCGCTTGTTATGCGTGATCACGATGAACTGCGTGTTCGCGGACATCTGGACGACCTTATCAGTAAAGCGTCCCACGTTCGCTTCGTCAAGCGGCGCGTCCACCTCGTCGAGCAGGCAGAACGGCGCCGGGCGGTAATGGAAGATGCCGAGCACGAGCGCGAGCGCCGCCATCGCCTTCTCGCCGCCCGACAGCAGCAACACGTTCTGCAAACGTTTGCCGGGCGGTTGGGCCACTACGTCGATGCCCGATTCGAGCACGTCGTCGGCGTCGATCAGATTCATTTCGCCGCGACCGCCGCCGAACAACTCCTGGAACAACGTGCTGAAGTTCTTGTTGATCTGTTCGAACGCGTGGCGGAAACGCTCGCGCGAGCGGCGCTTGATTTCGCGCAACGCTTCTTCGGTCGCGGCAATACCCTCGATGATGTCCTGCCGCTGTACCGACAGGAAGAGCAAACGTTCTTCGGCTTCCGCGAGCTCTTCGAGCGCCATCATGTTCACGGCGCCGAAGCCTTCGAGACGCGTGCGCAGATCCTCGACACGCGCGTGACTGGTTTCGAAATCGAAATCTTCCGGCAGCGCCAGCTCACGCGCGAGATCTTCGAGTGATTGGCCCAACTCCGTCTGGCAGTTTTCGTGAACGAACGTCAGGCGCGCCTGGGCTTCCGCGCGTTGCACTTCGAGTGCGGCGCGGGCGTCGCGCACTTCCGCTGCGCGGCGATTGAGTTCGGATAGCTCAGCGGAAAACTCGTCGGCTTGTTGGCGTGCCTGCTGCAACTGCTGCGACAGCGTCGCGATCTGTTCTTCTTCGCGGGCGCGATCGCTTTCTACCGTGCTCGCTTTGAATTCGAGATCCGCGATCGAGAGTTTGAGTTCGGCGCTGCGGCCGTCCATCTCGGCGAGATCCATGCGATAGCGATCGACGCGCGCGGCGAAGTCGGCGAGCTCGCCTTCGATGCGGCGCAGTTCGGCAGTGGTCGCGCGGCGTCGCTCGGCGGCTGCGGCCGCGGTGGCGCGTTGTTCCGCAAGCGACTCGCTCTCGACTTCGGCTGCCTTGCGCAGTTCGGTTAATGAAGCTGAAGCTCTGATTACCTGGTCCGCCGCCGCTTCGCGCGCGGCCTCGGCCGCTTCCGCTTCGGAGAGCGCCTGCGCCCGGCGTTGTTCGACTTCGACTCGCTCGGCGTCGACGCGCGCGGAGTCCTGGCCCACGACGCGCATGTGCCGTTCGGCGCGTTCGACTTCCTGGTCCAGTGCGTTGACGCTGTGTTCGCGCTGCATCGCATCGCGCTCTTCACGGCCGATCGCTTCGTTCAGCGTGACGACGCTGTCTTCAAGCTCGACGAGACGCGTGCGCGCGTCTTTGGCGAGTTGGCTCGTAGTCTCGACTTCTTTCGCGAGCGCTTCGGCGCGGGTTTCGAGCTCGCGCAGTTCGCGTTTGAAAGCAAGCAGGCCGGCGCCTTCTTCGAGATCGCGGGCGTCGCCGGCGTTGACGAATTGGCCGCTCGCGATCCAATCGCCATTGAGCGTGACGTACATCTCGCCTGTCGCGATCGATTTCATCATCGCGTCTTCGAGGTTTGCGGCGAGACGCGCGTTCATCTTCTGCGGCAGCGTGCGCTGGAGCACGGTGACGAGTTGCTGCGGCGCGCCGAGGAGATCGGAGATGCGCAGATTATCGCTGACGCTCTCAACCTGGGCCGGCAGAAGCAACGGGCGTTCTTCGAGACGGCAAGCAAGCGTGGTGATCGTGTCGGTGTCGGCTTCGTCACTGCCGCCGTGTAAACCCGCGACGAGAAAACTCGCGCGGCCGCCGTTGTTTTCGCGGAGCCATTGCGCACCGCGTACGGCGTCGTCAGGAGTCGGCACGACGATCGATTGCAACGACGATCCCAACACACCTTCGACTGCGCGTTCCCACTTCGCGTCGACGTTGAGCGCGTCGGCGAGCGTGCCGATGAAATGAAAGTCACGCGGCGTTTCGCTGGGCGCGAACACGAGCTGGACCGCGGGCGAGTAGTAAGCGCGGCGTTGGTCCAACTCCTTCAAACTCTCGAGGCGATGACTGGCGCGCGAATGCTCGTCGCGCACGCGCGTGAGTTCCGCTTCCGTGTCGCTTACTGCTTCGTGACCGCGCACCACCGCATCAACCGCCGCTTCGCGTTCGGTGTGCAGGCGTGCCACGCGAGCACGCGCTTCGGCGAGCTCGTACGCAAATCTCTCGGCTTCGAGTTTTCGTTCCGCGTGCTGGCTGGCAGCGCGATCACCTTCGCGCGCTAGACCTTCGGCTTGTTGCGAGAGGCGTTCCAGCGTGGTCGCGAGTTGGCGCGCGATTTCGCGCAAACGCTCGGCGACGGCCGTTTGTGAAAGCAGTTCGGCGCGCGCGTTTTCGATCTCGATCTCCGCGGCGGTGGCGGCGGAGAGTTTGTCCGCGTAAGTCTCTTCGGCGGTGCGCAGCGACAACGCGCTGCGATCCGCTTCTTCACGCAGCCGCGCGTCTTCCTGTTGCAGCCGGTGACACTCGGCTTCGATCAGGACGAGCCGCGCAGTGAGCGCTTCGATCTCGGCGGTCACTTCGCCTTTGCGCTTCTCGATCTCCGTCAACTGCTCCTGCTGATAGACGCACTCGCGCGCTTGCCGGTCGCGTTGCAACACGGCTTCCGCAGCCGCGGCGCGGACGGACGACAACTCATCTTCAAAAGCGCGCGCTTGTTGCGTCGCCGTGCGGGCGGCTTCTTCGCGTTGACTGAGATCTTCGCTGATACGGAGTTCGAGCTCGGTAACTTCGCTCAGCTTCGTATGTGTCTCTTCGAGGACGGTCGCGAGCTTGCGATCTTCGGCGACGTAAACGTGTCGCAACAGCTCGCGCAATTCTTCGCGCAGCACGCCGTAACGACGGGCTTTCGACGCCTGGCGACGCAGACTGTTTACCTGGCGATCGATCTCCGCGACGATGTCGGATATGCGCGAGAGGTTTGCGCGCGCGTTTTCGAGTCGCGCTTCGGTCGCGCGCTGGCGCACGCGAAACTTCGTGATGCCCGCGGCTTCTTCGATGATCGTGCGGCGGTCCATCGGCTTCGCGGAAAGGATCTGGCCGATGCGGCCCTGTTCGATGATGGCGTAGTGGCCGCCGGCGAGGCCCGTGCCTGAAAAGAGATCCTGGATGTCGCGCAGGCGGCAAATCTTATCGTTCAACAGGTATTCGCTTTCGCCTGAACGATAGAGCCGACGCGTTACAGAAACCGCTTCGCCCGGTGCGAACTCGAGCGCGAGGTTTCGTCGTCGCCAGTGGCGCTTTTGTAAGGCCTTAGGTGAGGGATTTTTTAGATCAGTATCAGCAGGCGTTGCAGCTTCACCAGTTGCTTCAGGTGCTGCGGCCTCGGCCTCAGTGGTTTGTTCAGTTTCCGAAGTTTCGATCTGGATAGTGACGAGCTGGTCGTCGATCTTCTCGAGCGTCGAATCGATGTCTTCGATGTCGGGCTCGACTTCGTCGACCTCGTCGCGCACGAGGTGCATCACGACTTCGGCCATGCCGCTCGGCGGACGATTGCGCGCGCCCTGGAAGATGACGTCCTTCATCTCGCCGCCGCGCAGGTGCTTCACGCGCTGCTCGCCGAGGACCCACGCAATCGCGTCGGCTACGTTGCTTTTGCCGCAGCCGTTTGGGCCAACGATGGCGGTGATTCCATCTCCAGTGAAGATTACTTCGGTGTAGTCGGCGAAAGATTTAAACCCGGTGATTTCCAGACGTTGGAGTTTGAACATTTACTGGTTCACGGCTCTGTTTTGGGCCAGCCTCTGCGCCTGATGGTCGGGCGGCGAGAGGTATTCGTACGGGTGAGCCACTATAAGTGGGCGTCGCTTAGAATGTCAACCACAACTTGAAGTGGATGTTAGGGTTGTTGAGCCGGTGGCGGCGCAGTTGATTTAAAGGCCGGGCGACGACGGTAGAGCAACAGCTTGACGCCCGGACGCAGCTCGAAAGTGCCGCCTTCCTTGTTCGACATCACCTGTTGATAGACCTCGCCGTAGTTCGCGTCGACGTCCGCTTTCTGGTTCTCGTTCGCGATGATGATTGGTTCAGTCGTTTGCGCCAGGCGGCCGTAATAACCGACGCGCGTGTAGTTGCGGAAATACCACGGCAGGGGCCAGTAGTCAGGACTGACAATCGTGATCCCGGTGCGGCTGCCGTCCTCTTCCTTGGCGATGCGGTCAACCTCCTTCACCAGATCGAGCAAGCCGCGTGTCGTGTGCGCATAGACGTAGACGTAACTGCTGTCGTCGTTGTCGTAGTTGACGAAGTTCAGATCGATCATCTGATAAGCGGCGACAGAGATCGCGATCACCAACACCGCGCCCATCAAACGCAGTTGGCCTCCCTCCAATTCAAACAGGAATTGCACCGCGTAGCCCGCGATGAGCGCGAGCGGAACGACGAAGTTCAGCAACAGCCACGGCGTTTTGTAAGGGATGAGTGAGTAGGCCGCCAGCAGTCCGAAAGCCCAGAGCGCACTGAAAAGCGCGAGCGCGTTCTTCGGTTTTAAGACGACGGCCAGCGCACCCAACGAACCCAAAACCAGCAGCGGCCCTTCGCGCGATACCAGCCAGTAAACATAAGTGAGAAACGGATGAACGTGCGCGACCGTGCCGGTCTTCGTCCACACCTCGAACGTCTTGAAAGAATCGCCAAGGCCTTTCGGGTTGGTGAAGAACGACGTGTAGAAACATACCCACAATCCGGCAAACACGAACACCGCGAGTACAACACTAACGCCGACGATAACAGGACCACCAAACTCCTCAACCATGCGGCTGAAGTACGACGGCTCCGGCTGAGCCCAGCCTCGTGGCTTCGGCGCGCGAGGCTTGCCGCGGTACAGGCGCAGATAAACAAGCGTGACTACGAGCGCGATCAGCAGCACGCCCACGGAAATCATCGCCGTCTCTTTCGTCGCAAACAGCAACGCCGCCGACGCGGCTGCAAGTATCAAATAAAAACCGTTGCGCTCTTCATAAAAGTAAAGACTCGCCACGACGATCCCGAGCGTGAAGAAAACAAAGTGGGTCTCGTGAATGAAGTAACGCGAGAGATAAACCGCACCGGGCGAAAGCGCGAGCAACAAAGCGGCGCTCAACGTCGCAACCGTGCCGAGCCAGCGCCGCAACAGAAACACGAGGCCGATCGTCGCGAGACCAAACACAGCCGGCACGAGGCGAATGGAAACGGTCGTGAGTCCCCAGTTGTCCATCGCGGTCTTGCCACCCAACACACGCATGATCCACGGAAACAGCGCCGCGAAGTAATAAAGCGTCGGGCCGTGATAGTTCTCAGGGTCGTAGGCGTATTGCCCGTCGCGCACGAGCCGCACGAGGAAGTTGCCGTTAACGCCTTCGTCATGGTGCAAAGGCACGAGGTTCAGATCGTACAACCGAAAGAAAGCCGCGACTAAGAAGATCACGATCACGGCGATGCGCCAAACGTTCTCGGGAACGTCTGCGACGTACGCCGTGCGACTTTCCTCAGCAACTTTGCTGCGCGCCTGCTTACTCGCGCCTGACTTTGTAGAGGCTGTATTCGCCAACTTGTCCAACCTTCTCGAAACGACTGAAGAACGCTTCGTTCACCGGTATGATGAGCCGTTCCAGTGGTCCAACTACAGCATAATCGACACCGTAGTTTTTCATTAACTGCTCGGCATCGGACGTGCCGAGGTAAATGCGCTTGATCTCACTCTCGCGCTGCAGGTATTGCAACCCGTGCGTCCAGATGTGCCCCGGATAACCCATCAGCGAGCGGCGGCCCGTCAGAAACACCGGCGTGTTGTGCACGGGGGCGTGAATGATGAGCGCGCGCGGCGGAGTCTTCTCTTTGATCAGCTCGGCAAACGCCATCCCGGACGCGTTGAATATATCGTACTTCCCGGAGTGTAAAGTCATGCTCGCGACGTCGAGCGCGCCCGCGAGTGTCACGCAAACAAACAACACGATCGCCGCGGTGCGACGAATCGGACCTTCGCGCCAGAGTTTCGCCAGCAGCAACGCGACGATCGGCGCCGACGCGAGCCACCAATAAAAGAGGACCTTGATGTTGTCCCAAATCCACGGCGCGAGCTTGATGAAGTTCGGAATGATGAAGCAGAGCGTGAACGGCAGGTAAAAGAGCAACACGCGTTTGCGCACGAGATAACCGTCAGGCTTCAGCAGCACGGCCGCGAGAATGAGCGGAATGAAGAAGCCGGTGTTCTTTAGCCAAAACCAGATCGGGTTGTCTTTGCCGTGGTCCCAACCCAGCTCCCAACCGAAGAAGGTGCCCGCGTTGACGGCGCTGTGCCAGGTGGACCAGAGCAACTGCGGCAGCGCGATCGCGGAAGCGACGATGAAGAACGTGATCCAATCCCGCCACCGTATAAAGATCAGCGCGAGACACGCGCCCATGCCCATCACGACGATGAAGCTGTGCGCATGGACCAGCGGTAACAAGCCGGCGGCGACTCCCGCAGCGATCATGCGCCGCTGACTGAGTGGAAAACGCGTTGGTTCCGGCGGTAGATCTTTCCACACGTCCTTCTTCTTTTTGCCTCGGTCGATCGGCGGCGCTTTCGTTTCTTTCTCCGTCGCGAGCCACCACTGCGTGAACACGATCACCGCGAGCGGTAGTCCCATCAGAAAGCCACGCTGCGGCACCAGCAGCGCCGAGATCGCGTTGCCCCAGCGCCAGGTGGAATCGGGAATGACAGTAAACGACGGACGCAGCTCGTTCAGCGCGCCCCAGAGCCCGCCTTCGTTGTTCCCGGCGTCGACAATCAGCAGCGCCCAACCAAGACCGCCACTCAACAGCACCAAGACGGGCGTGATCACGGCTGCGAGCTTGTCGCGCAACATCGCGAGCGCCCAGCGATGAATCACGCCGACGAAAGCGACGGCGAGCAGGAAGTTCTCAACAAACATCGACTCCCGCAAGTCTGCGCCGCAACGCAGAAACATCGCGGAGATGAAATCGGTGAGAAACGGATACGTGAAGCGGACGCCGGCATACGTCGGATCTTCGGGCGGGTAGTTGTTGCCGTAAGCGAAACCCGTGATGACGCTGATGTGAAACGGCAGGTCGCCGAAGTTGTTCAGCAGCCCGGTGCTGAGTCCGTGCTCGTCGACGATGACGGCGCGATCGAAGATTTTCCAGAACACCACCGCGATGAGTAGATAAAAAACGGCGTAACCGATCGACTGCGAATCGGGATTACTCAGCTTTCGCGACGCGGTGTTGAGATCTCTTTGGAACGGCGCGCGGTATCTCGAGTCGCTGAGAAGCGCGATCGGGCTGCAAGTTATCGCGGCGCTGATCAGGATCGCGGCTCCGCTCAAACCGATGAACGAAGCAATAACAAAACCGATCAAACCGAACGCAGCGAGACCGAGACAAAGGCCGGTGCACAGTCTGGCGCCCAGCGAAGCGTTTTCGTCGTAAAGGTAAGTTGCAACGGCGCCGCTAAAAGTGACGAGTAACGCCAGTAAGAGAGAAGCAATCATCTGCCGGGAGCCGTATGGAGTCGCAAACTAAATTCGGATTATACCGAGATCGACCTGCTTTGCATCCCCAGCAAGGATCGGTTAGGTTTCTTGCGCAAAATCAACCAGAGTGAGAATCGATGTTAAGAGCAGGCATTGTTGGGCTACCCAACGTCGGCAAGTCGACGTTATTCAACGCACTGACGGCGCAGCAGTCGGCGCTCGCCGCTAATTATCCTTTCGCGACGATCGAGCCGAATGTCGGTGTCGTTTCCGTTCCCGATGAACGACTCGAACCGCTCGCGCGGCTGGTCAAGACGCAGGTGATCGTTCCCGCGACGGTTGAGTTTCTCGACATCGCCGGCCTCGTGCGCGGCGCTTCGAAGGGTGAAGGACTCGGGAACCAGTTTCTCGCGAACATTCGCGAGACGGACACGGTCGTCCAGGTGGTTCGTTGTTTTGAAGACGAAGGCGTGATTCACGTCGAAGGCAAAGTCGATCCGGTGCGCGACATCGAGACGATTCAGATCGAGCTGGCGCTGGCAGATCTTGCGACTGTCGAACGCCGTCGCGACAAGGCGCAGAAGAGTGCGAAGAGTGGCGACAAGACGGCGCGCGCAGAGCTGGATGTACTCGATAAGATTCAGCCGGTGTTGGAAGCCGGGAGATCCGCGCGGATTGTAGAACTGACTGACGATGAGCGTGCGATTGCGAAGAGCTTTTTCCTGTTGACGACGAAGCCAACAATCTATGCCGCCAATGTCGATGAGAACACGCTCGCGGACGCAGATGAAAGCACGATGGTCCAGGCGGTGCGCGAGATCGCGGCGCAGGAAGCAGCGGAATGCGTGGTGATCTGCGCGCAACTCGAATCGGAGCTGGTCGCGTTGCCGCCCGCCGAGCGCGTTGATTACTTGCAGAGTCTCGGAGTCTCGACCAGCGGTGTGGATCAACTGATCAAGAGCGCGTATCACCTGCTCGGCTTAATGTCGTTTCTAACAGCCGGCGAGAAGGAGGTACGTGCGTGGACTATCCCGCAGGGCACGCGCGCGCAAACAGCCGCCGGCACGATCCACTCCGATATCGAGCGCGGCTTCATTCGCGCCGAAGTGATCAGTTATGAGGATCTGCTGTCAGCGGGTTCTTACGCAGTGGCGAGAGAGAAGGGCTTGCTGCGGCTGGAAGGAAAAGACTACATCATGCAGGAAGGCGACGTAGTCCATTTTCGGTTTAATGTGTGAGGACGAGTGGTTGGTGTTTACCGTAACAGCGCGCGAATTCCGACCAGCACCAGATAACCAATCGCGAGCACGACCGCTACTTTAATCGCCAGCACTGCCAACCCAATCAAGAGAGAAATGATGCCGGCCGCGATTCCCACCACGCCGAAGATCACCTTCAGCACCAGGGGCGCTACCACCACGAATACAAACACCCCCAGAAAAATCATGCCGACAATTCTCAAAACGTTCTTTGCATCTTTCATCGTCTACTCTCCAATCGCTCCCCGCCTTTTATTCACGGCTTCCGCGCCGATGCAAGTAGTACGCAGATTCCCGTAACTGCGTTCCGATGAAGATTCCGAAGTCTTTGCCCGTAAAAATGGGGTCGGGACGGGAATCCTGGCATCGATAAAAGTCGTGTCTCAGTGATCCGGCGGTCGCGCGTTTAATTCTTTTCGGCGATAATTATACATCCTTTTATGACGATGGACCGCTGGAATTCGAGAAGCCTGTTTAGTGACGACACGCCCGAGGCGGGACCCGATGCCGGGCCGGTCGATGGTGCTCCGCTCGCGGAGCGCATGCGGCCGCGGTCGCTCGCGGAGTTTGTCGGCCAGGAGCATCTCGTCGGCGAGGGTCGCATCCTGCGGCGACTACTCTCGCGTGAGGGCGGGCTTCCCTCTTTGATCCTGTGGGGCGCTCCGGGAACAGGCAAGACCACGCTCGCACGTTTGCTCGCCGAAAAGAGCGGTATGCGTTTCATCGCGCTGTCCGCCGTGTTCTCGGGCGTGAAGGATCTGCGCGAGGCGATCCAGGAAGCAAAGACGGAACAACGTTACGGCAAGCGTACCGTGCTTTTCATCGACGAGATTCACCGCTTCAACAAAGCACAGCAGGATGCGCTGCTCCACGCGGTTGAGAACGGCACCGTGACGCTGATCGGCGCGACCACCGAGAACCCGTCGTTTGAAGTAACGGGCGCGCTGTTGTCGCGTTCGCGTGTGCTCGTGCTCAACCAGCTTTCCGAAGCCGAGATCAAGACCGTGCTCGAACGCGCGTTGAACGACCACGAGCGCGGTCTCGCCGACTATCATCCGTCAGTATCCGACACACTGCTCGAACGAATCGCCCACGCCGCGAGCGGTGATGCACGCGTCGCACTCACCGCCCTCGACGCCGCCGTCGAATCCACTATGCCGGACGAAAACAGCGTCCGCACGGTCACCGAAGAAACGGTAATCGAAGCTCTTGGCCGCGCTCATTACGCTTACGACAAAGGCGGCGAAGAACACTACAACCTCGCGTCGGCTTTGATTAAGTCGTTGCGCAATTCCGACGTCGATGCTTCGCTTTACTGGCTCGCGCGCATGATCGAAGGCGGCGCCGATCCCGTCTTCATCGCGCGCCGCTTGTGCATACTCGCTTCGGAAGACATCGGCCTCGCGGATCCGCAGGCGATGGTCCAGGCCGCAGCCGCCGCTGACATCGTGCAACTCATCGGCCTGCCCGAAGCGCTCTTCCCGTTGACGCAAGCAGCGATCTATCTCGCGCAGGCGCCGAAGTCGAACGCCGTGAAGAGCGCGTATTTCGCCGCCGTGACCGATGCCGCGGAAACCGCGCGCGTGCCCGTGCCGCTACACTTGCGCAACGCGCCGACGCCGTTGATGAAGAACCTCGGCTACGGCAAAGATTATCGCTACGTGCACAGCGATCCGAACGCGAAGGAAGAGATGGAGTGTTTGCCGGAACAACTACGCGGCCATAAATATTTCCACTCGGAAGAAGTCGAAGCAAGAGATCAAAACGACCCTGGGGTAAAGAGTGACTAATATCAAATCAGATAAAGAATTGGCTTTTCTGCAAGACCTGTTTATCGCGCCCGATTGGGGCGAGCGTTTCGCCGAACTGATCGACGAACACGTTACGCTGCCCAACGAAGGCAAAGCTTTGTACGCCGCTGCCGGAACCGGCGCCCACGCGATGGCGCTGCAGGAACGCGCCGGCAACAAACTCGAACTGTTATGCCTCGACGAAAACTCCGAGTGCATCGAGTTGGCCCAGGAAAAAGCGAAGGCCATGAACGAAGCGACTGAGTTTCGTCTCGCTAAACTCGACGACCTGGACCTGCCCGATAATCGTTACGATCTCGTCGTCGGCAACGCGTCGTTAGTATCGCGGCCGAGAGTGCGCAAGATGTTCGCGGAGATGGTGCGCGTCGCAGCGCCGGGCGCGACGATCGCGCTCGCGCTGCCGACCGCCTCGAGCTTCGGTGAGTTTTTCTCGATCTACTGGGAGGCGCTGCACAACCGCGGACTGATCGAACACGAGACAGGCGTCGAGCAGTTGATCACCGAACTCCCAACAGTTACCGACGTCGAGCGGATGGCGGAAGACGAGGGTTTGAAAGACATCGCGTCGTGGACGCGCATCGAGGAGTTTGATTACGACTCCGGCGAACAGTTTCTTAGCTCTCCGCTGGTAGCAGAGTTTTTGATGCAGCAGTGGCTGGCGCTCGTTCCGGAAAACGAGCGAGCAGACCTGTTCCACGAGATCTCACGGCTAATCAATGAAGAGCGACATGAGGCTGAGTTCGCGCTTTCGGTGAAAGCGACGCTAGTCGTTGGACAGAAGGAACACAGTCACTGACAAATCGAGCTAAAAGCCGCTAGCTCTTTTCGATCTTCGGGGCCGGGGCCGGCACAGGTTCTCTCTCGCCTTCCTCGATACCTTCTCTAAATGCACGCTTGCTCTGACCGATGGCTTTCGCCAATTGGGGAAGCTTCGAGCCGCCGAAGAGCAGGATGATGACCGCCAGGATGACCACCCATTCCCAACCGCCCGGCATTCCCAGTAACAAAATATTCATGATCGACTCCTTAACTATTACTTAATTACCCGCCGTTCTTTCCTCTGCGTCGTAAAACAAATACTTCCTCCAGGTCTCGTCGGCACGTCCGAGATAACGCATGATCTGACGGTTCACGTGCAAAGAGAACCCGCGAGGTCTGCGCAGCAAATGCATGCCCGACTCTTCCGGAGTCCGGTTGCCCTTCTTATGATTACAACGCTTGCAACAGGCAACCAGATTATCCCATGCAGACTCCCCTCCGCGCGAGCGCGGCTGCACGTGGTCGAGCGTGAGTTCCGAAGGCGGATACTGCTTACCGCAATACTGGCAGGTCGAGTGGTCGCGCAACAGGATATTCTTTCGCGACAGCGAGCGCCGTTCGAAAGGAATGTGGATGTACTCAGTCAGCCGGATTACCGACGGCGCATGGATAGCGAGTCTTTGCGAATGAAGCACATGGCCGTTGTGTTCTTCGACCCGGGCTACGCCCTTGAAGATCATCACGATGGCGCGCCTTTCGGTGCACACATTGATGGGCTCGTAGGAGGTATTGAGTACTAGAACCCGGCCATTCATAACGGCGTGATATTACGCGTTAAGACTTGCCTCGCGCAATGGTCAACACCAAAACCGCGCGGGCGTTGGCTTTGACGAGCGCTTCGGCGCAGGCGTTGACCGTCGCGCCGGTGGTGAAGACGTCGTCGACGAGGAGGATGGTTTCGTCTGCGACGAGGCGCGGGTAACGAACGAGAAAGGCGTTGTTTACGGTGTCGCGGCGGGCAGTTGGATCGAGGCCGGCGCGGTACTTTTCCGAGCTGCGGATGCGCGTCAGGCTCGTTTCGTCGAGAGGGAGTTTCAGATGTTTTGCGAGTGCTTCAGCGATTACGGTGGCTTGGTTGAAGCCGCGCTCCTTGGCGCGCTTCTCGTGCAAGGGAACCGGGATGATGCGGGTCGCTTTGTTCAACGGTTCGCGTGCCGCCGTAGCAACCAACAACTCCACCAACAAACCTGGAACACTTGGCTGCCGTTTCAAAGCCAACACTGACTCACGTAACGCCTTCTCGTAGAGACCCACTGCACGTGCAGCAGTAAACGAGTCTGAGTCACAATGGTGGCACCTGACATCGGGTCTTATATCCGCGGAGATCTCCACGCCCAAAACCACCGCACCGCACTTCCAACAGTTCATCTCTGATCCGTCGAACACGCGCGTTGACTCCCAGCACTTGCGACACGCAACTCCAAGCGCGCGCTCCTCAACACTTCCACCACACACACGACAGACCTGCGGGTAAGCAACAGTAAGTAAGGCATCGTAGACACGCGTGAGGAGCATGATTAAGTAAGTCGAAAAACTAAAGCGGCCTCCCCGATTTGAGGAGGCCGCGATTATCTCATACTGTAAAAACCCGACTAATCTTCGTCGTCACCGAGCAGCCCACGCTCCTGCAAGTCCTGGCAACGAACACAGTGTCGCGCCCACGGCACCGCTTCCAAACGCTTCTCCGGCAACGCCTCACCGCAATGTATGCACTTGCCGTAACCCGCGGCTTCGATTCTTTCCAGCGCCTCGTCGATCAGGTTCAGCAACTGCCGATCATTGTCAGACATCGACACCAGCAGTTCCTTCGTGTACGCGTTCGCAGCCATGTCGGCCGGGTCCTGCGTGGCTTCGGCGTCGCGTTCGCGGCTGTAAAGCTCGGCAGCCTGCACCTGGCCAACCAAACCTTCACGACGGCCCAATAATTTGTCTCGGAAAACTTTAGTGCGTCTCTTATCCATCAGTCGTTAATCCTCCACCCTACTTGATATTGCGGGATTGCCGAAGTCATTTCTGATATGGCAAGCCATGAACGATCGTGAACGCGCGATATAACTGCTCCAGCAGGAGCACTCTTGCCATCTCGTGCGTCAGCGTCAGACGGGAGAGCGACCAACGCTTGTCTGCGCGCGCCACCAACTCCGGCGCCAGTCCGTTCGGACCGCCAACGACGAAAGCGATCTCCTTAACGCCGTTGTCTTCCCAACTTTTCAACTGCGCCGCCAGGTCCTGCGACGTCCACTCCGAGCCTTCCGGGTCCAGCAAGATCGTTAGCGACCCGGGACGAAGAGCGTCTGAGATGCGCTTAGTCTCCTTATCGATGCCCGTTTTGTCAGTACGGCCGAGTTCCTTCAGTTCCGTCACTTCGCAGCGCACAAAATGCGAAAGACGCTCGGCGTAATCAGCAATCAACGCGCGCAATCGGGCGTCGCGTGTCTTCCCCGGCCAAATGATCCGAAACTTCATTACCCAAGCTCATAACGCGCGATCTTCTCGTAAAGATTTTTGCGGCTGATGCCGAGGATGCGCGCACACTCCGCCTTGTTCCCTTTCGTCGCCGCCAGGATCTCGGAAATGTACGCTGCTTCCATCTCCGCGAGCGTACGCGGGCGATCCTTCAAGCGGCGCGCCTGCACTGCGGCGCTGAGACCTAACGGTAGATCGCTTTCGTCAATCGACTTACCGGCAGCGACAATCACGAGGCGCTCAATGATGTTTCCCAACTCGCGCGCGTTGCCGGGATAATCGTAAGCCTGGAGCAACGCGAGCGCGGGCGCCGAGATGCCGTCGAGCTTGCGCCCGTGCTTCGTCGAATAGTGCTTCACGAAGTGCCTGATCAGTTTTAAAAGATCTTCCTTTCGCTCCCGCAGCGGCGGCACGCGAATGTGAATCACGTCGAGCCGGTAGAAAAGGTCCTCGCGAAAGCGGCCGGCCTGCACCGCCTGGGCCAGGTCGACGTTGGTCAACGCGATCAGACGCGCGTCGAGCTTGATCGTGTTGCGGCCGCCGAGACGTTCGAACTCGCGCGTCTCGATCACGCGCAACAGCTTCGCCTGAGCCCCCGTCGAGAGATGCGCGATCTCGTCGAGCACGATCGTTCCCTTTTGCGCGGCTTCGAAACGTCCCGGCTTCGCTTCACTCGCACCCGTGAACGCGCCGCGTTCGTAGCCGAACAGTTCTGCTTCCAACAGCTCGCCCGGCAACGTCGCGCAATCGATCTTCACGAACGGTTTGGTCGCGCGCCGCGACTTCCAGTGAATGAACGAGGCGAGCACGTCTTTGCCCGCGCCGGACTCACCCGTGATCAATACATTCGCATCGGTTGAACTGACGCGCTCCGCGAGACCTACTGCCTCGCGCATACCGGGTGAGCGCGCAAACAGTTCGATCACGATTCTTTTCTCAAAGAACTGCCACCGTCGCCGGTGAATTCAGCCGGCAACTCCACTCGCTTCGACTCGCGCCACAACCGTTCGAGATCGTAAAACTTGCGCGCCTTCTGCTCGAACACATGGACCACGAAATCGCCGTAGTCCAAGAGGATCCACTCCGCCGTGTTGTAGCCTTCGACCCGCGCGGCCGGCTCGCCGGCTTTCTTCAGTTGCTCGTAAACAGCATCGGAGATCGCCTGCACCTGACGCTCGTTCGCACCGCTGAAGATCACAAAGTAATCGGTGAAGCTCGCGATCTCGCGCAGGTCCAGAACGACGGGATCGATCGCTTTCTTCTCGCTGCCCGCGTGCAGCGCCGTGCAGATGCGCTCGTCGAGTTGGTCGTCGCACTTCTCGGAATCAGGCGTGGCCTGAGAAGACGTTTGGGTACGAGCAGCCGGTTGAGGACGGAGCGACTGTTCTTTAACTGTTGAGTTTGGCTTCATTCGTATTTCGATAGATCTCGTACTTCCTGATGTAATTAGCTACGGCGCGGGGGACCATTTGGTCCAACTCGTCGTAGCGCCCTTCGTTCGCGAGCCGGCGAATGTTAGTCGCCGAAACATCTTTCATCACCGCATCGGTAAAAAGTATCTTCTCCTTCAACTCCGGCGGCGCGGGCGGCGTTTCGTAACCGGGCCGCGTGACGACGATATGGTTCGTCATCTTCAAGAGCCGTTCCCAGTCGCGCCACGTTTTGATCTCGGACCACGAGTCGGCGCCCATGATGAAGAACAACTCCGTGCCCTCGCCGAACGTGCGCTGGAAATGCGCGACTGTATCGACCGTGTAACGCCGGTCGGGCGCGTCGAGCTCAAACGTCGAGATCCGCAAACGCGCGTCGTCCTGCGTGGCCAGCGCGAGCATCGCATAGCGATGTATCGGCTCGGTTACAGCGCGGCCGACTTTGTGCGGCGCAAGCTGGGCCGGAATAAAAACCACTTCGTCGATCTCAAACAGCTCTGGAACTCGGCGCGCAACTTCCAAGTGACCTGAATGAACCGGATCGAACGTCCCGCCATACAAGGCTATGCGCTTGCGCTCACGCATCTCTACAAAGCCAGTTCCACCGTATCGTGATTGCTCGTCGCTGCGAGCTCGTCGAGCTTCGCGGAAATCGCGTTAACGAGATCGCGAACACCTTCATTAGTCGCCGACGAGATCGCAAAGAACGGTTTCTGATCCGCTTCCGCCCGCGCTCGCAACAACTCCAACCGCTCCGGCTCATCAAGCGCGTCGATCTTCGTCGCCACGACGAACTGCGGCCGCGCCGCAAGCTCGGGATTGTACGAAGCCAGCTCGTGATTCACCGTCTCGTAATCTCCGACCGGATCGCGCCCCGAGACAGAAGAAACATCGACCAGATGCAGCAACAACTTCGTCCGCTCGATGTGCCTGAGAAATCGATCGCCCAGGCCTGCGCCCGCATGCGCGCCCTCGATCAAACCCGGTATGTCGGCAATGACAAACGTACGAAAGTCTCCGAGATCGACCACGCCGAGGTGCGGTTCCAACGTGGTGAACGGGTAGTCGGCAATCTTGGGACGAGCCGCGGAAACAGTCGAGATGAATGTCGACTTGCCCGCGTTGGGAAAACCCACGAGGCCAACATCCGCGAGCAGCTTCAACTCGAGTTGCAACTCGCGCTCTTCGCCCTTGCTGCCACTCTGGTGATAACGCGGCGCACGATTGGTCGAGCTCGTGAAGTGGGCGTTACCGAAGCCACCCCGGCCGCCGCGCGCAGCGAGCCAGCGATCGCCGTCGCGATTGAGATCGTGTAACAGTTCGCCGGTTTCGGCATCAAAGATCTGCGTTCCCACCGGAACATGGACCAGCGAATCTTCGCCCGTGTGGCCCGAACGATTCGAGCCTTCGCCGTGCAAACCACGCGCGGCCACGTGACGCGGGTTGTAGCGCAGGTGCAGCAGCGTGTTCAGCGAAGCATCGGCAACGAGAATCACGTCGCCGCCACGGCCGCCGTCACCGCCCGATGGCCCACCGCGAGGCACAAACTTCTCACGCCGGAAAGCAGTAACGCCGTTACCTCCGTCGCCTCCCTGGACGTGAATCTTCGCCCGGTCAATGAACATCTAAATCAGCCAAACAAAAATCGCGACCTATAAATCAAACGCGACGCCCGGCGCGCATCGGAGTGCTGCTCAGGCGTCGCGACTACCAAAGTATCTTGTCTAAGCAGCAGCAGTTTGCTCCAGGGGATAGACGCTGATGAACTTACCCGCGCGGCCCTTGTCCTCAAACTTCACCACGCCCTCGATGAGCGCAAAGAGCGTATCGTCTTTACCTCGCCCGACGTTGTTGCCGGGTTTCCAGCGCGTGCCCCGCTGGCGCGCGATGATGTTGCCGCCGAGTACGTGCTCGCCGCCAAACTTCTTCAGACCCAGACGCTGCGACTGCGAGTCGCGGCCGTTGCGAGATGAACCAACACCTTTTTTGTGTGCCATAAACCGACCTCTTAACCAACCGAATCAATCTTCAGTTCCGTGTAACCCTGCCGATGCCCGCGCGTGCGCTTGTACTGTTTGCGCCGCTTCTTCTTGAAGACGACGATCTTCTGGTCCTTGCCGTGGGAAACGACGGTGGCCTTGGCGGCGTTATCGCCGGACGTTAGCAGCGTCTCGAGCTCGATCGAGCTGCCGATCTCGCCGGCGAGCGTGGGGACGCGAATCGTCTGGCCTTCCTTGACCAGGAATTGTTTACCGCCGGCTCTGATAATTGCGTGTGACATCGTTTGTTTACCTCTCAGACGCGCCAAGTCGTCATAGAAAAGTCGGATATTATAGGGAACGGGAAAGTACCTCGCAAGCTCCGAGGGCGCTCGCCGCGGCCGCTAACCCCGGGCGGCGGTTTCGACCTTCCGGCCGTTTTTCGTCAGAAAATACTCCATGAAGTTGGTGTCAATCTCGCCCTTGCGGAACTTCGGGTCGTCCATGATCTTCTGGTGCAGCGGTATCGTCGTCTTGATGCCTTCGACCACCATCACGTCCAGCGCGCGCTTCATCCGCGCGATCGCGAGCTCGCGCGTCCGCGCGTGCACGATGACCTTCGCGATCAGCGAGTCGTAGAACGGCGAAACGCGGTAACCCGAATAGACAAACGTGTCGACGCGCACGCCCGGGCCACCGGGCAAGTTGAACGCCGTGATCGTTCCCGGCGAGGGCGCAAACTTCTCGGGATCCTCGGCATTGATGCGGCACTCGATCGCGTGGCCGACGATCAAAAGATCGTCCTGCGTGTACCCGAGCGGTTCGCCTTCCGCGATCCGGATCTGATTGCGCACGATGTCGGCGAGCGTCACCATCTCGGTGACCGGATGCTCGACCTGGATGCGCGTGTTCATCTCCATGAAGTAGAAGTTGTTCTGCGAGTCGAGTAGAAACTCACACGTGCCCGCGCTCGCATAACCAAGCTTCTTACACGCCGCGACGGCCGCGTCGCCCATCTTCTGGCGCAGCTCTGGCGTCAACACGGTCGACGGCGCTTCCTCCATCAACTTCTGATGGCGGCGTTGAATGGAACACTCGCGCTCGCCGAGGTGAATACACTCGCCGAACTCGTCGGCGAGCACCTGGATCTCGATGTGCCGCGGCTGCTCGATGTAACGTTCGATGTAAACGCTGCCGTCGTTGAAAGCGGCCGCTGCTTCGGTCGAAGCCATCTCCAGAGCCTTGCCGAGCTCTCCTTCGGAACGCACGATGCGCATGCCGCGTCCACCACCGCCGGCAGAGGCTTTAACGATCAACGGAAAACCGATCTCACGCGCGAGTTTCAAGCCTTCTTCTTCCGAAGTGACCGCGTCAGGACTGCCGGGCACGACCGGCAAACCAGCTTCCTGCATCACGCGGCGCGCTTCGATCTTGTCGCCCATCATGCGAATGACGTTCGCGGATGGGCCAATGAACTTGATGTTGCACGCCTCGCAGATCTCGGCGAAGTACGGCGACTCGGCGAGAAAGCCGTAACCCGGATGAATCGCATCGACGTTGAAGATTTCGGCGGTGCTGATGATAGCGGGAATGTTGAGATAACTCTGCGCCGACGGCGCTGGTCCAATGCAGGCGGCTTCGTCGGCGAAACGGACGTGCAGCGAATCGCGATCGACGTCGCTATGAACGGCGACCGTCTTGATTCCCATTTCCTTGCAGGTCCAGATGATGCGGCAGGCAATCTCGCCGCGGTTGGCGATCAGGACCTTTTTAAACTTGCGCGGATTGAAGGCCATTAAATAATAAAGCGGTGAACAGGTCACCGCACTCCAAAGGAACGCCGCCGCCGCGGCGCGTTAACTTTTAATGCCGAACAGCGGTTGGCCGTACTCTACGGGCTGCCCGTTCTCAACATAAATCTTGACCACTTCGCCGCTCGCCTCAGCCTGAATCTCGTTCATGAGTTTCATGGCTTCGATGATGCAGACCACCGTTTGCGGCTCGACACTCGTGCCGATCTTCACGAACGGCTCGGCGGTCGGCGACGGCGAGCGATAAAACGTGCCGACGATGGGCGACGGGATGATGTGTACGTTTTGATCGTCGGCGGGCGCAGGTTCCGCGTGTGTTCCCGGAGGCGGACCGGGGATTGAAGTTCCAGCGGGCGGCGCAGAAGCAGGAACAGGCGGAGCGATATACCCTCCGTGGTCGCCCGAAACCGAAACACCCTCGCGGCGCAATCGGACGCGAAAGTCTTCGCGCTCGAGCTCCAGCTCGGCCAGCCCGTTATCGCGCAAAAGCGCGATCAGTTCGCGGAGCTCTTCCATATTGACGGAAGCTTTTGCCGCGGATTCGCTCTGTTCTTTTCGTGCAGCCATTCGTTTCAGCCAGACTACTCAGACTGATCCGTGTTTTCCGTCTCTTCTGCGGGTTCGCTCTTCGCTGCTTTCTTTGAAGCCTTCTTCTTTGAACTTCCAGTCTTCGCTTTGCGCTTCTTCTCGGCTTCGGCAGCCTCAAGCTCGCGCGGGTTGTCGACCAGTTCGATAATCGCGAGCTCCGCGGCGTCGCCGTCGCGATGGCCGAGCTTCAAGATGCGCGTGTAACCGCCGGGCCGATCCTTGTAACGCTCGCCGAGCTCGCCGAACAGACGGCGCAATGCGGCAACGCCCGCGGTGCGTTCGGGACGAAGCTGCCCGCGTTTGCCCGTCTGCGCAGACATCGTCGTGTTGCCGGCGTGGAAAAATCCGGCGGCCTGGCGGCGCAGATGCAGCGCCTGCGCATCGTCGCCGTTCAGATTCTGCGCGCGGCGCGACAAAGTGATGGCGCGCTCGACGAAAGGCCGCAGCTCTTTCGCTTTCGGCAAAGTCGTGACGATGCGTTCGTCGCGCGAGTTGATTAACGAAGTCGCCAGATTGCGCAACATCGAGTGACGATGTTCGCTGGTCCGGCCGAGTTTGCGATGTGCCTTTAAGTGTCGCATGACGGCTTACTGTTCCTCATCACCTTCGAAATCCGAAAGATCGGCGCCGTCGCGACCGCCGGTGCCGGGAATCGGATTTCCTTGTTCGTCGAATTCCATGCCGAAGTCGAGACCCATGCCGTTGAGGATCTCCTTGATCTCGTTGAGCGACTTCTTGCCGAAGTTCTTGGTCGCGAGCATCTCGCGCTCGGTGCGTTGGACCAGGTCGCGGATGGTGCGAATGTCGGCGTTCTTGAGACAGTTGTACGAACGGACCGAAAGCTCGAGCTCATCGACGGAGCGATCCAACTGGTCGTTGCGCGGCAACGGTGGGCGCTCCATCTTCGTGTAAGCGTAGTCGTCGGTGTCTTCCTCGAAGTTGATGAAGATCGACATGTGGTCCTTGATCAACTTCGCCGCGAGCCCAATCGAATCCTCGGGTTTAACCGAGCCATCCGTCCATACCTCAATGGTCAGCTTGTCAAACTCAGTGTTCTGACCGAGACGCGCGGCTTCGACCTGGTAGTTGACTTTCTTCACCGGCGTGTGGACCGAGTCGATCGGAATGTAACCGAGCGACAGATCCTCGTCGAAATTTCTGTCCGCTGAGACGTAGCCGCGGCCACGCTTGAGACGCATTTCAACGCGCAGCGAGCCACCTTCACTGACCGTAGCGATGTGCACGGTCGGATCGAGAATCTCGACGTCGGCATCCGTCTCGATGTCCGCCGCCGTTACCTCGCCCGCCGACTCCTTGTTGATGCGCAGAGTCTTCGGCTCGGTACTGTGCAGCTTGAAGGGCACCTGTTTCAGATTCAGGATGACGTCGGTAGCGTCTTCCACCACGCCCTTGATCGAGGAGAATTCGTGCTCCACACCTTCTATCTTCACTGCCGTAATCGCGGCGCCTTCGATTGACGACAGCAGCGCGCGTCGCAGCGAGTTGCCGACGGTGGTGCCGAAGCCTCGCTCAAAAGGCTGGGCCGAAAAACGGCCGTAGCGATCGGTCAGCGTTTCTGCGTCTGCCGCGAGCCGGCGCGGCATTTGAAATCCTTGCCAAAGATTATTTTGATCCATAGCCATAGCGTTCGAGTCCCTAAAATTACTTGCTATAAAGTTCGACAATTAACTGTTCGTTGATCAGGCGGTCGATGTCGTCACGCACCGGTATACTGGCTACACGCGCGGTCATCTCGCCGCCGCCGTCGGCCGAAATCCACGACGGCCGGCCGCGACCCGACGCTGTTTGCCATGCGCCTTCGATGTGCGGGTTTTTCCTGCTGGCTTCACGCACACTGATGACGTCGCCGGGTTTCACCTGGAACGACGGAATATCGACCTTCTTGTCGTTGACGAGAATGTGACCGTGATTGACCAGCTGCCTGGCCTGACGGCGGGAAGTGGAAAAACCAGCGCGATAGACGGCGTTGTCCAGTCGTCGCTCGAGCAGGAACAAAAGGTTCTCGCCCGTGATTCCCTTCATGCGGGCAGCGCGTTCGAAGTAGTTGCGAAACTGCCCTTCCAGAATGAAGTAGATACGTTTGACCTTCTGCTTCTCGCGCAACTGCTGGCCGTAGCCGACGAGCGCTTTGCCGCGGCGCATGGAGTTACCGTGCTGTCCGGGCGGTTGCGTACCGCGTTTCTCAATTGGGCAAGCGGGTTTGTAACAACGATCGCCCTTCAAAAAAAGCTTCGCGCCTTCGCGACGGCAAAGGCGGCACACTGCCTCTCTATACCTAGCCAAACTATTTGCCTCCAGTCTAAATAGACGGAAAAGTTTACAGGTGGTGTTCTCGCGAACACCGACCCTTCATCCTTTGGGTTAATTAATTAAACTCTACGCCGCTTTGGCGGCCTGCAACCGTTGTGCGGAATCGGCGTCGTGTCGCGAATCGTCGTGACGCGAATGCCGGCGTTGGCAATAGCGCGGATCGCTGATTCACGGCCGCCGCCCGGGCCTTTCACACGCACCTCACATTGGTGCATGCCCGCTTCGTGCGCCTTCTTCGCTGCTTCAAACGCAGCTTGTTGCGCAGCGAACGGAGTGCCCTTGCGCGAGCCGCGAAAGCCGCGCGCGCCGGCCGATGATTGTGCGATCAGGTTTCCTTCGAGGTCCGTGATCGAGATCATCGTGTTATTGAACGACGCCGCGATGTGAACGATACCGTTGGGAACGTTCTTCTTCTCTTTCTTACGAAAGACCTTCTTCTTTCCGCCTGCTTTTGCCATAAGTTCTCAGTTACTGACTCAGTGCCTTTACTTCGCTACTTCTTGCCGGGCGCCTTCTTCTTCGCGATGGTGGCGCGACGCGGACCTTTACGAGTGCGCGCGTTCGTGTGCGTGCGCTGTCCGCGAACGGGCAGCGCGCGGCGATGCCGCAGGCCGCGATAGCAGCCGATGTCCATCAAGCGCTTGATGTCCATCTGCACTCGCTTGCGCAGGTCGCCTTCGATCTCACCCTGCACTTCCAGGATGTTACGAATGCGGCTCAGCTCGTCTTCGCTCAAATCGCGCACGCGCGTGTCGAGGTTGACGCCCGCTTCCTTGAGCACCGAGTTCGAGCGCGAACGGCCGATACCGTAAATGTAGGTGAGACCAATCTCGGCTCGCTTGTTTGGTGGCAGATCTACTCCAGCTACACGTGCCATGTTACTTCTCGTTATCCTTGTCTCTGTTTATGCTTCGGATTGGCGCAAATCACCCGCACCACGCCTTTGCGGTGAATGACTTTGCACTTGTCGCACATCTTCTTTACTGACGCACGGACTTTCATAACTAACCTCGTTGACTATTTATAGCGATACGTGATTCGGCCGCGATTGAGATCGTACGGCGAAAGCTCAACCAAAACCCTGTCGCCCGGCAGAATGCGGATGAAGTGCTTGCGCATCTTCCCCGAAATATGTGCCAGCACCTGATGTTGACTCTCCTCCAACTCGACTCGGAACATAGCGTTAGGCAAAGTCTCCAGGACTTTTGCCATGACTTCTATAGCCTCTTCCTTCGCCATATCCTCTCAGGTTGAAGGTTCGACGCTGCCGACAAACTGCGAATAATAGCACGCACCTTTTAACCTTGCCAAGCCGCGGTCGGATTATCAGCCGATCGCCACGGATGAGGATTCTTTCACCAGCGTCAGCACTTCCGGGCCATCGTCTGTAATCGCGATCGTATGCTCGACGTGGGCGCTGGGCTGGCCGTCCACCGTGACGACGGTCCAATTGTCGGCCAACACCTTCGTGTGGTGCGACCCGAGGTTCACCATCGGCTCGACCGCAAAAACGTACCCGCTCTTGATCTTCGGCCCCAAACCAGGACGCCCGTAATTCGGAATCTGCGGATCCTCATGCATCCGCCGCCCGATCCCGTGCCCGACGTAATCGCGCACAATCGAATAACCGTTGCCCTCGGCGTGCTCCTGCACGGCCCAACCGATGTCTCCCAGATGCTTTCCCGGACGGCACTGCTCGATGGCCCGCTGGAGACACTCCTCAGTCACGCGAATCAACTTCAACCGGTCTTCACTCACATTTCCCACCGGCACCGTCGTCGCCGTATCACCGACAAACCCTTCCAACGTCACCCCAACGTCGATCGAAAAGATGTCGCCGTCCTTCAGCTTATAGTTCGACGGAAACCCGTGAACGATCTGCTCGTTGACCGAAGCGCAGATCGAATAGGGAAACCCGTTGTAACCCTTGAACGTCGGCAGCGCGCCCGCATCGCGAATCATCTTCTCCGCCGCGCGATCGATCTCCATCGTCGTGATACCCGGCGCGGCGAGCGAGCGCAGATGCAACAAGACCTGACCGACGAGCTGGCCCGCCGCGCGCATCTTCTCCAATTCCCTCTTGGACTTCCCGATGATCATTTAACGATTCGTTCGATGTCCTGATAAATCTCTTCCGGCCCGCGCGTGCCGTTGACGATGTTCAGCAAACCCGCCGTCTTGTAAAACTCAATGAGCGGCTGTGTCTGCTGTTCGTAAGTCGCGAGCCGCGCCCGCACCGTCTCCGAATTGTCATCCGCACGCTGCACGAGCTGTGTTTCAGGATGCAGATCGCAAACGTTGTCGTTGCGCGGCGGCTGAAAATAGATGTTGTAAATCTCCCCGCAAACAGGACAACTACGCCGTCCCGTCATCCGCTTCTCGAGCAACTCAAACGGCACATCGATCAGCACCGCGATGATCTCGTTACCCTGCTCCGCGGCCAACAAATTCAGACTCGCAGCCTGCGCGGGTGTTCGCGGAAAGCCGTCGAGAATGTAACCGTTGCGACAATCGTCCTGCGCCGTGCGCTCTTTCACGAGTCGAATCGTCAACTCATCGGGAACTAGCTGCCCGCGTTCCATGATGTCCCTGACCTCACGCGCCAAAGGTGTTTCGGCATTCTTGAGCGCGCGAAAAATATCTCCCGTAGAAATCTGCGGCAGATGCAAGCGCTCTTGAAGCAAGCGCGCCTGCGTGCCTTTGCCGGCACCAGGCGCACCCATCAGCACGATGATTTTTGCCATAAAGGATCAGGCTCGCCGTCCGCGCAAACGGCCGCCACTGCCGAGGAAGCCTTCGTAGTTGCGCATGACGAGTTGGGCCTCGATTTGGGCCACGGTGTCCATCGCGACACCGACGAGAATGAGCAGCGAGGTACCACCAAAGTAGAACTGATAACCCATGCCGTTCGGAATCCACGACAAGCCCGGAGTGGTGCTGACGAACGCATCGAGCCACGCGCCGATCAGCGGCAACCTGGCGACCTTGAATCCACTCAGCATGAACTGCGGCACAAACGCGACGAGCGCGAGGTAAATCGCGCCGACTGTCGTCAGCCGCGTCAGGATCGTATTCAGGTATTCCGACGTGGCGCGGCCGGGACGAATGCCGGGCATGAAGCCGCCGTGCTTACGCAGGTTGTCTGCCACTTCTTCCACGTTGAAAACGATCGAGACGTAAAAGAACGTGAAGAAGATGATCAGCGAAAGAAAGATCAACTCGTAATACGGATCGCTCGCGTGGAACGTCTGGAAAAATCCCCAGATCTTCGCCCACAACGTATGCGTGTTGTTTGGATCTGGCGGAAATGCCGCGAACAGACTCTGCGGCATCGACAACACCGACGATGCGAAGATCACGGGGATCACGCCGCCCATGTTGATCTTCAACGGCATCGTGGTCTGTTGCCCGCCGACGAGCTGCCGGCCGACGTGCCGCTTCGCATAACTCACCGGAATCTTGCGCCGCGCTGCTTCGACAAACACGATGAAGGCGATGATGGCGATCAGCGCGATGATCATCACGATCACTCCGATGGTCTCCATCGTGTCGCCGCCCTTCACGCGGTCCCACACCTGGATCACGCCGCGCGGCAGACCGATGACAATACCGGCGAAGATCAGCAACGAGATGCCGTTGCCGACACCGCGTTCGGTGATCTGCTCGCCGAGCCACATAACGAAGATCGTGCCGGTCGTCAGCGTCAGAATCGTCGTAAACAGGAAACCCCACGTGGGCGCGCCTACGCCGTTGACTTGCAGCCAGTGGGCCACGAACCACGTTTGGACACCCGCGAGACCGACGGTCAGATAGCGCGTCCACTGGTTGATTTTCTGCCGGCCCATCTCGCCTTCTTCCTGAAGTTTTTTCAGGTTCGGCGAGACGACGGTCATGAGCTGCAGGATGATCGACGCCGTGATATAGGGCGTCACACCGAGGGCGAAGACAGAGATCGTGCGAAAATTTCCGCCTGAGAAGAGATCGAGTACGCCGAGCAGCGTGCCGGCGACGTCGCGCCAGACTTCATCGAGACGCACCTTGTTGATACCGGGCGTGCCGATGTGCGCGCCGAGGCGATAGACGGCGAGCAGTCCGAGAGTAAACAAAATGCGCCGGCGTAGATCCGGCACATTGAACATATTGCGAACGGCTGCTAGAAACTTCTCCATACGACCTCCCGGCAGTGAGCGGGACTAAGAACCGATCTCCGAACCAATCTCCACCACCGCACCACCAGCCTTCTCGATCTTTTCGCGCGCACTCTTCGTGAAGCGGTGCGCTGAAACACGCAGCGCCTTGGAAACCTCGCCGTTTCCGAGCACTACAACATCATGTTTCGCTTTCTTAATCAAGCCGCGATCGTGCAGGACCTCCGGCGTGATCTCTTCCCCCGCGTTGAAGTGCTGATCGAGCGCCGCGAGACTGATCTCGAGCCAGCGCTTTTTGAAGATGTTGGTAAAGCCGCGTTTCGGCAGACGGCGATGCAGCGGCATCTGGCCGCCTTCAAAACCGATCTTGCGCGAATAACCCGAACGGGACTTCTGTCCCTTCTCACCGCGACCCGCGGTCTTGCCCAAACCGGATCCCGGTCCACGGCCGACGCGTTTCTTTTTATGAGTAGATCCCTTGGCGGGCTTAAGCGTGTTCAGACTGATAGGCATTTATTTTTACTCCACTATGCGCAGCAGGTGCGGCACCTTCGCCACCGCGCCGCGCGTCGCATCCGTGTCCGGCCGCTCGACGATCTGATTCAGTTTCGTCAGACCAAGACTGCGCACGATCGTCTTGTGCGTCTTCGGCGCGGCGATAAAGCTGCGGTAGTACTGAATACGAATCTTTTGCGAGTCGCCGTTGTTGTTTTGTCTGCGTGGCATAACTCTCCTTACATCTCCTCGACTTGTTTACCACGCAAGCGCGCCAACTCGATCGGATCCTTCATGCGCAGCAGCGCATCGAACGTCGCCCGCACGACGTTGTGCGGATTCGTCGAACCCAACACTTTCGTACGCACGTCGCGCACGCCCACCGCCTGCATCACGGCCCGCACCGCGCCGCCGGCGATCACGCCCGTTCCTTCAGACGCCGGTTTGACCAGAACCCGGCCCGCGCCGTACTCACCAATTAACTGGTGCGGCAGCGTGTTATTGATCAGGGGTACGCGAATTAGGTTCTTCTTCGCCGACTCGATGCCCTTCTTGATCGCGAGAGGCACTTCACGCGCCTTGCCCGTGCCGAAGCCAACGTGTCCACCTTCATCGCCGACCACGACGAGCGCCGCAAACGAAAGGTTCTTGCCGCCTTTGACGACCTTGGTCACACGATTGATGGAGATGACCTGATCTTTGAGGTCCAGCCCCTGCGCGGGAATGCGTTGTTTGGGTTGTCTCATATTCTATTCTTTGCTCTTCTTGCGTGACTTCTTCTCTGTCTTCTCTTCCGGCGCCGCTGCGGCCTCGGGCTCATCGCCGTTCGCCTCTTCCGCGCGTACTTCGTGCTTGTTCAAGCCGGCCGCGCGGGCTGCATCCGTCAAAGCCTTGACGCGGCCGTGATAGAGATAACCACCGCGATCGAAAACCACGGAGTCGATCCCTTTGGCGAGCGCGCGTTCGGCAATCGCCTGACCGATGCGCCGAGCGGCTTCGACGTTACCGCCGGTGCCGCTGCGCAGGTCTTTTTCCGTCGATGAAGCGGAGACGATCGTCTGTCCGCGCTGATCGTCGATCAACTGCGCGTAGATATGGTTCAGGCTGCGATAGATTGCGAGCCGCGGCTTCGCGCCGTTTCCTTTGACTTTGCGTCGAATCCGCGAGTGAATCGCGGTCCGAATCTCTGCTCTGTTTGTGTTAGCCATCTGATTTACTTCCCAGTCTTGCCGGGTTTGAGTTTGAGCGGCACGTTCGCGTAACGCACGCCTTTGCCCTTGTACGCATCGGGCTTGCGCAGCTTGTGCATCTCGGCGGCCACCTGGCCCAGCTTCTGTTTGTCGATGCTCGTCAACGTCAACGTCGTCTGGTACTGCTGAATGCTGCCCTTCGTCGTCAGACGTTCGGCTTTGGCGTCGACTTCGGGCGGCAGCGGAAACTCGATCGGATGCGAGTAGCCGAGCGAGAAGACGATCTTCTTGCCCTGCACGTCGGCCTTGTAACCGACGCCGACAACGTCCATCTGTTTCGAGAAACCTTCGGTCACGCCGACGATCGCGTTGTTTGCGAGCGCGCGGGCGAGCCCGTGCAGCGCGGCCTGTTCGTCGGAGACGCGCTCGGCTCGTAGTTCTTCGCCTTCGAGCTTGAAACTGATCCCCTGCGGGATCGGAGTCTTCAGCGTGCCCTTCGGACCTTTAACTTCGAGTTCCTGCTGGTGCACAGTGACGCTCACGCCCTTGGGCACCGTAATCACTTTTTTTCCAATTCGCGACATAAGCTAATCCAGTCTTAGTAGATCTGAGCGAGCAGCTCGCCGCCGATGTTTTCCCGGCGCGCGGCCTTGCCGCTCATCAACCCGCGGGAGGTCGAAACGATATTGATGCCGTAACCGCCGAGCACTTTCGGAATCTGACTCGATCCGACGTACACGCGCCGGCCCGGCGTCGAGACGCGCTCGAGATGCGTGATCGAAGAAGTACCGCGCGCGTCGTAGCGCAGGAAAATTCGAATCGTACGCTTGAGACCTTCGCCCTTGATGACGAAGTTGTTGATGTAGCCCTCTTCCTTCAGGATGCGGGCAATCTCAAGTTTGAGCTTGGAAGCCGGAATATCAACCCGCGAATGCTTCGCCGCGATGGCGTTGCGGATACGCGTCAACATATCGGCAATGGGATCTGTCATGAAATAACTCCGTTTTTGGTCTTTACCAGCTCGACTTCACGACGCCGGGGATCTGGCCCTGCAGCGCCAACTCGCGAAAACAGATGCGGCAGAGGTTAAACTTCCGCAAGTAGCCGCGCGGCCGGCCGCAACGTTTGCAGCGAGTGTAGGCGCGCACCGAGAACTTCGGTTTGCGTGCCGCCTTTGCGATCAATGATTTCTTTGCCATAAGTTCGATCCGTGTTATCCGTGTAAATCCGTGGCCTAAGTTCTGAACGGCATGCCGAGCGCTTTCAGTAAAGCTCTGGCCTGTTCGTCGTTGCGCGCCGTGGTCACGATCGAGATGTTCATGCCCCGCAGCTTGTCGACCTTGTTGAAATCGATCTCCGGAAAGATCAGTTGCTCGCGAATACCGATCGTGTAGTTGCCGCGGCCGTCGAACGCCTTCGGCGAAACACCGCGAAAGTCGCGCACGCGCGGGAGGGCCACCGACACGAGGCGATCGAGAAACTCATACATGCGATCGCCGCGCAGCGTGACCACCACGCCGATCGGCATGCCCTGGCGCAGCTTGAACGACGCGATCGACTTCTTCGCTTTTGTAATCACCGGCTTTTGCCCGGTGATGGCGCGCAGTTCGTCGGCAGCCGTGTCGAGAATTTTCGCGTTGCCGATTGCTTCGCCCATGCCCATGTTGATGACGACCTTTTCAAGTTTCGGCACCGCCATGGGATTCGTGATGCCAAAGTCTTTGGCAATCTGCGGCGCCACGTCTTTCTGATATCGCTCTTTTAACCTTGCAGCCATGCTGTTTCTCCGCCCCTACTTCTCTAATGAGTGGCCGCTTGCCGAGGCGACCCTCGTCTTGGAACCATCGCTTTCGACCTGATACTTCACGCGGGTCGGTTTACCCGATTGCGGATCGATCAATTGCACGTTGGAGATATCGATGAACGACTCCTTGTCGACGATACCGCCGCCGCGATTGGCCTGCGGGTTCGCCTTCTGATGCCGCTTGATCATCCCGATACCTTCGACCCGTACCTTGCCCTTCGTGGGGTTCACTTCCAGCACGCGTCCGCGCCTGCCTTTATCACGCCCGGCAATGACCGTTACCTGATCGTTCTTGTGGATCTTCGAGCGCTTTGTTCCTGCCATCTCTTAAATCACCTCCGGCGCGAGTGAAACGATCTTCATGAAGTTCTTATCGCGCAGCTCGCGCGCCACTGGTCCAAACACGCGCGTTCCAATCGGCGTTCCGTCTTCCTTGATCAGCACCGCCGCGTTTTGATCGAAGCGGACGTAAGTGCCGTCCGCACGACGCACTTCCTTGCGCGTACGCACGATCACCGCGTCCTGAACTGTTCCCTTCTTGATGGTGCCGTCGGGAGAAGCCTCTTTGACGGTCACTTTGATCCGGTCACCGAGGCTCGCAATCTTTCCCGTGGATCCGCCGATGGGCATGATCATCTCGACGCGCCGCGCTCCCGAATTGTCAGCAACCTCCAACGAGGTCTGCATCTGAATCATAGTTAACCCCTCACTTCGCGGCTTTTTGCACTATCTCAACTACACGCCAACGCTTGCGCGCCGACAGCGGACGCGTCTCCACGATGCGCACGCGATCGCCGACCGTCGCGCCGAGCTCGTCGTGGGCCATGAACTTCGACGTGCGACGCACGTAACGACGATACTTCGTATGCCGCACCAGACGATCGACACGCACGACCACGGTCTTCTGCATCTTGTCAGACGCAACGGTGCCGACTTTTTGCGAACGATGCGCGCGGCCCGATTTGCCAGTCGCCTGGCTGGTCGTCTTTTTCGTCGCGTCGCTCTCCGCCGCGGCGGTGTTGTCAGTCACGGCGTTCTCTGAGCCAATGTTTTCTTCGTTCTCAGCCATTTCTTTTCCTATTCAGTCTCGGGACGTTGCCGCGCGATGGTTTGCAGCCGCGCCAGCGATTTCTTTTCCTGGCGAATGCGCTTCACGGCGTCGACTTCGCCGAGCGCCAATTTGAAGTTGAGCCGAAAGAGCGACTCCCGCAGACGCGCTGCTTCGGCGCGCAATTCGTCTTCGCCCAACTCGCGAAACTTGTCGAGTTCTTCTCGTTTCTTCATTGCTAGATCGCGCCTCCTTCCTGATCGGCGCGGGTCACGAACTTGGTCCTGATCGGCAGCTTCTGGGCGGCGAGCCGCATCGCGTCGCGCGCGGTCGCTTCATCGACGCCTTCGATCTCGTAAAGAATGCGGCCGGGTTTAACGACTGCGACCCAGTATTCGGGCGCGCCCTTGCCTTTGCCCATACGGGTTTCCGCCGGCTTCTTGGTTACCGGCTTGTCGGGAAACATGCGAATCCAGATCTTGCCGCCGCGTTTGATGTGCCTTGTCATCGCAATGCGCGCAGCTTCTATTTGCCGATCGGTGATCCACGCCGGCTCCAGACTCTTCAACCCGTACTCACCGAAGCTGATCTCGCTGCCACGAGTGGCGGTACCGGTCATGCGTCCGCGCATTTGCTTTCGGTGCTTAACTTTCTTCGGCATCAACATGATGAATGCGTTTCCTGTCCGTGTTTATCCGTGGTCCTACTGATTGTCCGGCCGCGGTCGTCGACCATCACCACCACCGGCGCGCTCTTCGCGTTCGCGGCGCGTGCGCGGGCGGCGCTCGCGTTCACCGACGCGCGTTTCATTGATCGGATCGGAACCGGTGCCGCGGGCCATCGCCGCTTTCGGGTCCATGATCTCGCCGCGATAGATCCAAACCTTGACGCCGATCTGTCCGAACGTGGTCTGCGCTTCGGCGAGACCGTAGTCGATGTCCGCACGCAGCGTGTGCAGCGGCAACTGGCCCTGCAAGTGCCACTCGCTGCGCGCGATCTCCGCGCCGTTCAAACGGCCGCTGACTTTGACCTTGATGCCCTGCGCGCCGAACCGCAGCGACTCCTCGACGGCCTTGCGCATCGCGCGACGAAAAGCGATGCGCTTCTCGAGTTGCGCGGCGATCTTCTCGGCCTGGAGCTGCGCGTTGAGTTCCGGCTTGTGGATCTCCTGGATCGAAACGAGCACTTCGCGTCCGGTCTTCATCGAGAGATCGCTCTTGAGCTTGTCGATCTCCGCGCCCTTGCGGCCGATGATGATGCCCGGTCGCGAGGTGTAGATGATGATCTTCAGACGGTTCGCGGCCCGTTCGATGTCGACGTGCGAGACGCCCGCGCCGGCGAAGCGTTGTTTCAGATCGCGTTTCAATTTCAGGTCTTCGAGCAGGAACTCGCCGAACTGTTTCTTCGCAAACCAATGCGAATGCCAGTCTTTGTTGTAGCCGAGCCGAAAACCGTATGGATGAACTTTTTGACCCACGCTTTACTCCTATTCCTCAGACTTCTTAGTGCGCTTGGCGCGAGGGGCGGCAGCAGCGCCACCACGCCTCTTCGCTTTACTCGCTGCGGGCTTCTTCGACGCAGTCTCAACCGGAGCGGCTTTACCGTTGCGCGCGGCTTTCGGCTGCGGCTTCTCGTCGTTACTCAACGAGATCGTGACGTGACAAAAGTGTCGCTGCTCGCGATACGCCCGGCCCTGCGGCGCGGGACGCACACGACGCCGGTTCTTCGTTGGCCCACGATCGACAAACGCCGACCGTACCCACAAATCATCCGGGTCGATCGACACGTTTGCCTTCTCGGCCGCCTCGTTCGCATTCGCGATCGCCGAGCGCACGCACTTCTCGATATGATCGGCCGCGCGCTTCTTCGAAAACCGTAAGATCGCCAGCGCCTGGTTAACGTCCTTGCCGCGAATCATATCCACGACGAGCCGGGCCTTCTGCGCCGAACCCCGCAAATATCTCGCACTCGCTGTTGCTTCCATCTTCAGCCTCGTTACTTAACTTTTATTTAGGGGGCGCTCCCGCAACCTTGCTCGCCTTTTCCACCTTAGTGCCCGAGTGGCCCTTGAACGTCCGTGTCGGCGCAAACTCACCGAGCTTGTGGCCCACCATGTTTTCCGTCACGTAGATCGGCAGGTGGCGTTTGCCGTTGTGCACGCCGAACGTGAGCCCAACCATGTCGGGCGTAATCGTCGAACGACGCGACCAGGTCTTGATCACGGGGGGACGTTGTCCGCCCGCACGCGCCTTCTCGACCGCCTTCACGATGCCCTTGTCGATGAACGGTCCTTTTTTAACTGAACGAGCCATTACTTGGTTCTCCGATCCTTCAGGATCATCTTCTGCGTGCGCTTGTTGCTGCGCGTCTTGTAACCACGCGTCGGCTGGCCCCACGGCGTCACCGGATTGCGGCCGCCCGAAGTCTTGCCTTCACCGCCGCCGTGCGGGTGGTCCACCGGGTTCATCGCCACGCCGCGAACGTGCGGGCGCAAACCCTTCCAGCGCGAACGACCGGCCTTACCAAACGAAACGTTCTCGTGCTCGATGTTACCGACCTGACCCACCGTCGCCCTGCAAACGAGCGGCACGCGCCGTACTTCGCCCGAAGGCATACGCAACTGCGCGTACTCGCCTTCCTTCGCGACGAGCTGCGCGAACGTTCCCGCCGAACGCGCCATCTGGCCGCCTTTGCCGGGACGCAGCTCAATGTTGTGAATCTGCGTGCCGAGCGGGATATTGATCAGCGGCAGCGTGTTGCCGGGCAGAATGTCGGCTTCAGCGCCGCTCATGATCGTCTTGCCGACTTCCAGACCCGTCGGCGCGATGATGTAGCGCTTCTCGCCGTCCAGGTAGGTGATGAGCGCGATGTGCGCCGAACGATTCGGGTCGTATTCAATCTGCGTCACGCGTCCGGCCACGCCGTCCTTGTCGCGCTTGAAATCGATCACGCGATAGAAACGTTTGTGACCGCCGCCGCGACGACGCACCGTGATGCGGCCGTCGTTGTTGCGTCCGGAGATGCGCTTCTTCGGCTCGAGCAGCGACTTCTCGGGAACAGCGCCGACGGTCAATTCGTCGCGCGTTAAGTAAGTCTGGTAACGCCGCGCTGCGGATGTCGGTGTAAGTTTTTTAATTCCCATGATTTTAGATGGCTTCGCCGTAATCGACCGGGTTCTCGCCCTGCTTCAGAGTCACGTAGGCTTTTTTCCACGAGGGCTTGCGGCCTTCGTAACGGCCGCGCCGCGCGGTCTTGCCCATGTAGTTGATCGTGCGAATGTGATCGACCTTCACCTGGAAGATCGTCTCCACCGCCGATTTGATCTCCGGCTTCGTCGCGCGTCGATCGACCCGGAAGGTCAACAACTGACTCGCATCCTGCGACTCTTCTTTCGCGGCCAGCGCTTTCTCAGTAATCACCGGCGACTTGATGATGTCCCAAACAGTTCTCATCGTTACGCCGCCTCCTCTTCGTTACTCGCCTGCTGCGGCTCAGCAGCTTCTTCCTCTGCTCCGTTCTCCGCAGCCTCATCGCTGCTACGTGCGCCGAGCAGTTGCTCGAGCTCGTTCGCCGCTTCACGCGAGAGCACCAGTTGATCGTGATAGAGCAGGTCGTAGATGTTCAGACCAAAACTGTTCACGACTTTCGCGTGGCGCAGGTTGCGCGCCGACAACATCAGGTTCTCGTTGTCGAGTGAATCGACAATCAACGTCTTGCCGCCGAGACCCAGCGTCGTCAACGACTGCGCAAAGTCTTTCGTCTTCGGTTTGTCGAGTCCCCAACCCTCGACGACGAAGACATTTCCCTCGCGCACGCGCTCCGAGAGGGCGGAGCGCAATGCGCCTTGCCGCATCTTTTTGGGCATGTTGTAGGACCAGTCGCGGGGCTGTGGTCCATGCACGTTACCGCCGCCCTTCCACAAAGGCGAACGCAGCGACGCGATACGCGCGCGGCCTGTGCCTTTCTGCTTCCAGAGCTTGCGGCCTGCGCCCGACACATCGCCGCGAGTCTTCGTGGCTGACGTGCCCTGCCGCGCATTCGCCATGTAATTGCGCACCGCGGCGTGGATCAAAGCCTCATTGAATGGCGCGCCAAAAACAGCATCAGACAGCTCGACTTCGCCAACCTCTTCATTCTTCGTATTGCGCACCTTTACTGTCGGCATACTGGAACTCCTACTTTTTACTCGTCGCCTTGCGCACGATCACGACACTGCCGTTCGCCCCGGGCACCGCGCCGCGAATCATCAGCAGATTGTTCTCCGCATCGACGCGAGCGACAGTCAAACCTTTAGTCGTGATCCGCGCGTCGCCCATGTGGCCCGACGAACGGTTTCCCTTGATAACTCGCGACGGATACGCGGAGGCGCCAATCGAACCCGGCGCGCGCACGTTCATCGAACCGTGCGACTCGGGACCGCGATTGAAGTGATGGCGCTTGACCGTGCCCGCGAAACCACGTCCCTTCGAACGGCCAATCACGTCGACCATCTCGCCGTCGGTAAACTGATCGACGAGCACCTTGTCGCCGACATTCGCGCCGTTGTCGTCGGCGCTCACGCGAAACTCTTTCAAGACGCGCGTCGGTGGAATACCGCCGCCGGTCTTTTCGAAGTGGCCGCGCATCGGCTTGGTGACGTTCTTCAACTTCAGCGGCCTGTCGTCCACGAGGCCGAGCTGCACCGCGTCGTAACCGTCAGGACCGGCCGCAGTTTTCTTTTGCACGACGACACAGGGACCAGCCTTGATTACCGTGACTGGCGTAACCGAGCCGTCGGCCGCGAAGATCTGCGTCATCCCGATTTTTCTTCCGATGATTCCGTTAATCATTGTCGCTAATCCTGAGTGTTACTGCCGGCCGAAGGCCTTGATCTCAACGTCCACACCCGCGGGTAGATCGAGCTTCATCAGCGCGTCGACCGTCTGCGGCGTCGGATCGAGAATGTCCATCAGCCGCTTGTGCGTGCGAATCTCAAACTGCTCGCGCGACTTCTTGTCGACGTGCGGCGAACGCAGTACCGTCCACTTGTTCTTCACCGTCGGCAGAGGAATTGGTCCCGCGACGCGCGCGCCCGTGCGTTTGGCTGTTTCGACGATTTCCGTGGTGGACTGGTCCAACACGCGATGATCGTAGGCCTTGAGACGAATGCGAATTTTTTCGTTCATAAGTTACTCAATCACTTCCGAAACGGTACCGGCTCCAACCGTGCGGCCGCCTTCACGAATCGCGAACCGCAATCCCTTCTCCATGGCGATCGGCGCGATCAACTCGATCGACATCGCCACGTTATCGCCCGGCATCACCATCTCCACGCCCTCAGGCAAGTGCGCCACGCCAGTTACGTCCGTCGTGCGGAAGTAGAACTGCGGCCGATAGCCCGTGAAGAACGGCGTGTGCCGCCCACCTTCTTCCTTCGTCAGCACGTAAGCTTCGGCTTTGAACTTCGTGTGCGGCGTGATCGAACCCGGTTTCGCGATTACCTGTCCGCGCTCGATGTCCTTGCGCTCCACACCACGCAGCAACAGACCAACGTTGTCGCCCGCAACACCTTCGTCCAGCAGCTTCTTGAACATCTCGACGCCCGTTACCACCGTCTTGTTCGTGGGCCGAATGCCGACGATCTCCACCTGCTCGTTCACCTTCACCTTGCCGCGCTCGACACGACCCGTAGCCACCGTACCGCGACCCTGAATCGTGAAGATGTCTTCCACCGGCATCAGGAACGGCTTCTCAATGTCGCGCTCCGGAGTCGGAATGTAGCTGTCGACAGCTTCCATCAACTCCAGCACCGTCTTCTCCCATTCGGGATCGCCTTCCAAAGCCTTCAACGCACTGCCGCGTATCACCGGAATGTCGTCGCCGGGAAACTCGTAAGCACTCAGCAGCTCGCGCACTTCCAGCTCCACCAGTTCCAGCAACTCGGGATCGTCGACCGCGTCGGCCTTGTTCATAAACACAACCATCGCCGGTACGCCGACCTGACGAGCCAACAGGATGTGCTCGCGCGTCTGCGGCATCGGGCCGTCAGTCGCTGCAACCACCAGGATCGCACCATCCATCTGCGCCGCGCCCGTGATCATGTTCTTCACGTAGTCGGCGTGGCCGGGGCAGTCCACGTGTGCGTAGTGCCGGTTGGCGGTCTCATATTCCACGTGCGCCGTCGCGATCGTGATGCCGCGCGCTTTCTCTTCCG
>CAMLLD010000007.1 GCA_946480785.1 uncultured Blastocatellia bacterium | reverse complement strand
TCGTGCAGTTCGGGATGTTTGCCGGACAATCGTGTCCATTGTTCTGCTGGTTCGGAATGATGAACGAATAGTTCGGCGTCTGGTTGTTTGCCAGGTCGGTCGGGAATTGCGTGAACGGAACGATGTTGTTCTTCTGCGCCTGGCTGTTCAGAACGTCCGTGATGTACGCGAACGGATTGTGCCGTTTGACATACGGATACGAATCGGCGCCGACGTAACCAACCGAGGGCAGACTCTCCGCGTATGCCTTCCAGCTCTTTCCGCCCGCGTTGAGTTGGCGAACGATGTTGTCTACCGAAACTGTGCCGGTGAACGAGTCGTCATTAGTGATCTGCTGTCCGGTTGTTAACCAGAAGTAGTTGCCGATCGACGGGTGCGTGTTGGCGTAGTAATTGATCGCGAGACCGTAGCGATTTGCGAGCGCGTTCAGGTAGGGCATCGACTGGCTGCCGATGACGCTAGTGTTACTCTCGTTCTCGCTCACCACGAGGTAAACGCGATCGAACGCCGGCACCGCGCTTTGCGGCGCGACGTAAGTAAACCCGCCCGTCTTCGTCCCCGTCTGGTTGTCAGTGTTCGTTACCACCACGTCGACTGTGCCCGCCGCATGTGCCGGCGTTAAGGCCGTGATGGTGGTGCTGTTCACGACTGCGACACTCGAGGCCGCAGTTCCGCCGATCGAAACCGTCGCGTTCGCCAAAAATCCTGTACCCGTGATCGTGATCGAAGTTCCGCCCGCTGTTGGACCAGAAGTCGGATTAACACCGCTAACGACCGGCGCTGGATTACCAACGCTGCCACCACCTGACTTCGGCAGAATCGTCGCGTCGTTCTTCAGCGATCCCGGTGCCGAGGTCAGATACGTTTGTGGCGAAAGCACGATCTGATCGAGCGAGAGACCGTCTTCACGAACCTGAATCCGCAGTGTGTGCGTGCCGGTAGTGGCGAACCTGAGTAGTGGTCCAAGCACGCCGACGCCCCAGCCGTTGTCCTGCCAACCCCAGCCTTGAACGCCGCAGCCCGAGCAGTCTTCGAGGTTGTACTCGGCCGCGGCTGTCGTGCCGATGCGGTAGGTCGGATTGTTACTGCTATCGACACTGTCGGAAAACTGAATGAAGACCGAATCGTTGCCCCAGAAATCGGCCTGCGCCTTACCGCGCATCCACAAGCGATAATCAACGCCAGACTGGGCATTGAACGTCATCTCGAAATAGTTTGCCGGATTCGCCGACGCAGTTGTGATCTTGGCCGCTCCAGCGTCGGGATTCGCGATCCGATTGCCACCAGCCGCGGTCGCGTCAGCCACGACCGACCACGCGCCCACCTTCACCGGTGCTTCCGCCGCCCACAAGACAATGTCATTTGCGGTAGGCGCTGCGGGCGCGGGCGTACTCGCGCTCGCCGTGTTGCTGTACGGCGAGAAGCCGCCGCTATTCAGTCCGCGCACGCGGTAGAAATAAGTTTGCTGTGCGCTGACAGTGAGATCGGAGTAAGTAACCTGATTCTGGTTCAGGCTCGCGATTTCCGTCCAGCCGGTCGATCCATTTGGACTGCGCTCCACGCGATAACCCGTCTCGCTTGCCGTATCGGCCCAACTCAAATCGATCCGCGTCGACGAAGCCGCGGCGGCGGTTAAGCCGGTCGGAGCCGAAGGCGCCGCGACGTTACCAGCCGTCGTGAAACTCCACGTCTGACCGTTCCAAGTGACGTTCGCCATCGTCTTGCTGACGATGCGCCAGTAGTAAGTCGTGCCCGGCAGTAGCGTGGTTTTGATCGTGTACGACTCGGGATTGCCGTCATCGACAGAGCCGGTGTCCAGCAACGGCTGTCCTGGTTGCGCACCGCTTTGGCTGGTACTTGCGTCAGCCACGAGCAACGGCGGATTCGGGGTCGTACCGAAGTAGATGTCGTATTTATGCGCCCACGGGCCGCCTTCCCACTGCAGCGTGAGCGTTGTCGGCTGCGCAATAGCGCCGTTTGCCGGCGCGATGTATGACGGCTCACCCGGAGGCAGCGGAACGAAATCCTGGTTCTCGGTCGTTGAGTTCCACTTTCGTTCAAACTGATCGACGAACCAGTTGAAGAAGTACGGCTTCAGCGTGAAGTAGTTGTGCTCCTGCTGAGAGTTTGACGACGGACCCGTCCAGTTGGACGAGCCGAAGATCGTCATTCCCTTGCCGTAGAGTATTACTGACTTCTGGTGATTCAGGCCGAGGTGCTTGCGCATCTTGATCTGAACACCGCCCATGTACATTCGATCGATGTTCCAGGCGTCCCACTGTCGCGCGGGATTGCGATACTCGTCCGGCTCGTGAATGAGCCGAACAGGAATACCGCGTTGCACCGCTGCCAGCGTCGTATCGGTGTACCCCTGGTTGGTAATCCGATACATGATGATGTCGATCTTCTGCGTTTCCTGATTGAAATTCTGTTGGGTGCGATTGTAGAAGTCCTGGCTGTCGTCGATGCTGGGCGGATAGTTCAACTCGGGATTGATCGGAAACGTCGGGTACTTCCGCGTTAACGGCGCGGTGATGTTGGCGTAGTCCGAGTAGTTGACCGTGTCCGTCCAGAGATCGTCGTACTTCGTCTTGAAACTCTGGATGATCGACGCATCATCGGTGAAATAGATCGCTTCATCGATGTAGTTCTGATATGGCGTCGTGGGGACAAAGAAACTGGACGAGTAGTTTGCGCCCGTCCATTCGATCTTGTTTTGTCCCTCGAAGAGCATCATCTTCCAGTGCAGGATGCCGCCACCGTTTTTGTATCGCATCGGAATGCCGGCGGCTTTGAACTGATTCAGGATGTCTTCATTGCCAGCGTAGGTCGGGTTCGCGCGTGGATCGACGAGGATCCTGACGGGAACTCCGGCCTGCCAGCGAGCGACTATCTTGTTGGCAATCGAGTTGTCCTGCATAAACCAGAAAGCGACATCGATGCCAACGGTTTCGTGATCGATCAAACTCCACAGCGGCCCGCGACAGTCTTCGAAGGCCGTGTCGCAGAGTTGATCTTGTGCGTGTGCGGTTATGGAGAGGAGACTTACGAAGATGATTGCTAATGCAACGTGGATTATTCTGGCGCGCATAGAAAGAGAACAGCTATTCAAAGTTTTCGTTGAGACCTGAAGTTCTCGACGAGCCATGATCTGGGAGTTGACCGAAACCTAAATCCACGTCCTAATGGACATTTATTGATTAGGGATCTGAGTTTCAATCTGTAACGCGCAAAACCTTTGACATTCGGTGCTGCGACGTTAAGCTCAATAAGCGTTGTCGAGAACCTGATAGAAGCAAAAGCAGGGCCAAACGTTGCTGCTCGGCGTGGATAGCAAATAGTTCAGAATCTGGACGGCGGCCGTGGAAATTGTTTGAATCTCAGAATTGTGATCTGAATTAGGGACGGGCCATCAGATTTAAAAGCATGAAGTTTTCAGTAATCATCGCCACCTACAACCGCGCGGACGAGCTGGTCAAGACACTCGAAAGTCTTGCAAAGCTCCAGTCAAACGGCCCGTGGGAAGTCATCATCGTCGATAACAACTCCTCCGATAACACCCGCGAGGTGGTGCTCGGAACCGTGGAGTCATTCCCGGTTCCCTTGCGGTACATCATGGAAAGGGAACAAGGACGATCGGCCGCGCTCAACGCCGGCATCCGTGCGTCGCAGGGCGAGATCCTCGCGATCACTGACGACGACGTGCGTGTTGACGAACATTGGCTACTCAACGCGGAGCAGGCGCTCGACCGTTTGCAGTGCGACTATCTCGGCGGCAAAGCGCTGCCGATCTGGAGTGGAAAGTTGCCGAAGTGGATGCCGAATCGCGGCGGCAAACATTGGGGCGTGATTGCGCTGCTCGATTACGGCCCGAAGGCGGTCGAGTTTGGTGAAGAGCAGGTGCCGCTCGGCGTGAACACGGTTTTCAAACGCGAGTGCTTCGACCGCGCGGGGTTGTGGGACAACAGCATCGGGAGAAAAGCCGGGACGCTGCTCGGCCAGGAAGTGCGCGAATGGTCGCAACGCGCCCGCGCCGCCGGCTTGCGCGGCTTTTATTCACCCGACCTGATTGTGCATCACGTCATACCGGAGGATCGTCTGACGAAGCGATACTTTCGTCGCTGGTTCTACTGGCATGGAATCAGCCGCGCGATCCTATATCAGAACAACCGTCTCGACATGGAATCGCCGGAGAGCAGGGCGCTCGATTTCTCGCAGGTGCCGCACGTCGCAGGGGTGCCGCGCTACCTGTATCGCACGTGCATCAGTAAGTTCTTTTCGAGTTGCGCAGCGTTGCTGAAAGGCGATGCCATCGTGCATTTTGAAGACGAGCTCTGGCTCTGGTTCTTCGCCGGAATCCTGCGCCAGCGTTGGAAGGACCGGCAGTTGAGTTAGCCAGAAGCTTGAGGAGCTCGCGAAGAGTTATAAGTGTCACAACCCACGCCCATCGATAAGCCGATCAGTCAGGCCAAGCTCATCTTCCAAAACGTTTCGGTGAACTATCTCGTCACCGGCGTTGAGGTCTTGATCGGCATCTTCATGCTGCCGTTCAACGTGCGGCACCTGGGCCAATCGGCCTACGGACTTTGGGTGCTGGTCGCGTCCGTCACGGTTTACTTCTCGATGCTCGACATGGGTTACGGCGTGGCCCAGGTGCGTTTCGCGGCGAAGTATCGGGCGCAGGGCGACACGAAAGCGTTGAATGAAATCGCGAGCACGATGTTCTGTTTGTTCAGTGGCGTCGGTCTGTTGGCATTCCTCGTCGCGATTGTGATCTCACTCAATCTCGATCACTTCTTCACTCTCTCGCCGGCCCAGGTGCGAACGGGACAGATCGTTCTACTCTGCATCAGCGCCTACGTCGCGCTCGGCTTTCCCGTCAGTGTTTTCGGCGGCATCGTTAACGGCTTTCAGCGCCAATATCTCAACGGCGCCGTCGCCTTCATAACAGCGCTCGTTGTCGCCGTGGTGAACGTCATTGTCTTACTTGCGGGTTATGGACTGCCCGAACTCGTCGCTGCTACCACGGGTGTGCGCATCCTCTCCTATATAGCTTACGCACTGAATGCGTATCGAGTCTTTCCCGGTTTGCGCCTGCGACTGAGTTATTTCAGACGCGAGCGATTGCGTGAAGTCACGGGCTTCAGCGTCTTCATTCTCATAATCGATCTGGCTAACAAGCTGAACTACTCGACCGATGCCGTCGTTGTCGGCGTGTTTCTCGGCACGAGTGCAGTAGCGATTTGGGCCGTGGCCCAACGCCTCATCGAAATCGTCCAGCGAATCACGGATCAACTCAACGCGGCGCTGTTTCCGGTTGTAGTCGATAACTCGACAGTTCAGCGCGTCGATCGGCTGCAACAGATACTGATCCAGGGCACGCGTCTGTCGCTCGGGATGGTCGTGCCGCTGGCGACGGTTTTGGGTCTGACGGCGCGTCCGCTCGTGCTGCTGTGGGTGGGACCGCAGTTCGCCGAAAGCGTAAACGTAATCTATATTCTGAGCATCGTGGTCGCTTTGCGCGTCGGCAACGCCACCTCGACCGTGATCTTAAAAGGTTCGGGTCTGCACAAGTTTTTGGCCTTTTCGAACCTCGGCATGGCGCTCGGAAATTTGGTGTTGAGTGTCCTGCTGGTGCACGTTTATGGACTCGTCGGCGTGGCCATCGGCACGCTGATACCGATGATCGTGCTGGCGATGTTTGTGACGTTTCCGGCGGCGTGTCGCCGGGTTGAGTTGCCGGTTTGGAAAGTGGCGTGGAGGGCCGTTTGGCCCGCTGTTTGGCCGGCGATCGTGATGGGCGGCTTCATTCTGTGGCGGCGTGACAAGCTGCTCGGCAACCGCTCGTGGGCGACGTTGGTCGTGCACGCGGGCGTGGCCGCTGCCATTTACGCAGTGCTGTTTTTGGTGGCGATGGATCGAAAAGAACTCAATTGGTACTTTAACAAGATGAAGGAAATGTTCAGGCGGGGCTCGGTCGCGACTGCGTCCAGCGACCTGAAAGCGGAGTCATGAAAGCGATCATATTAGCAGCGGGCAAGGGGACGCGTTTGGACGGCGCGGCGGTGAAGCCGAAGTGTTTGGTCGAGGTCGGCGGTTTGACGTTACTGCAACGACAGATCGATTCGTTGAGAGCGGTAAACATCGACGACGTCGTGATCGTGGTTGGGTTCGGCGCGGACAGCATTCGCGAAGCGTGCGGCGACAGCGTGAGTTTTGTTGAAAACGAGCGTTACGCTGAGACAAGCAGCCTGTATTCGTTATGGATGGCCCGCGAACATCTCGTCGATGGCTTTGTGGTCCTGAATTCCGATGTCCTCGTTCATCCGCAACTCCTGGCCGACCTGATCGAATCTGCGCACGAAGATGCGCTGCTGCTTTCGGACACCGATCTGAATCCGCTCGGCGACGAGGAGATGAAAGTCAAACTCCAGGACCGTCTCGTGATCGACATCTCGAAGGCGATGGATCCGCTCGAAGCAGACGGCGAAAACGTGGGCATCGTGAAGTTCAGTGCGGCCGGAGCGAAAGCGCTTGTTGGTTACATGAACGAGTTGATCGCCGGGGGCGCGACAAAAGATTGGGCGCCGCGCGCATTTCGCGAGTTTGCTTTACATCATCCGCTGTATGCGTTGAGCACGCGCGGCCTGCCGTGGATCGAGATCGACTTCCCCGAAGATTACCAACGCGCCGTGAACGAGGTTTATCCGAAGATCGAAGCTACGCAATTCCACGATCAGCAAAGTTATCTGCCGCAAACACCCGCCGCTGTTGCCCTCAATGAGTCTTAAGCGCGTTATCAGCACCGCTCGTGGTTTCGACAAGCAATGGCAGCGTTGGCGTGCACCCGAGCGGCGGCGTTTGCTCGTCAACGCGCGCACGCCGATGAACTATGCGACCCTCGCGCCCATCATCGAGCGCATGCAGCGCGATGAACGTTGCGAGTTCTTCTTCACCTCGAGCGAAGAGCCTTCTCGCACTGAATCGGTTTACGTCGACGCTAGGCAGCCGTTTGAATTCGTCACGCCGCGACACGCGTCGCTGATGCAGATCGACGTATATCTGGCCGCGGATTTTTTGTGGATGAGCCTCCCGCGCGGCGCGCGCCGCGTGCAGACGTTTCACGGTGTCGCGGGGAAGTATCGCACCGTTTACGACTCGCCTTCGGAGTCGATGCGCGGCTGGGACCGGCTGTTCTTTATTAACGAGCGCCGGCTGCGGCACTTTGTTGATTCGGGCGCGATCGAGGAAGGCAGTCCGGCGGCGCGGCTGATCGGAATGCCCAAGCTTGACTGTCTCGTGGATGGATCGCTGAACCGCGACGAGCTGCTCGCTGGCATGGGCATCGATCCCGCGCGTAAGACGATTCTGTACGCGCCGACGTGGTCGCCTCATTCGTCGGTTGTGAGCATGGGCGAAGAGTTGGTCCAACGTCTCGGCGACGCGGGTTATGCTTTGATAGTGAAGCTGCACGATCGTTCGCGACATTTGGAATACATTCATTCGGGCGGAGTCGATTGGGGCGCGCGGCTGGAGCCGCTGCTGCAGAAGTTCGGCGGTGTGCTGGCTGCGGGACACAATTCGTCGCCGTACCTCGCGGCGGCGGATCTGATGATTACCGATCACAGCTCGGTCGGGTTTGAGTACTTATTGCTGGACCGGCCGTTGCTGCGGATACATGTTCCCGAGTTGATCAAGAACACCGACATCGAGCCGAGTTATGTGGATTTGCTGGCGAGCGCTTCGACGAGTGTTACGAGCGCAGATGAATTGGTGCAGGCGGTCGAGCTAGCGTTTGCTGATCCGCGAGAGAATTCCGCGACGCGGATCGCCGTGGCGAATGAGATGTTCTACAAGCCCGGCACCGCGACTGATCGCGCGGTGAAAGAGTTGTACGAGTTGCTGGAATTGGAAGCGTGAACCTCGAGAAGTTGAGAAACGCGAGCTTCGATGAACTGCGTGTGCGGGCGGCGCAGCGCGTCGCGGCGTTTAGCGAGCGGCGCGGGTGGTCCGCGCTCGTGAAGCTGCCGGCGGATGAAGCGTTTGCTTCTTTGCTCACGCTCGACAAGGCCACTGCTCTCGATCGTTTGCTCGATCACTTTCGTGGGAGATCGGAGCCACATTTCTTCGGCAGCTTTGACGATCCCGAAAAGACGACGGCCACGTTCAAAGCTCGCTGGCCGGCGACTGTGCAGGCCTTGATCGACAAAGCCGATCGCATTTGCGCCGGACGGTTTGATCTGCTCGGTTACAAGAATTTGAGCTTCGGCGATCCGATCGACTGGCAGTTTGAGCCGCTGACCGGAAAACGCATTCCGCTGCTGCACTGGAGCAAGCTCGACTATCTCAACGCCGAAGTCGCGGGCGACAAAAAGATCATTTGGGAGTTGAACCGGCACCAGTATTTCGTGACGCTGGGCCAGGCTTATTGGTTGACCGGTGACGAATGCTACGCGCGAGTTTTTGCAACGCATCTCGAAGCGTGGATGAATGCTAACCCGCCGAAGCTCGGGATCAACTGGGCCAGTAGTTTGGAAGTCGCGTTTCGCTCGATGGCGTGGCTCTGGGCGTTTCACTTTTTCAAAACTTCGCCTTCGATCTCGAATGAGACGTTCAAACGCGCGTGGAAGTTTTTGTATCTCAGCGCGCGGCATCTCGAGTCGTATTTGTCGACGTACTTCAGTCCGAACACACATCTGACCGGCGAGGCGCTCGGGCTCTTCTTTCTCGGCACGTTGCTGCCGGAATTCAAAGAGTCGCGGCGCTGGCGCGATCTCGGCGCGCAGATCCTCGTCGACCAACTACCGATTCACGTGCAGCCCGACGGCGTCTACTTCGAGCAGTCGAGCTACTACCATCGTTACACGACCGATTTTTACCTGCACTTTCTGCTGCTCGCGCGTGCGAACGATTACGAGCTGCCGCCGCAGGTTGAAGACGCGCTCGTGCGTTTGCTCGATCACCTGATGTATCTGACGCGGCCCGACGGTACGACGCCGCTCTTCGGCGATGACGACGGCGGACGCCTCGCGATGCTCGACGTGCGCGCTGCAAATGATTTTCGCGGAACGCTCGCAACCGGTGCTGTTGTTTTCGAGCGCGCAGATTATCGTTTCGTCGCAAACGACGCCGCTGAAGAGTTGCTGTGGTTAACGGGCGTCGAAGGACTCGCGAAGTTTGATTCAATCGCACGGCAGCCGCCGGCAAAAACGTCAGTCGCCTTTCCCAACGGCGGTTACTTCGTCATGCGCGACGGTTGGAGACCGGACGCAAACTACCTGCTCTTCGATTGTGGACCACACGGCTCGCTAGCCTGCGGTCACGCGCATGCCGACGCTTTAGCAATCGACGTGGCAGCGAACGGCCGCACCGTTCTCGTCGATCCCGGCACGTACACCTACACCGGCTCGAAGGACGCCCGCGACTGGTTTCGCGGTTCGCACGCCCACAACACGATCACCATTGACGGCCAATCGTCCTCCGAACCGAACGGCCCTTTCTCGTGGAATACGATCGCCCGCTGCTCGCTCGAAAACTGGATCAGCAAAGATCGCTTCGACTTCATCTCCGCCCGGCATGACGGCTTCACGCGCCTCCCCGATCCCGTGACCGTCAAACGCGAAATCCTCTTTCTCAAAGGCGACTACTGGATCATCCGCGACACCATCGCCGCCGGTCGCGAACATCGGATCGATATCTCCTTCCACTTTGACTCGGCGCCGGACATTGAACACGCGCTCGAGATCCTTTCCTTCAGAACCGACCACAAAATCGAGGAAGATTCATTCGTTTCGCACTGTTATGGTCAAAGGAAGGTGGCGAAGACGCTTCAGTTTTCAGCGACTCTCAACGGCAATGGCGAGATAGTCACCTTCCTTTTTCCCCAAAACCCCGGCATTCACCGGGACGTGAGGGAAATTCAAACGAGCGAAGGGCGGGGTTTTACAGTCGAGGGGGCAAATTCGCGGGATACTGTTATCATTCCCGCTTCCGGCGCGTGGGTTTGGACACGAACCAGCGCCGGTGAAGTCAGCGAACGTTTATGTGCGGCATTAACGGAATAGCATTCTCCAGCAAGTCGGGTCAGCTCGTTTCGCGGCCCGTGCTGGAGGCGATGCGCGACGTCATAACGCATCGCGGCCCGGATGAAGAAGGCCTCTTCATCGATCGCAACGTCGGGCTGGGCCATCGCCGACTGAGCATCGTCGACGTCGCTTCCGGTCATCAGCCGATGACGAATGAAGACGCGTCGCTGCACATCGTTTACAACGGCGAGATCTACAACCACGCCGACTATCGCGAGTCGCTCGAAGCCAACGGTCACGTCTACCAGACTCACTGCGACACCGAAACAATCCTTCATCTTTACGAAGAGCACGGCTCGGCGTGCGTCGATTACCTGCGCGGCATGTTTGCGTTTGCGATCTGGGACCAGCGCAAGCAGGAGCTCTTCATCGCGCGCGATCGCCTGGGGGTCAAACCGCTCTACTACGTTCGTCGCGATGACGGCTCGCTCTTCTTCGGTTCGGAGATCAAAACGCTGCTCGAAGCGGGCGCGCTCCGTCCCGAGATCAACTACCCGGTCCTTTCGGATTACCTCGCGAATCACGCCACGTCAGGTGAGGAGACGCTCTTCCGCGGCGTGAAGCGATTGCTGCCGGGTCACGTGCTCACGTGGCGCGACGGTGAAGTGAACGTTCGCCGTTATTGGGACGTCGATTTCACGAAGGACGCGTCAGACACTCGCGACGACAAGACGTACATCAAGCAATGGTCCGAGCTGTTTCGCGAATCGGTGCGTTTGCGTTTGATGGCTGACGTGCCGCTCGGCATGTTTCTTTCGGGCGGCATCGACTCGTCCGCGATCGCCGCGATGATGAGCACGATGGTGCGCGAACCGATCAAGACGTTTTCGGTCGCGTTTGCTGAACGTGAAGCGAACGAGCTCGAATACGCGCGGCTGGTAGCGGAAACTTACAAAACAAATCATCACGAGATCGTCGTCAGTCCGGAACAGTTCTTCGACGCATTGCCGCGGCTCGTATGGCATGAGGATGAGCCGTTAGCGCACCCATCAAGCGTCGCGCTTTACTTCGTTTCACATCTCGCGGCGCAACACGTGAAGGTCGTGCTGACAGGCGAGGGAAGCGACGAGCTGCTGGCGGGCTACGGCCGTTATCGCCGCACGATCTGGAACCTTTCGATGGGCCGACGCTACAACAAACTCACCCCTTCGTTCGCGCGCGACGCGCTTCGTAGCCAAATCGAAAACACGCTGCCCACCGGCCGCCTGCGCCAGAAATTAATGCGCACGTTTCTTGTGCTGTCGCCCGAGCTCGAAAGCATTTACTTCGACAACTTCGCCGTCTTTCCCACGCCGATGCAGCAGCACATGTTCACGCGCGAGACGCGCGCGCGCATGCACGAGATCGATCCGTACGTCGAGCTGCGCCGCGTGCTGTCGCACACGAAAGACATGTCGCTGCTCGATGGTCTGTTGTACGCCGACATCAAGACTTATCTGCACGAGCTTTTGATGAAACAGGACCAGATGAGCATGGCGACGTCGCTCGAGAGCCGCGTGCCTTTCCTCGATCACAAGCTCGTGGAGTTCACCGCGCGCATGCCCGACACGATGAAACTGCGCGGCCAGACGACGAAGTACGTGTTGCGCGAAGCGATGAAGGGCGTGTTGCCGGAGAAGATCCTGACGCGCAGCAAGATGGGCTTTCCGGTGCCGATTGGCACGTGGTTTCGTGGTCCATTCAAGTCGATCATCGACGAATACGTTTTGAGCGATCGGGCTTTGTCGCGCGGCATCTTCGCGCCGGATTTTGTGCGACAGATCGTGGCGCTGCACCAGGCGGGAGAGGACCATGCCGAGCGGCTGTGGTCGTTACTGAATTTCGAGATCTGGCAGCGGCAATTCTTTGACGGCGAGAAATCATCCGCGCCGAAACACATGGAGCGTGAACTCGCCCTCGCCACGTAGTCCCAACACGCGAACAAGGCGGTCAAACTTTTCCGAGTGCGCATACTCTGGCTCAAAACTGAATTGCTTCATCCGGTCGATAAGGGCGGAAAGATTCGCAGCTACAACATGCTCAAGGAGCTGAAGCGAAGCTGCCACATCACGTACCTGACGCTCGACGACGGCACTGCTGAAGCGAATGCGCGCGAGCTCGCCACCGAGTATTGCCACGAGCTCGTTTCCATTCCGCATCGCGTGCGCGAGAAGTTCACGCCCGGTTTTTATCTCGACCTCGTGGTGAATCTGACTTCCGACTTGCCTTACGCGATCAAGAAATATGAATCGCCGGCGATGCGCGACGAGATCGCGCGCCGTGTCGCTGCCGGACGTTTTGACGTGCTCGTTTGCGACTTTCTGGCGCCCGCAGTGAACGTGCCGCGCGGCCTTGATTGTCCTTCGGTGCTGTTTCAGCACAACGTCGAAGCGATGATCTGGAAACGTCACTACGAAGTGCAGACGAACGCCGCGAAGAAGTCGTACCTCTTTCGGCAGTGGCAGAAGATGCACGCGTTCGAAGCGAAAGCGTGTCCCGAGTTTGACTGCGTGATCGCAGTGTCGCGTGAAGATCGGGATCTGATGGAGCAGGAGTACGGACTGAAAGAGGTTTACGACGTGCCGACGGGCGTCGACACCGAGTTCTTTCGTCCGAGCGGCAATCGAGAGCGACGCGCGGAAAATCTCGTGTTCACCGGTTCGATGGACTGGCTGCCGAATGAAGACGCGATTCGTTATTTCACCGAACAGATCCTGCCGCGCGTGAAGCAGGAAGTGCCGAACGTGACGTTGACGGTTGTCGGTCGCAACCCGTATCCGGGCTTGTTGGAATTGAGCAAACGCGACCCGGCGGTGATCGTCACCGGCCGCGTCGACGACGTCCGGCCGTACATGGAAGAGGCGTCGGTCTACATCGTGCCTTTGCGCATCGGCGGCGGCACGCGGCTCAAGATTTACGAAGCGATGGCGATGGAGAAACCGATCGTGTCCACGTCGATCGGTGCGGAAGGTTTGCCGGTTGAAAACGGACAGGAGATCGTGCTCGCCGACACACCGGAAACGTTTGCTGATGCCGTGGTGAAGTTGATTAAGCAACCGCAGCTTGCGGATGAAATTGGTCAGCGCGCGGCGGCGAAAGTCAGACAGCAATTTGGTTGGGACAAAGTGGCCGAAAGCTTTGCGGCGATCTGCGAGAGCCGCATCAATTCTCAAGTGGGAGAACTGGTTTAGTGAAACTGAGCGTGTTTGGTCTGGGTTACGTGGGTTGTGTCGCGGCGGCGTGTCTGGCTGACGCCGGACACGACGTTGTCGGCGTGGACGTGAACCCGACCAAAGTCGAAATCATAAATTCGGGGAAGAGTCCGATCATCGAGGACGGCATCAGCGAGTTGATCGCGAAGGTCGTTGAAACCGGCCGCCTCTCGGCGACGACCGATTCCGCTCGCGCGATTCGCGATTCGGATATCTCGCTGGTCTGCGTCGGCACGCCGAGCAATCAAAACGGCAGTTTGCACCTGCGTCACGTCGAACAGGTTTGCGCTGAGATCGGCGCGGCGCTCAAGAATAAAAACGAACGGCACATCGTCGTGATTCGCAGCACGATGTTGCCGGGCACGGTCGAGAACACGGTCGTTCCGGTGCTTGAAGAAACGTCGGGCAAGAAGGCGGTGAGGGACTTCGGCATCTGCATCAATCCCGAATTCTTACGCGAAGGTTCTTCGTTGAAGGACTATCACGCGCCGCCGTTCACGCTCATCGGCGCGGATGACGAAGTGACGACGAGCGCGGTGCAGGCTCTTTACGCGGACATCAAAGCGCAAATGTTCGTGACGTCGTTGAAGACCGCCGAGATGGTGAAGTACGTCTGTAACTGTTTTCACGCGCTCAAGGTCACGTTTGCGAACGAAGTCGGAAACATCTGCAAGGCGCTACAGATCGACAGTCACGAAGTGATGCAGGTGTTTTGCCAGGACACGAAGCTGAACCTGTCGCCTTACTATCTCAAACCGGGCTTCGCGTTTGGCGGCTCGTGTTTGCCGAAGGACCTGCGCGCCATCAACTACAAAGCCAAAGAGCTCGACGTCGAAGTGCCGGTGCTTTCGTCGATCCTGCCGAGCAATCGTTTGCAGATCGAGCGCGCGGTCGAGATGGTCGTACGCAGCGGCAAGAAACGCGTCGGCGTGCTTGGGTTCAGTTTCAAAGCCGGTACTGACGATCTGCGCGAATCACCGATCGTGACGCTGATTGAAACTTTGATCGGCAAAGGTTTCGAGCTCGCGATTTACGATCGCCACGTTTCGGTCGCGAAACTCGTCGGCGCGAACAAGGAATACATCGAGCGCGAGATCCCACACATTTCGAAACTGATGCGCAGCGACATCGACGCGGTGCTGAACGATTCGGACATCGTCATCATCGGTAACCACGCGGAAGAGTTTCGCGGCGTCGCGGAGCGGTTGCGCGAGGGACAGCAGCTCATCGATCTCGTGCGTCTCTACGATCGCACTTCGAACGAAAACTATCAGGGCATCTGCTGGTGACGAATGATCTCTCAAGCACACGTTTGCCGCTGCGCGTCGGATTGCTTGTCGATTCGTTTGTGCAGCGTAAATGGATCTGCAAGATCGTCGAAGAGATCCGCGCGTCGGACATTGCCGAGATCGTAGTCGTCATCAAGAACGCCGCGCAGAGTTCCGCACCCACACAAAGCAGGTTCAAGAGTTACTGGCGCAATCGCAAGTATCTGCTCTTCACGCTCTACGAGAAGGTCGACAACCGCCGCGTCGCGCTCAATCCCGACGCTTTCGCGCCGACTGATCTAGAGCCGCTAATCGCGGATGTTCCGGTGATCGAAGTGTTGCCGGAGATGAAAGCCTACTCCGACTGGTTTCCCGCCGACGACATCGAACGCATTCGCGAATTCGATCTCGACGTCGCGCTTTCTTTCGGCTTTCGCATCCTCAAAGGCGACGTGCTGAAGATTGCGCGTCACGGCATCTGGTCCTATCACCACGGCGACAACTCCGTGAATCGCGGCGGGCCGGCGGGTTTTTGGGAAGTGATGGACGGCATCCCCGTGACCGGCTCGGTGCTCCAGGTCCTCACTGAAGATCTCGACAACGGTCCGGTGATCTATCGCTCGCTGTCGCCGACCAGCGACAAGTTTTCCGTGCGCGCGAATCGAAATAATTTGTACTGGAAGTCGTCGGCGTTTGTGATGCGAAAGCTGCGCGATCTGGCGAATGGAGTTCCGGTTCACGCGGCTGATAATCACGTTTATCGTCCGTATTCCAACCGGTTGTTTCGTATGCCGACGAACAGCGAGATGTTGCCGCGTCTGACGCGACTCGCGACGCAGCGCGTCGTCGGCAAGGTGCAGAGTCTTTTGGCGGAAGATCAGTGGCAGCTCGCGTATCGTTTCAAAACCGGCCCGTGTGACGCGAACAATACGTTCTATCGTTACAAGCAGCTCGTGCCGCCGAAGGATCGTTTCTGGGCCGACCCGTGTGCGATCAAAGCCGCCGACACTTACTACGTTTTCATCGAAGAGTATTTGAACAGCACGCGCAAAGGACACATCTCAGTCGTCGAGCTCGATCGAAAGAAGGGTGTCGTGAGTGGTCCAACCACCGTGCTCGAACGCGACTATCACCTGTCGTATCCGTTCGTTTTCGAATGGAACAACAGCTACTACATGGTTCCCGAAAGCGCGGCGAACAAAACGGTCGAGCTGTATCGCAGCACTTCGTTTCCGTTCGAATGGCAGTTGGAAAAAGTTTTACTCGAAGGCATGCGTGCGAAGGACGCGACGCTCGCCGAGATCGACGGCCACTGGTGGATGTTTGTCTCGATCGCCGAACACGCGATTCCCGACGAGCTGTATCTGTTCCATGCTGACAGCCCGCTTGGACCATGGACGCCGCATCCGCGCAATCCGGTGAAGTCGGACGTGAGAGGCTCGCGTCCGGCGGGCGGACTGTTCAACTGGAACGACGAGCTCTATCGTCCGGCGCAGAACTCTTCCGGCCGTTATGGCTACGGCATGTCGATCAATAAGATCACGCGGCTCGACACGGAAGCGTATCGCGAAGAAGAAGTCTCCACGATTCTTCCCAACTGGAACAAGAACCTGCGCGGCACTCACACGATCAGCATGGCCGGCGACCTGACAGTAATCGACTGTCTGGTGAAACGATCGAAATGGTCGTGAAGCGCCGAGTAATTAAGCTGCTACTGTTCGCCGCGCTCTGCTGGTGGCTGCTGGCGCCGATCGCCGCGCGCGCATTGATTGTCAGCGCAGACCTGCCGCAGGCGGATGCGATCGTCGTCTTGAGCGGATCGAGCACCTACGTCGAGCGCACCCACACGGCCGCGGATTTATTCAAGCAAGGCCGCGCGCCGCTTGTCGTACTGACGGACGACAACACGCGCGGCGGTTGGTCCAGCGCGCAACAGCGCAATCCGTATTTCGTCGAGCGCGCGCACGAAGAACTCGTCAAACAAGGCGTGCCGCCGACGCAGATCAGAGTCGCGCCGGGAGTTGCTGACGGCACGCACGAAGAGGCGTTGATCATTCGCGATTACGTCGCCGCCCACGGACTGCACTCGGTTTTGGTTGTCACGTCTGCTTATCACTCGCGGCGCGCACTGCGTACGTTGCAGCAAACACTTGCCGGCACCGGAACGACGCTCGGCATGACGACCGCGCCGCCCGGGTGGCAAACGCCACGGTCCGAGTGGTGGTGGTTGCACTACGAAGGCTGGCGATCTGTCGCCGGCGAGTATGTGAAACTGATCTATTATTGGTTGAAGTATGGCTGATCAGTCATTGATAACATCGCCCAGAGTCAGCGTGGTCATTCCCGCGTACAACGCCGCGGAGTTCATCAACGAGACTCTCGACTCGGTCCTGGCCCAGACGTTCAGCGACTTCGAAGTGATCGTCATCAACGACGGCTCGCCTGACACGGAAGCGCTGGAGCAAGCGCTCGAGCGGTATCCGGAAAAACTTCGCTACATCAAGCAGGCGAACCAGGGCGCAGCCGCGGCGCGCAACACGGGAATAAAAGCGGCGCGCGGAGAGTTCGTTGCCTTTCTCGATGCCGACGACACCTGGCTGCCAAAGTTTCTCGAGAAGCAGCTCGACCTCTTGCAGCGCACGGGCGCGGATTTCGTTTACGCCGATGCCCTGCTCACCGGTGACTCGCCGCTCGCCGGACGCACCTTCATGCATGTGCAACCTTCGCGTGGTGAAGTCACCGCCGCGAGCCTGTTAGCTGTGCAGGTCACTGTTCTGACTTCCACGGTCTTGGCCCGCAAAGAACCGATCGTCGCTGTCGGGATGTTCGACGAGACGTTGCGGCGGGGCCACGATTTTGAACTCTGGCTGCGGCTCGCGAAGCACGGGATTCGGTTCGCCTATCAACACGAGGTCCTGGCCCATCATCGCATCCTGGAAACCGGTCTTTCGGGCGGCACCATCAGCCAGCTCGAGCGCACGTTGAGTGTATTGGATAAGATCGGAACGCGCGACGACTTGTCTGAAAAAGAAAAGGCCGCACTACAACTGAACCTGAATAGGACGCGCGCCGAGCTGGCTCTGGAAGAAGGAAAAGACCATCTGTTGAGCCGGGATTTCGAGGCCGCTGCGGGCGCGTTCCGGCAGGCAAGAGAGCTTGGGGGCGGGTGGAAACTTCGGGTTATCTGTGCTGGAATGCAATTGGCTCCAGACTTGCTTAGACGCGCTTACCAGGCGCGCGTTTCGCGGCGCCGGACTGCCGAAGTTTGAGCTTTTATCGTTAGTTTTACGAATGCGGAGGGTGGAAAGCAGCCGGTTTTGTGACTTTAAGTGACTAGCGTGAGGCGGTCGCATTGAAGCAGTTGCGGGCGTCTCGCGTGATTGCCAGTCAAATTGATGCTCGCCAAAACGATATTCCCTTCAACGTAGAGCCGAGCCCCTGCCAGCCGAAAATAACGTGCGAAATTGGTTGATCAATACCGAAAGCAAGGAACTGCAATACTACAAAGGTATTCTGATCCATGCCGACCTCGGCGTTCATGAGCAGGCCGCGGAGCTTTTCGCCAGATATGTACCCACGGGGCAGCGCGTGTTGGATGTCGGCGCCGGAGCGGGTGCTTTTTCTCAGCGTCTCGCGGATCTCGGCTATCGCGTGACTGCGCTTGATGTAGACCCGGAGAAGTGGATACCGGCGGACATTCCGTTTATGCAATTAGACATCGACGCCGGCATAGCCGCTTCGGTAAACGACACGTTCGATGCTGTGTGCTGCCTGGAGGTAATAGAACACGTCGAAAACCCGTGGAATCTGTTGCGCGAAATCTACAGCGTGGTGAAGCCTGGCGGGTATCTGTTGCTCTCAACTCCGAACATCACGTCGTTCCTGTCGCGCGGGATTTTCTTTCTGAGTGGTCGCTTTCATCAGTTTGACGACGGCGACTTGAGCTACGGGCACATCAGTCCGATCTCGTCTTTTGAGCTAGAATACGCTGCCCGTAAATGCGGGTGGGAAGTGTTGGAGATCACTGGCGGTGGTTCGCTCTCCGTCTTCGATTTCACTACTCTAAAACCGCTTATGTGGACCGCGGCGCTGAATTTTTTGAGAGGGTTCGCCTACGTGGTAGGTAAAGGACATCAGAAAGGCTGGTGCCTCTTTTACGTGTTGCGGAAACCAGAGTAAGACTTTTCTATGGTGAACATCGCCGCAATATCGCAAGTGTTCAGGCGCAGACCTCGCGTCGCGATGAGGCTGCCGCGCACGCTGCATACTCTGGGAACGAACCTCATCCTGATTCCGATCGGCATCGCCAGCAGCATATTGATCGCACGTACGATCGGTCCTGCCGGCAAAGGCGCGTTCGATCTGATCATCGCTACTTCCACGCTGCTGCTGACCGCACTCGGTTTATCACTCCCGACCGGCGTGACTTACGAAGTCGCTCGCGGCAACACAAACGTGCGCTCGCTCGCACTCGGCCTCGTTTTGATCGGCGCGTTGCAAGCTGTGATTGGCGCGGGGATCCTGAGCATCCTTGTCGGGTTTGGTCGGGCGAACTCCATTCTTCCGAGCCAAAATCAAGCGTGGTGGATTCCGGCCATCGCCTTGTATCTGTTTCTGGAAATGCTCGCGAGTCACTGGCGCGCAATTCTCAACGGGCGGCAGGAAATAACGAAATCGAATCACGTTGAACTCTTCGCTCGCATAATGCAGTTCGTGCTGCTGTTCCTCGTCGCGGGCTTGCTGTATTTGAACGGCAGCCGAGTCACTGTGGTGGTGCTCTTCGCGATCGTGCTGAGCATTTCGATTCTCATCAACGTGCTGCTGCTCGTGTCGCTCAGTCCGGCATTTCGGTCGGAAGGCACGCGGAATCCGCTGAAGAACGCGATTGTGTTTGCGTTGCCGTGTTACTTCGGGAATCTGGTGCAGTTCCTGAATTATCGTCTGGATCTCTTCATACTGAGTCTGCTTGCCGGGTACTCCGCCGTGGGTCGCTACACGCTGGCCGTATCGCTGGGCCAGTTGATCTGGCTGTTATCCAGTTCGGCGGCGACGGTGTTGTTGCCGAAGATTGCCGCCTCTGAAGGGTCAACTGACTCAATCACGAATACGAACCGGCTAACCAGGCTGATCTTTAGCGCCAGCTTCGTTAGCGCGTTGGGCTTGGGCGTGGTCGCCAGTCAGGCCATACCGCTGCTTTACGGCGAGGCTTTTCGGCCGAGTTTTCCGGCTCTTTTGTTGATACTGCCGGGCATTGTTTCTTTTAGTATTGTGAACATCCTGGCGGCCTACGTCGCTGGTATCGGCCGCCCGGGTGTGAACCTGAAAATCGCGATTGTGGCTCTGCTCGTGACCGTCGGTTTGGATTTGTACCTGATACCGAGACTGGACATCCGCGGCGCTTCGATCGCCAGCACCGCATCGTATTCGGTGAGTGCGCTGCTAACGATAATTTTTTACATGAGAAATACCGGGTCTTCACTGCGGCAACTGTTGATTCCCTCGTCCGAAGACGTGGCGCTCGCGCTGCACCTGGCCGATCCCGTCCTGAAACACATTCGACCGCAAAGGGCAGTCTGAGATGCGAAAGAAAGTTCTATTCATACCTTCATGGTTTCCGAACGACGCTGATCCGATCAGCGGCATCTTCATTCAGGAACAGGCCGTGGCGCTGTCGCGCGAGTTTGACGTGGCCGTTTTAATTCCCGGGATGGCGGCGTGGAGAAACGTGTTTGACTCGAAGGCGAGCGACAGATCGAGCAAGGTGTCGCAGGCTGGTTTGACGGTCTATCGCGAGTTTGCGCGACCGCTGATTCCACATGGTCCGGAGTCAACGGATTATGCGACGTTCGTCAGGGCCGCGGAAAACGGTTTCAAGAAAGTGCGGAATGAGTGGGGCACGCCCGACGTGATTCACGCTCATGTGGTTTTGCCGGGAGGCTGGTCGGCTTTGAACCTCGCGAAGCGATACGGCATTCCGCTTGTCCTGACTGAACACTCGAGCCCGTTCTCCATGCATCTGCAAACGGAGTTGAGTCGCCAACTCGTGCGTGAGACGCTTACTAACGTCGATCGACTGATTGCCATCAGCCCGAGCCTGGCGAAACAGCTTTTGGACTTCGAGCCCGGATTACGGATTGATGTGATCGGAGAATCGGTGCGAACTGATTTCTTCGTCCCGGCAAACGGCAACGGTAACGGCGCCGCAAACAAAACGCAGAAGCGATTCTTTGTGGCCGCGCGACTGGCGGAACAAAAAGGTCTCGATCATCTTCTCAACGCCGTCGGCCTGCTCGAAAGGCGCGGCTTGAATTCGTTCGAACTGGTGATCGGCGGTGGCGGGCCGGATCGCGAGAAGCTGGAGCATCTGGCAAGATCTTTGGGGATCGCCGAGCGCTGCAACTTTCTGGGCGCGCTCAGCCGCGAACAGGTGAGACAGCAGATGCAGCTTTGCGACGTGTTTGTTCTGTCAAGTTTGCATGAGACTTTTGGCGTGGTCGTCGGCGAAGCGATGGCCTGCGGCAAACCGGTTATCTCGACGCGTTGCGGCGGTCCTGAATTTATTGTCACGGACCAGAACGGAGTTTTAGTTGACGTCGCGAAGCCTGAACCGCTGGCGGACGCAATGGCCGATTTCATTTTGGATCGTAAGCACTTCGACGCGCAGACGATCAGAAACTCGGTCGTAGATAGATTCAGTCCGGAAATGTTTGCGCGGAACGTCGCGGCGATATACGAACAGCTTTAGTAAGCAGTTAACGAAGGTATGTGCGGAATCTTTGGAATCTGGAGTTTGAACGGCGAGCCCGTCGATCTGAGCGCGTTGCACGGCGCGACCAACGCGATCAGGCACCGCGGGCCTGACGATGAGGGTTATCTGCTGGTCGACACGCGCGCCGGCCGGGCAGTGTCGTGCGCGGGACCGGATACCGACCACCGGCTTAGCCTGCCGCAGCTCGATCGCTTCAACTCCGATCGTTTCGATCTGGCTTTCGGTTTTCGCCGCCTCGCGATCCTCGACCTCTCTCCCGCCGGCCATCAACCGATGGTGAGTCACGATGGAAAGTTCTGGATCGTTTTCAACGGCGAGATCTACAACTACGAAGAACTCCGCGCTGAGCTCGCTCAACAGCAACACAACTTCGAAACCACGTCGGACACCGAGGTCATACTCGCCGCGTATCAGCAATGGGGCGAGTCGTGTGTCGAGCATTTCAACGGCATGTTCGCGCTCGCGATCTGGGATTCGGTGGCGCAGAAACTCTTCGTCGCTCGCGATCGCTTTGGCGAAAAACCATTCAATTACGTTTACATTCCCAACCGCCTGTTTGCCTTCGGGTCGGAGATAAAAGCATTGTGGGCCGCGGGTGTCGCGGGTCGCACCATTCACCCGGACACGCTCGCGCTTTTCACTCAGTACGGAGAGGTCGAAACGGGCGAACAGACGATCTACGAAAATGTTTTTCGGTTGCCGCAGGCACACTGCCTCACGTTGACTGCGGATGGCCAGCTTCGCAAGCGACGTTACTGGGACATCGATCCGCGCGACAAGATCGACGACTGGACCGACGAGCGTTACGTCGAACAGTTTCGCGACTTGATGATCAGTTCAGTGCGCCTGCGACTGCGCGCCGACGTTCCCGTCGGTTCCAGCCTTTCAGGCGGACTCGATTCCAGTACCGTTGTAGGCATCATCAACCGCCTGTTACCGGAAACTTCCGTTCAGAAAACCTTCTCGGCGCGGTTCGACGATCCGGCGCGAGACGAAGGCAAGTGGATGGAGCTGGTGACGAACAAAAACCGCGTCGAGCGTCACGACGTTTGGCCCACGGCCGAAAGATTTTTCGAAGAGCTGGGCGATCTGTTCTGGCATCAGGAAGAGCCTTTCTCGTCGACGAGCGTTTACGCACAGTGGAACGTGATGCGGCTCGCGAAAGCGAATGGCGTCACCGTGCTGCTCGACGGCCAGGGCGCCGATGAGATGCTCGCCGGCTATCATTCGTACTTCAACGAGATCACGGACGACCTGCTGCATGCGTTCAACCTGCCTGCGTATCTCAAATGGCGGCGAGACTGCCTCGCTCTGCACGGCGTAAATCCCGGCGGCGTGACGCGAGTGCTGAAGCAAAAGACGCCGGAGCCATTGAAGCGCGTGCTGAAGAAACATCTCCGCGAGAACACCGAGGTAGAACCTTCGAATCCGGTTTATCCGCGCGAGTTCAGCAAGGTCTCGAACCTCCGCAAGTTGCTCTGGTGGAACACGACGCGCCAGGGACTGGTGGAACTACTGCGTTACGCGGATCGCAACAGCATGGCCCATAGTCGCGAGGTGCGGCTGCCGTTTTTGGACCATCATCTCGTCGAGTTTGTTTTCAAGCTGCCCGATCGGTTGTTGATCCGAAACGGCTGGACCAAGTGGATCCTGCGCGAAGCGTTTCGCGATTACGTTCCCGAGGAGATCACGTGGCGCGCCGACAAGCTCGGCTACATGCCGCCGCAGGCGAAGTGGCTCGGCGGGCGCGCGTGGCAGGACGTGATGGTGGCGGAACTCTCGAAGCTGACGGGCGCCGCGACGCCGGCAACAGACGCGGAAAATCTGGAGCTCGTCTCGCCGCGATAAGAACAATCATGATTACCAGCAACTTTAGCAAAAGAATCACTGAAGGCGTCTCGCGCCGTTACAAGCGGGCCAAACGCAAACTTGTCCATCTGAACGAGGCGAAGATCCTGGAAGCGCTGAAGAGCTGCGGCACTTTCAAAACCGATCTGCTCTTTGTGCACAGCTCGTTGTCGGCGTGCGGTTCGATAGACGGTGGACCGCAAACCGTCGTCAACGCTTTGCGTTCGTGGATCGGCGACCGCGCCGCGCTCGCGATGCCGACGCACACTTGGAGCTATCCTGATAAAAGCGGCGTCGCGCCCGTTTACGATTTCCAGTCGACACCGAGCGTCGTCGGCACGATCACAAACTTTTACTGGCGACAGCCGGGCATCGTGCGTAGTCTGCATCCGAGTCACTCGCTGGCCTGCAGCGGCCCTGACGCGGAAAAGCTGCTCGCAGGTCACGAAGATTTCGAAACGCCGTGTGGCGCGGGCACACCTTATTCTCAGATCGCGCACGGCAACTCGAGTGTGCTGATGTTTGGCGCGACGCTCGAGTCGTACACGCTCTTTCACACCGCCGAAGACGAAGCGGAGGTCGGTTACCTGTACGCACCCGAGCAGGTCACCTTGCGTACGAAAGAAAAAGACGGTTCGGTTCGGTCGATTCAGATGTGGCGACAGGACATGAGCATTACTCGTAATTTCGAAGCCAGCACTGATGGGCTCGTCGAGCAGGGGTTGGTGGTACGACGGAAGCTCGGTCTGAGTGAGCTGTTGTTCATTCCCGACGCGCGCGCGCTGCACGAGAAGATGGTGCAGACGCTGCGTAACGATCCTCTATTTTTGGTCCACGAAAAGGCGCGACCTGAAGCGCAGCGACGCCTCAGGCCTGCGTGATCCAATGAATGAGTGGAGACTTTGAACTATGCCACCGATCAAAAAAATAGTTCGGAAGTCAGCGAAGCTCGCCGCTAAAGGCGTCATTCGAACCCTGCCACCGCTGCCCGGACGGCCTGGCCGGCTCACCGGCAAACTGGCGAAAGAAGGCGGTCTGCCGGTACGAGACGTTCGCTTTCGGCCGTGGCCCTCGTCGCCTTCGACGTCGCTGGTCGAGTGGACCACGAAACTGAGTCCGAAGTTTCTCCAGATTTTTTTGACCGGTGTTGAAGGTCTGCCGCAACCGCTGGCGACGCAGTTTTGCGCGGAGTGGGCGCGTTACTGCGGCGCCCGACACGCGCTGCTGTTGCCGCATGGCACTGACGCGCTGCGCGTCGCGATCACCGCCGCGCTGGACCACGATGGCATGGAGTACGGCGGCGAGATCATCGTGCCGAACTTGTCGTTCATCGCGAGCGCCACGACCGTTCTCGATCGACACTTCGGCGTTGCCCTCGTCGACGTCGATCCGGACACTTACCTGATCGATCCGCGACGCGTTGAAGAAGCGATCATTCCCGGCAAGACGCGCGCGATCATGGCGGTGCACTTGTTTGGCCAACCCGCCGATATGACCGCGCTCGCGGATATTGCAAAACGTCATTCGCTCGTGCTGCTCGAAGACGCAGCGCAGGCGCACGGCTCGATTCACGCGCTCGGGCGCAGCGGTTCAATCGGCGCCGCCGCCGCTTTTAGTTTTCAATCATCGAAGAACCTTTCCGCGGGTGAAGGTGGCGCGTTCACCACCAACGATCCGGAGATCTTCGAGCGTGCTTATTCGTTCCACAACGTCGGTCGCGCGCGCCAGGGCGGACAACGTTGGGGACACCATTCGCTCGGCTTCAACATGCGCGCGAGCGAATACCTCGCGGCGATACTGCTGCACCGGTTGCAGAAGTTTGAAGGCGAACAGCAGCGACGGGCGGAAAACTTTGCGCGGCTGCGTGAGTACATTGCGGAAGTCTCGTGTGTGACGCCGCTTGCTATTGGACCAGGTGTCGAACGTCACGGCGTCCACATGTTTGTGCTGCGTTATCACGCGGACCAGTGCGACGGTTTGGCAATCGGAGACTTCATTCGCGCGCTCCAGGCCGAGGGACTGCCAATCAATCGCGGCTACGAAGCGACGATGGCCCAACAGCCGGCGTTGCAGCTCATCGCGGAGAAGCATCCCACCTATCTGCGCGTGCTGCCGACACCGGTTTCAGATGCGGCGGTCGCCAACATGCTCTTCCTGCCGCACGATATTTTCCTCGGCACGGATGCCGACATGCGCGAAGTCGCGGCGACGTTCGTTAAGGTGCAGACGCGTTACCAGCCGCAAGGCTTGAAGAAGCGGGAGGCGGCCGAACCCGCGAAACCTGCGGCGACTGCGGCGACAGCGCCGGTGCGAAAAGCGGATGTCAAACCGATTCGTTTCGGAATCATCGGCCTCGGCATCATGGGCCAGGAGCATGCGCGGGCTATCGGCGCGAACGCGCTGCTGAAGCTCGCTGCCGTTACCGATATTCAGCCGAAACGAGGCCGCCAGGTCGCCGCCGATCTGAACTGCAAGTGGTTCGACAGTGCGACGGAGATGATACGCAGCAACGACGTCGACGCGGTCGTGATCGCTACGCCGCACTGGCAACACGGCGAGCTCGCGATCGAGGCACTGAAAGCCGGGCTGCACGTGCTGTGCGAGAAGCCGCTCACGGTGACCGTGGCGCAAGCGGACGAGGTACTGAAGGTGGCGGAGCAGAGTCGCGGCATCTTCGCGGTCGTACACCAGAAGCGTTTCGAGCCGGCGTATCTCTACGCCAAGCAATTGCTCGACAGTGGTGAGCTCGGGGAGATGTATCGCTGCTCGATGATTGAGTCGGCGTGGCGGTCGGAGGCTTACTATCGCAGCAGCCCGTGGCGCGGCACGTGGAAAGGTGAAGGCGGCGGAGTGTTGTTGAACCAGGCGCCGCATATTCTCGATCGGTATGCGTGGTTGTGCGGCATGCCCGAGACGGTCAACGCGCGCTGTGATACGTCTTTACACAAGATAGAGGTTGAAGACACGGCGAGTGCGATCATGCGTCACGCGAATGGCGCGCATGGTTACATTCACATCAGCACGGTCGAGGCGCCGGCGATCTCGCGGGTGGTGATTTCGTGCGATCGTGGGCGCGTCACGATTGAGAACGGCAAGGTGCAGATCTCGCGGTTGCGCGATTCGATTCGCGAGCGCACCGAGCACGATACGCAGCTCATGGGTGAACTCGAGAGCGATACGCGCACGCTTCAGCTTCCCTCGACGGGCGACGTGTTGGCCGTGTTTTATGAAGACTTCGCGGCGGCGGCGCACGGTGAACGGGCGTTGACGTGTCGTGGCGACGAAGGGCGAAACGCGGTGGAGTTGGCGAATGCGATGCTGCTGAGCTCTGCGCTGGGTACGGCAGTTCAGTTGCCGCTCGATCGCCGCGCGTATGAAAAATTCATTGAGCAGCACCTGAGCCGCGAACCACAGATGGTGTAACTTGATAACGCTGCGGCCTTGGTTGATGATAGCCGCGGTTGGTCTTGATCGAAGATGTGTGGCATAGCGGGTTTAGTCGGATTCGGTGATCGTGAGGCGCAGGGGCGTGTCCGGCGGATGATGTCCACCCTCACGCGTCGCGGTCCCGACAGTGAAGGCCTGCACGCGTGGTCAACGGCCGTTATTGGCCATCGACGCCTCGCCATCTTCGACCTGAGCGAGTCAGGCGCGCAGCCGATGTTGTCGCCAGACGGCGCGGTCGGCATCATCTTCAACGGCGCTATCTACAACTTCCGCGACCTTCGCGTCGAGCTCGAAGCCGCCGGTTATAACTTCAAAAGCCACACCGATACCGAAGTCCTGCTGCACGGCTACGACGCATGGGGCCTCGACAAACTTCTCGAACGCATCCGCGGCATGTTCGCGTTTGCTCTCTGGGACGATCGCAGACGCACGCTCTTTCTCGTGCGCGATCGACTCGGCGTCAAGCCGCTGCTCTACTCCGCGCAGAACGGACAACTCGCTTTCGCTTCGACCGCACGCGCGCTGCGCGCGGGCGGCTTCGCGCATGAGATCGACGATCTCGCGATCGCCGAGTATCTGGAGTGGGGTTACGTCACCGATCAGCGCTCAATTTATCGCAACGTGCACAAGGTCGGCGCGGCGAGCGTTGTCGAATGGTCCAACGGCAAACTGCAAACACGCACCTACTGGCGACCACCGACGCCTACGGCCACACAACCATCGTTCGCGGAAGCGCTCGAAGAAACCGAACGACTCTTCGTCAGCGCGGTCGAGAAACGTCTCTTCGCGGACGTGCCCGTCGGCGCGCTGCTCAGCGGCGGCATCGACTCGAGTCTGATCTGTTGGGCCATCAAGAAACTCGGCGGCGACGTGACCGCTTTCACCGTCGGCACGCCCGGCGATCCGACCGACGAAACGGCTGACGCGAAGGACACCGCGCAACGCCTGGGAATTCGTCACCAGGTCCTTGAGCTCACTTCGAACAGCGAGCCGGATTTGTCGGAGCTTGTTGCTGCTTACGGCGAGCCTTTCGCCTGCGCCTCCGCGCTCGGGATGTTGCGCGTTTCAACAGCGGTGCGCGGCTCGGCGACGGTTTTGTTGACGGGCGACGGCGGCGACGATGTGTTTCTCGGTTATCCCGAGCACCGCCACTTATTGCTCGCGCAAAAGCTCGCGCGGACGCTGCCCGGTTTCGTCGCAAACGGCTGGCGTAAGAACCAGGACAAACTGCCGCGCATCGGCTCGTTCAAGCGACTCAATTCGTTCATGAACTACTCGACCGGCGGACTCGGCGCGGTCGCTTGCACGCACGACGGTCTGCCGGCGTACAAACAATTCGGCATGCTCGGCGACAGACTAGCGAGCGTGTCGCTCGCGCAAAGGGAGATCGAGTGGTCGCATATTTCCGGGCGCAACGTGCTCGCGGAGTTTCTCGAATACGATCGCGCCGGTCGCTTTGTCGGTGAGTTCATGACGAAGGTCGACGGCGCGACAACGTATCACTCGCTCGAGGCGCGCTCGCCTTTTCTCGATCAGGATCTTTGGGAGTTTGCGGCGGGGCTTTCGTACGAGACGCGCATGCACGGCGGCCGTTCGAAGTCGTTGCTGCGCGCGCTCGCTGCCGAGAAGATCGGCGAGCGTTTGGCGCGGGGCCGCAAACGCGGCTTCACGATTCCGGTGAATCGCTGGCTTACCGGCCGCTGGCGCAGCGCGTTAACAAATTTGCTCGACAACGCGATCTCCGATCGCGAAGGCTGGATAAACTCGCGCGCGGTCGTGAAGCAGCTCAACGCCGCCGCCGAAAAAGGCTGGGCGCCGAACCAGTTCTGGTACATCTTCGTGCTCGAATCATGGCTGCGCCACGAACAAGATTCCCCCGTTGAGCCCGCTAATATTGTCAGTCCAGAGTTTGAGCCCGAAGGGGCGGCGGTCCTCGGATGAGGTTTATACCCAACTCGTCGTTACTCTCCGTCGTTTTGGCCGCGATTGTGCTGAGCACGACCGGCGCGGTCCTCGGCTGTCGCGGCTTACTGAACGACAGTCACGCCCAGCAAAAAGGTCCGATTATCCAGCTCGACAAGAACGGCGATCTGCAAGCGGCGATCAATCGCGCGCGGCCGGGCGACACAATCATCCTGCAAGCCGGCGCGATCTACACCGGCGCGTTCACACTTCCGGTAAAGAACGGCAGCGAGTACATCACGATTCAAAGTTCGCGCGCGTCTGAACTGCCGGAAGGTGTCCGCGTTTCGCCATCACAAGCAGCGCTGTTTGCGAAGCTCCAGTCGAACGAAAAATCCGCCGCCGTGGTCAAGACGCAACCGGGCGCGCATCATTTCAAGTTCGTCGGTATCGAGTTCTCCACCGCTGACGAAAACGTCGTCGTTCACGATCTGATTCGTTTCGGTGAAGCGGCGACGCAAACCACGATCGACGCCGTGCCGCATCACCTGATCATCGATCGCAGTTACATTCACGGCTTCGAGTCACAGGAAGTCCAGCGCGGCGTCTCGCTCAACAGCGCGGAGACCAGCATCACCAATTCCTATATCTCCGAGATTCACGGCAAGGGTTACGACACGCAGGCCATTTGCGGCTGGAATGGTCCCGGCCCGTTCAAGATCATCAACAACTATCTCGAAGGCTCGGGCGAAAACATAATGTTCGGCGGCTCGGATCCGAGTATTCCCAATCTCGTGCCGGCCGACATCGAGATCCGTGGCAACTACTTATTCAAACCGATGAGTTGGAAACAGGGCGACCCGAGTTATGCCGGCCGCCACTGGTCGGTGAAGAACCTCTTCGAGCTCAAGAGCGCGCGCCGCGTGATCATCGACGGCAACATCTTCGAAAACAACTGGGTCGACGCGCAGGCGGGTTCGGCGATCTTGTTCACAGTGCGAAACCAGGATGGCCACGCGCCCTGGACCACGATCGAAGACGTCACGTTCACGAACAACATCCTGAAGAACAGTCCGTCCGCCATCAACCTGCTCGGCAAAGACGATCTGCAACCTTCGCAACGCGCCGCGCGGATCAAGATCTCAAACAATTTCATCAGCGGCATCAGCGGAACTTTCCTGACGTTGATGGGCTATGTTGACGTGACGATCTCGAACAATACTCATATCCAGTCCGGCAACATCATGACGCTCTACGGCGATCCCTCGCCGGGATTTGTTTACGAGAACAACATCACGGTTCGCGATCCTAAAGGTTACGGCGTCAAAGGCGACGCGACCGGCGAGGGCACGATCGCGCTGGCCCAGTTCACACCCGGAGCTGTTTTTCGGAATAACGTGATCGTCGGCGCGAACTCATCGCAGTATCCGGCCGGCAATGCGTATCCGTCATCAATCAGCGATGTCGGCTTCACGAACCCTGAAACCGGCGACTACCGCCTGTCTCCGCGCAGTCGTTTCAAGGCGGGCGCCGATTTCACCCGCCTCCCCACACTTCCACCAAAGTCCCCGTAGCGAGTAGTGGGTCAGTTTGGGTTGAGCGCCTCCGTGGAGTGCGCCGACTTGTCGGCGCTTTGGCCAAAGCGGTGCTAAGGCACCGCACTCCACAGGGCGCTCAACCCAAACTGACCCAGTGCCGCCGTAGCGAACAATCTGCGCGGTCGCGAAAAAGCATAACGCGACCGCGCAGGCTTGCTTGCGGCTTAAGGCACAGTGACGTTGATAGACACCTGCACGCTGTCGCCTTGTTGGTCCGTGCCCGTATAGCGAAACGTGTAGGTGCCTGACGCGGTCAGACCCGTGATGGTGGGACTGATTGTGTTGCCGTTCGTGATCGTTGCGGTAACGGGTCCACTCGTCTGAGTCCATGAGTGAGTGGGCTGCGTCACCAGGTACTGATCCGATTCGAAGCCCTTGGTGTAGCCGGTAGCCGCGAGCGGATACGACGCTACAGCTTCAGGGTCAAGCGGCACGACAAAGAGCCGCGTCGAGGTGGAACCAGCCGGTAAGACATGATTCGGCTGGATCGCCAGCGTCGGCACTGTGTTGTGGGCCAACGACGGCTGGTTCTCCGCCGTGTGCCGGATGTACATGATGTCGAACGACGTTGCGCCAGCGGAGTCGGTGACTGTGTCCTTCACCGCCCATACTCCCGCGCTTAGTCCACTCAGCGTGAACGTCACGCTGTTGCCGGTCGTGCCGCTCGGCGTCAGAGTCGCGGCAGTCTTGTCCTTCGGTCCGTAGACGGTGAAGGTGTGTGTCAGAGTTCGACCGGCCGCTGAGTACGCCTTGGCCGCCCCGCTGATCGAGCTGCTGGTGGTCAGGTAAATGTGGTGGGTTTCGGACGGAGGATTGCCTGGTCCAATCGCGACCACTGGCGGGAACACGCCGTCACCGACAGTCACCGTCACCGTGCCGTGGTCCTCGAGCCCGAGTGCATCCAGCGCGTAGAACACGATCTTGTAAGTTCCCGGCTGCATACCGGAGAGCTTCGTGCTCAGTGCCTGATTGTCGGTGAACATGGACTGGGCCAGGTAGCGGCTGTTGGCGATTGTGTGCAGCGGAAACTCCTGCAAGCCCCAGCGATAAGTGCAAGGAGTGTTCGTGCAGGCCACGCTCGCCGTGAGCACCGCCTGGTTTACGCCGCCAGTAAGCGTTTGATCCACGGGCATCGTTACGACCGGCCGCGTGCCAACTATTCCCGGCGTCGCGAGGCGGTGCCCGAAGTAGCGTCCGGTGGTGCGGAAGCACTGGCCGAAATCCTTAAAGTTACTCGTGTTATCGCACAACGCTTTCAAGCCGTCCGCGCCGCTGCCGATAGTGTTCTCACCTACCTGGGCAAACGCCGAGTTAGCCATCTCGTCGCCGATTTGCTTGTACCACGAGTCGGATCCGCCGGCCATTTCCACTGCCCAGCCGAATGTCGACAGCATCAGCGGAATCGCTTCGCGGTTAAGCGGAGCCGCCGGGTTGTAAGGGATGTTGTCGATCGTGTAGGCATCGCCACCGTGCTGAAACGCGTAAGGGTTGAGTCGCGTCCCGCCGTTGTAGAAGTACCAGACGGCGCGATGTCGATGCGTGGGATCGCTCGGAATCGTCTGCATCGTGTAACTCAGCAAGCCCATTGCGGCCGCGCCCTTGAGCACTTCTTTGCGAGCAGCGTCACGCGTTGCTTGGTTCAGTGCCGTGTTGCGCCAGCAGTAACCGAGCGCATCGGTATTCAACCCCTGGATGAAGGGCTGTGATGGACCGACGAGATCGCCGCCGGTGTACGGATAGTCCATGTCGCCGCTCACGTTGGTTGAGCCGCCGTCGGTCCAGAAACCCCACGGCAACTGGTCGTCGTTGATGAAGCCGGGAACGTCGGTGTCGAGCTGCGTTTTGTAGTAAAGCTTGCGGCCGGAGGCGAGCGAGCCGTCCACCGTTATCGTGCCGTTCAGGCTCGTAGTTGTGCCGTTGCTGCGGGGGAAGCTATCCGGCGCAGCGGTGATGAACCAACTCGTAAACAGAATCATGTACGCCTTCTCGCGCACGTACTGATATGCGTTGTTGCCCGCGCGGTAGCGAATGAGCCACGTGTCATAGCGCTGGGCCAGGTAGTCGTCGAGCAAGTCCCACACGCCGTTGTGACCGGCCATTCCCAACAGGACATAGCCCGAGAACTGGAAGTTGCGGGGCGCGGGCATGCTGTCGTAGTTCTGGGTCGTCGAATACAGGTTCCACGCGCGATTTCTTCCCAGCCACATGTAGCCGGCAAAAATCGACTCGCTCCCTTTGATTGCGCCGCGCAGATATTGCGGATCGCCCGTGCGAAAGTAGATCTGCCACATCGCCATCGGGCTGTCGTAGTACATCAACTGGTTGCCGGTGAGGTAATCGTTGATCGGATCGGCGATGTTGCACTGCGGAACGTTCGTGCTGAGCGTCGCGCCCGAGGTCGTCGCGCCGGTCCAGGGCGAAGTCAGAGTGATCGAGGTGTTCGAGTTGATGCTGGCGATCGTCCCCGCATCCACTCCGTTGATCATGATGTGGTTCAGGCAGGTCGGGTTATTGGCGGCAGTCTCTTCGATAAAGAAGGTTGACGTGCCGGTCAGCGTCGTCGATCCGTTGGTGATGGCTCCAGTACCGGCTATCTGCGCCGGGCCAACGACCGGAAACTTCGAGATGATGGTCTGCGCCGTTGTAGTCGCGGCTGAGTTGTACCACGTGAAGGGGATCTGGCCGGCTTCGACCTGTGGCCCAAGCAGCTCGGCCCAGGCGCCGGCGGGGAAATGGACCATGTTGTCGTCGGTCGCTGTTGTCGTGACATAGACGATGGGCGAGTCGCTCGAGTCACCAGTGCCGTCGTTTGCCAGATAGCGATAGCCGTAGGTGGTATTTGTAGAAAGTCCCGTGTCCTGATAGTCGGCGTGGGTAAGTCCGGTTGCTACTACGGTTGTTGGCGTGCAGCTCGCGCCGGTGCAACGCTTAACTTTGTAGGTGCCTCCGGTCCATTGCCTGCCGGTCGTCGGGTCAGTGTAGATCCAGAAGAGACCAATTGACGTGTGTGGATTAGGCGCCAGTGGATGAGCTCGTGGCGCGTTGACCGGAGCAGTTAGGGTGCTGCTCGTACTGCCGGAGCCGGTGGAAATGACGGCGTTATTTATTGTGGCGTTGGAGTCGAGAAGCGAAGTATCGACCATCAACGGGTAAGTAGGCGCCACGGTGCTGGTGTAGCGCAGCACGCCGTTCTGATAATACTTGACCACACCACTTTCCACCGCGACTCGCAACACGTCACCGACAACATAGGTCGCGCTAAGATTATGGTAAGTGCCGTTCTCCTCCACATCCAGATTCCCGGGACCAGCATTGCCCCACAACCTGAAGGCGAAATCGATCTCCTGCCAGCCCGTGCCGGGATTGTCATGACTGAGGCCGGCAAAACGCTGTCCGGTCAGGGCGCCGACAGTAAACTCCACGTAGCCGTCGCCGGAGGTTATGGTCTGCTGCGAGGTAGCGCCTGCATCGGGGCAGCCATTGCAGCCTGAAGTTTTCTGTAGCGTGTTACCTGTCGCCGTAGCGTTAACGATGTTCGTCCAGGTGACGTTCTGAGTAGTGTTGGACGGGATAAAAATGACGGCGTTATTTATTGTGGCGTTGGAGTCGAGGAGCGAAGTATCGACCATCAACGGGTAAGTAGGCGCGACGGTGCTGGTGTAACGCAGCACTCCGTTCTGGTAATACTTGACCACACCACTTTCCACCGCGACTCGCAACACGTCGCCGACAACGTAAGTCGCGCTGAGATTGTGGTAAGTACCGTTCTCTTCCACATCCAGATTCCCGGGACCAGCGTTGCCCCACAACCTGAAAGCGAAATCGATCTCCTGCCAGCCCGTGCCGGGATTGTCGTGACTGAGACCGGCAAAACGCTGCCCGGTCAGAGCGCCGACAGTAAACTCCACGTAGCCGTCACCGGAGGTAATGGTTTGCTGCGAGGTAGCGCCTGCATCGGGACAGCCATTGCAGCCTGAGGTCTTCTGTAACGTGTTACCCGTCGCCGTGGCGTTAACCACGTTCGTCCAGATTACGTTTTGCGGACTTTGAGCTGTCGCATACTGGGCGCAGCCGCAAATAAGGTAGAGCAGAGCTGCGAGAGAGAAATATTTCTTGACTGACATCACGGTCTCCTGTTTCTAGGTTTGTGGGAGTAGAGTCCGACGGGTGAGCTCTACTGAGGCATATTGGGGAGGCGAGAGTTTATACTTAGCAGGGCCTTTCACCAAACGCGTCGGGTTGATCACAACCCATCACCGCTCACGACTAAAAAATCTCTTTCAAAATGACTGTTGACACATCTTGCTGAACGATGTTTAATCTCGTTGGCCCCACCTTCTCAGGCCAGCTCTTTTAGAAAACGATTGCACCGATAAAGGCAAACCTGCCGCGAGGTAGGGACGCAAAGCCGAGAGTCTCCCCCACGAGCCGACGACGGACCGGAGGAGAAAGTCTGGTTGCCGAAGGCGATCTGGAAACCCGCTTCGCGTGACTCCCTTCGAAGTGGGCCGAAGACTCTCAACTGCACCTTTATCGACTGAGGGTCGTTATTCCTATCGCCAGTAGTTCGTCATCCAGATAAAAACATCTCGTTAACTCACGTTCCTATCTGCTAATCCCGACCGCTGGATCACAGGTTCCCCCTGTAATGCTTTCATCCGCCGGTCCAGGCAGCAGCCACCGATAAAAGGCACTCCCGCAGTGATGCGGGTTCGCAAAGCCAGGAGTCTCTCGCCGAAGCACGAGAGATCGTCCGGTCACCGAAGTGGAGCATCCAATGGGCACCAGGTCGAAGCACGTTCCCCGTTCGATTAGGGTTTTAAAATCAAATCATCTACGTTTCGTCGTTTTCATACTCGTAGTTTTTTCGGTTCTACTACAGAACGTTTCATTAGCACACGCCGCTGCGCCGCCGCCGGTTCCCGATCTCTTCGCGGCCGCGACGCTCGACGACGTCGATTTCATCATTGGCCCACAGGCGCCGCTATCGACGTCGTGGTTCGACGCCACGGAAATAGCGCGAGCAAAGGTGCACGGCGCATCGTGTCCCGACACACCGCCGACAGATCCGACAGCGCTGAACGACTACGTGCTGCTCAACTACTACGATCTGCCGCTGACGGAATACATCAGCTACAAGCGAACGGGTGATCCGACCTTTCTCGGTTACGCGGAGAAGTGTGCTGACGCGTGGTGGAAACATCCGCAATGGATTCAGAGTGGCGCGCAACGCGACTTCAGCAACGGCCAGGGACCGCCGCCACGACATGCTGGTATCGGTGGCTTGATCCTGCGCGCGATCGATGGCCGGCCCGAGATGTGGGATTGGATCAACAGCTACACTCGTTATCATTTCAATCTCTGGTTGAAGATGCGCATCAACGATCCGCAGCTTTATTACGGTGTGCGTGAGGGCGCGTTTGCGCTGCACTATGCGGCGTGGTTGGCGAAGGCGCTGCCCGATTCGTTTCCGCTGCAAGCAGGCGGTACCGAGATCAACGGCGCTGCGTTGCGCGCGCAATACCAGGCCGACGTCGAAGCGATTGCCGTGAACTACTACGGACGTTTGCAGTTCGCGGATGGTTCGTGGCGTTGGGACGATCCCGATTACGTCGATGAGGACGGTGGTCTGCTAAAGGGCATCATGCAACCGTTCATGATCGGGCTGTTGTTGAATTCGCTGATCGAAGTGCATCGCTTGAGCACCAACTCCGGTGTCAGGGCGAGCATTCAGAATCAAATCACCCGCGCGTGTCATCACTTGTACGAGGGTGGACCATACCGCAAGGACGAACAGGTGGTTGGTCTGGCGCCGGGAATTCGTTGGCGCTCGTTCTGGTACTTCTATCACGGCGGTACGACCGTCAATCCGACGAAGTATGAAAACGGCGGCGGCAGTTACACCACTGCGGACCAGGATTGGATCGTGAAGTCGGAACGGCAAGGCATCTCGACGATCTTCAGTGCCTATGGCTATGCGTATTTGCTCACCGGCGATCCGATTTACAAGACGATGGGCGACGACTTGTTCGAGGCCGCGTTTGGCGATGTGACGGATGCGATCCGCGACGAAGCGGACGGGACGGCGAAGAACTACAACCAGAATTACCGCATGGGCGGCCGTTACTTGATCTGGCGTCAGGGTGGCGCAGTGCCAATGCCGACGCCTACACCGACAGTTACGCCGATAGCCACACCAACGCCGACTCCGATTGCGACCCCGACACCGACTCCAGTCGCAACCCCGACGCCGACACCGACTCCTGTTGCGACGCCGACTCCGTCTCCCACGCCGACGCCAGCAGCGAGTGTTGCGTTCGTGCAGTTGGACACAACGACGCGCGGTAGCTGGAAGAGCCTGTACGGCGGCGACGGCTACAACACCGTCAACGATGCGATGAAGTATCCGAGTTACGCGCAGGTAAACGTCACCGGCTTCAGTTCGCCGACGTGGTCTGCTTCCACGACCGACATGCGCGCGCTGCAGAAAATGGTGGGGACCGATCGCGTGGCCGCGCGTTGGGAGTCGAATTCATCCTTCACGATCGACGTGAATGTTAGCGATAGTCAGCCGCATCGCGTCGCGCTCTACAACCTGGATTGGGACGGCAACAACCGCGCGCAACGCGTCGACGTGATCGATTGGGTCACCAACATACAACTCGACAGCCGCACGGTTGCTGGTTTCAACGCGGGACAGTATCTGGTTTGGAACGTTAACGGCCGCGTTAAGTTCGTGGTCACCAAGACGGGCGGCAAGACCGCGGTGGTGAGTGGTCTCTACTTCGGCGGCCCCATGGCAAACTCAACGCCGTCGCCAACGCCGACACCGACGCCAACTCCGTCGCCAAGTCCGACACCGGCGCCTGCGACTGGTTTTCCGATCGTCAGTTTGACGGTGCCGACAACGGGTGCGACGTTCGTCGCCGGCAACGACATCACCCTCGCGGCTACGGCGAGCGATCCGGACGGCTTCATCAAGAAAGTCGACTTCTTTAATGGGACGACGCTGATCGGAACCGACACGACCGCGCCCTACAGTGTTGTTTGGCCGGCCGTGTCAAAGGGAAGCTACAGTCTCACGGCGAAGGCGACGGACAACAACGGCAAAGCCACTACCTCGGCGGCTGTTTCGATCACGGTTACGTCTTCACCGAACAGTGTGAACAAGGCACGCGGACACGCGAGCACGCTGCTTCAGCAAACGGTGGACAATGCCGCTATAACTGACACGGCAACCTTTACTGAAAACCTCGCCCTCGCTGCCGATATCACATCTCTCACGGCCGACATTCAACAGGCCTACTCCGACTTCAAAGCCGAGAGCGCTTCGTTTGGCGCGAACGCGCCCGCGATCGACGCTCAAATCACCGCCGCGTTGTTGTTCAGCAAAGCGAGCAACGGTCTCGCGATGAGAGCGGCGACGAGTCCGAACATCAAGAACGATCTGCTGCGTGTGGCTACGCATCTCGCGGTTGCTTTAGACCTGATGCGGACCGGCATCATCTCGACGGCGACTCTCGACGAGGCTGACGTCACCGGTACGAGAACGAGCCTTAGCATCGGTCAGGCGAACATCGGTTACGGACTGTCGGTTGTGCCTTCAGTCGCGCCGGGCAGCCTGATCGCGATCATCGGCGGTGGCAACATTCAGCCGATGACGTCGCAGACTTTTTTCGCGTCGCTGGCGTCAACGGGTATGCCGCCGTACGAAGTGGGCGGGCTCACCGTGACGATCGGCGGTGTGGCTGTGCCGGTGATTTATTCTTCGCCGTGGACGGTGAAGTTCTACCTGCCGGCCGACGTGCAGCCCGGAACGGCTGAAGTCGTCGTCACGTCGCAGGACGGCTATGCGTGCCAGGGTTTGATCGCGATCGAGAATAACGTCTCGCACATCATGACGCTCGCCGATGACGAAACCGGCCCGGCGGCGATTGTGAACAACCAGACCCTCGCGACCTCCGGTCTCGGCCTGATAACGGACCAGAACTTCGGTCCCGACAAGCAGACGCGGCTGACGATTTTCGCCACCGGAATCACCGGCAGCGCCAGCAATTCCGACACGACGAACGATGTTTTGGTCAATGGCGTCGCGATACCGAATTTCGCGGAATCGGTGCAGATTGAGGCGCGTCTCGCAAACGGGCGCACCTTCATGTTGCCGGTTGATTTTGCTGGCGCTCAAGGCCAGGTACCGGGCTTGGATCAGGTTACCTTCCGCGTGATCTCGCAACTAACCGGCGCGGGTAACGTGCAACTTACCCTGATCGTCGGTGGCCGCCGGAGCAATGCGCCGAGCATTGTGGTTCCGTGATGGTTTAAGCACAGATAAAGAAATTTTTGGAAACGAGGTGCTATTACTCTTTTTCTCCTGCTGTCGGAGCCAGTCGCAAGTGTTTGTCATGGCCCACCGACCTGAGATAAGCTTTCTCCCCAATTAACGAACCCGGGTGGTGTAGTTCAGGATCGACCACGTTCTCGCAAGGGAATTGCCCTCCGCTTGTGAGAATGAGCAAAAGGAACCTGTATGAGTGTCCCGGCCGTCGCCAGGTATCACTGGCGCGCCTTCGCCATTATTTCTGCTGTTCTTTTCACCTATGCCGCGGTATTGGTGAAACTCTCGCGTGACTGGTGGTTTGACGAAAACTACTCGCACGGTCTCCTCGTCCCCTTCTTAATCGGTTACATCCTTTGGCAGCAACGCGATAAGTTTGCGACGGCGCCGGCTCGTCCTTCGGTGCTCCTGGGCGGGCTGGCCGTCGCGTTTGCCTTGTTGGCGTTGTGGACCGGGGTGGCGGGCGCGGAGCTCTACACGCAGCGGATGTCGCTCGTGCTGCTGATTGCCGGCACAGTGGTCTATTTCGGCGGGCTCGCGTTTCTGCGGCTGATTCTCGTGCCGCTGGGTTTGTTGATACTCGCGATTCCGATCCCCACGATCGTCTTCAACAAGATCGCTTTTCCGCTGCAACTGTTTGCGTCGCGCTGCGCCGTGTGGTCCATGAGCGTGCTAGGCATTCCGGTCTTGCGGCAGGGCAACGTGATCGAGTTGAAACCACTCAATTCGTTCGACACGAAAAAGCTCGAAGTGGTGGAGGCGTGCAGCGGCATTCGCTCGCTGATGACCCTCGTGACACTGGCCGTGGTCTTTGCTTATTTCACCCACCCACGATCGGGCGATTCAAACCAGCCGCGCGGCCCGTTTGGCTGGTTGCGCAGTTACGGTTTCTGGCGCTCGACGATCATCGTTTGTTCCGCGGTTCCGATCGCGATTTTGACGAACGCTTCGCGCGTGAGTGGCACCGGCATCCTGTCGCGTTATTACGGCACGGAGATCGCTGACGGGTTCTTCCACACCTTTTCCGGCTGGGTCATTTACGTCATCGCTTTTCTGCTTTTGTTTCTGGTTGGTTGGTTGCTCGATCGCTTTTTCAAGCCGAAGACAGCGGTTGTTAAGACGGACGATCGCGTAACACAAATGTCGCGCGAGCACGCGACAGTAGGCGCAACGTCGACGACGACGGTGGCGTCAGCGGAAGGAACAGAATGAACAAGTCGTCTGCAGTGCGTTTTGCGGTTTTACTGGTGGCGATCGTCGTAACCGGCGTTCTCGTCAACACCTGGGCGTATCTCGGCGAGGCGCATGTGGACCGCCAGCCGTTGAAAAACTTTCCCGAGCAAGTGGGACAATGGCGCAAGAGCAAGCCCGATCAAATCCTCGACGAGCCTACGATGAAGGTACTGCGCGCGAGTGATTACCTGCTGCGCGACTTCAGCCGGCCGGACGGAACGTCAGGCAATTTTTACGTCGGTTACTACGCCAGCCAGCGCGACGGCGCGTCGTATCACAGCCCGTTGAACTGCTTGCCCGGCTCGGGCTGGACGCTGACGAGTCCCGACAAGGTGCTGATTTCGCTGCCCAACGGCAAGAGCTTCAATGCGAACAAGTACGTGCTGCAAAACGGTGAATACAAGAGCCTGATGATCTACTGGTACCAGGGTCGCGGGCGCAGCGTAGCGAGCGAGTATTGGGGGAAGGTTTACACGGTTATCGACAGCGTTCGGTTGCGTCGCTCAGACGGCGCGCTGGTGCGCGTGACGGTGCCGCTCGGCAATTCCGAAGCGACGGCGCTGGCGTCGGCAAAAGACCTCGCGGCGCAGGCCGCGGCGGCCTTACCGGAGTTTGTCCCGAATTAATGGAAAACGGGTTGGAATTGAAAATTTAGTAATTGTGTAGTGAGTAATGCGACCCGGCCTTGCCCGCTGAGTCGCGAAGTAGAGTAAGAGGGAAAATATGAGAAAAGAGTGCTGCGGTTTCCGCATTTATCCATCGCTCCTTTGTGTCCTCCTGCTGGCAGTCCTCGCCTTGAGCGGCTGCACGAACGCAGAGAAAGCCAAATCCGAACACGTCAGACGCGGCGACGCTTACCTGAAAGACCAGAAGTATCAGGAAGCCTCGCTCGAGTATCGCGGCGCGCTTCAGATCGACGGCAACATGGCCGCGGCGCATTGGGGTCTCGCTCAGGCTTTCGAAGGACTGCAGCGTTTTCCGGAAATGGTCGACGAGCTGCGGCGCACGGTTGATCTCGACAAGAACAATCTCGACGCCCGCATCAAGCTCGGCAATTACTACCTCGCCTTCAGCAAGGGACAGGCGCAACTCATCGACGAAGCGGAACGCCTCGCCAAAGAAATTATCGAACACGATCCAAACAACATCGAAGGTCACATCCTGATGGGTAGTATTTTGTTTACCCGCAACGATCGTGACAAAGCCTTCGCCGAACTGAATCACGCCGTCGAACTGAACCCGAACCGAGTTGAGTCGTATCTCAGCCTCGCGAAGTTCTACATCGTCACAGGTGAACGCAATAAAGCCGAAGATCTCTACAAGAAAGCGATCTCGATCGACGGCAACTCCGCGCTGGCCCACTCCGAGTACGGCAAGTTTCTTACGCAGGGCAATCGTCTGCCGGAAGCCGAAGCGGAGCTGACGAAAGCCATCGAGGTTGGTCCAAAGGATCGCAACGCGCGTTTCACGCTCGCGAGTTTCTATCTCGTCAACAAACAATTCGACAAAGCGGAGAACACCTTCAAAGAGTTATCAGCACTGGACGGCGAGAAGCCGGAAAACCAGGCGGTGTTGGCTGAGTTCTACGTCTTCACCAATCGTACGGACGAGGCGGTGAAGATTTACAAGGACATTCTCGCGAAGGCCCCCGATTACATGGAAGGCCGCTACCGGCTCGGCGAGATCCTGTTGCGGAATGGCGACGTGCAAGGCGCGACCGCGCAGATGGAAGAAGCGTTGAAAAAGGACCAGCACGATCGCCAGGCGTTACTGCTGCGCGCCCGCATCCGCATGAAAGACAACCAGCCGAACGGACTCAAGGCCGCGATCGAAGATCTCAACGAAGTGTTGCGCCAGGAACCGACTTCGCGCGCCGGGCTGTACTACATGGCCCAGGCAAATTTAAATCTGGGCGATCTCGATAAAGCGCGCTCGTTCGCTGGTGAACTGGAAAGAAACTATTCGGACTTCATTCCGGCGAAGGCGATGACTTTGCAGGTCACGATGTCGAGCGGAAACTCGAAGTTGACGATTGCTCAGGCCACAGACTTACTCGGTCGTTTGAGCAAGGCGACGCCGGATCGCGACATCTCAGCGGCGCAACTCGCCGAACTGGCGGAAAAGTCTTATCTCGCTCGCGGCGCGGCGCAAATTCAGGAGAAGAATTTCCCGGCCGCGCGTCAGGACTTTGAAACCGCCCGCCAGATGGCGCCGGGCGATCCAAACGTCTACAACAATCTCGCTTTCACGGCGATTGCGGAGAACAAACCGCAGGATGCGATAGCGGCGTTTGAGAACGCGCTTAGCGTCGACGCCACTAACTTCATCGCGCTCGACGGATTGACCCGGCAGTATGCAAGCAACAAGGAACTCGACAAGGCGCAAAGCCGCGTCGATCAGGCCTTGAGCCAGTATCCGAATGTTGCCTGGCTTCACTTCCTGAAGGGACAGGTTTACGGGTTCCAAAGCAACGCGCAGGCTGCCGAAGCCGAGTACCGCCGCGCGCTGGAAATCGATCCGAATTACTTGCGCGCGTATTCAGCGCTCGCCGCAATCTTCATCAGCACGAAGCAGGAAGATCGCGCGATTGCCGAGTACAAAAAGATTCTCGCCATCAGGCCCGACAATCCGTCGGTCTACACGTTGATCGGCATGCTTGAAGACGGACGTCAGAACTACGACGCCGCCGAGCAGAATTACCGCAAAGCGTTGGAGCTGGATCAGAATGCCTCCATCGCCGGAAACAATCTTGCCTGGATGTGGGCTGCGGTCGGCAAAGGCAATCCCGATGAAGCCGTGCGACTCGCGCAGTCAGTGGTCCAGAGAAATCCGGACGTGGCCGGCTACGCCGACACGCTCGGTTGGGTTTACTACAAGAAGAACCTGTATGCGGCAGCCGTTGAGCAGTTGCAAAAAGCAGTCAATCTCGACGAAGCGGCGGCGCGCGCGATGAACGGAGTGCCGAGCGCAACTTATCGCTACCATCTCGGCATGGCTTTGAAAGGAAAAGGCGATAAGGATGGTTCACGCCGCGAGCTCGAAGCGGCGCTACGTCTCGCCGAGAAGAAACCTTTCGCTGACGCAGAGGAAGCCAAGAAAGCCCTCGCGACTTTGTAAATCCCTTGGTTTAGGACGAGTTGGTTTTAGCAGAAGAGGAGTGGAAACATGAGCGTTCAATTTCGGCAACGAACCCCCGGTGAATACCTGAAGATCCTCAAGCGACGTAAGTGGCTGATCATTCTTCCAGTCATCGCGGTCGCTTCAGCCGTAGGCTGGGTCGTGTTGCGGCTGCCGAACGTTTACGAGTCGAGCACGCTCATCGTGGTGAAACCCGCGACGCTTCCGGAAAGCGTCATTCCCACTGTCAATGAAGACACTTTGACGCGACAACTCTCGAGCATCGCGCAAGTCGTAACCAGCCGCAGTTCGCTCGAACCGCTAGTCAAAAAATACGACCTCTACGCGAAAGAGCGTCAGCGTGGTGAAGCGATGGAATCGATCATCGGCATCATGCGCCACGACATCGACGTCCAGGTCAACACGAGCCGTCGCGACATCACCGACGGTTTCGATATCAAATATCGCTATCGCGATCCGAAACTCACGCAGGCAGTGACGACGGAGCTGGCCAGCAAGTACATCAACGAACAGACCAGCGCCACGATCAACTCCGGCGTTTCAGCGAAGAATTTTATCGACGCACAGGTCGCGCAAACTAAAGAAGAACTCGACAAGATAGATCAGAAGCGGCTCGACTTCATGCAGCAAAACATCGGCACTCTGCCTTCGGAAGCGAGCTCGCTCCTGAGCCAATTAACAGGCCTGCGCGAATCACAGAAAGCACTCATCGCCGAGGTCGGACGTTTGCAGGATCGCCGGTCCACCCTCGCGACGCAGCTATCGCTCGTTAAAAAACAGACCGAGCAAACCAAGGAAACCATCGCTGAGAACACGACGGATCCCAAGACGACCATGGGTTGGGCTGAACTGGTAAAACGTAAAGCCGACCTGCAAGCCGAACTGCGCCAGTTGCAAACGCAGTACAAGGACAACCATCCCGATGTGATCGCCAAGAAAGAACAGATCGAGTCCGTGCAGAAGGAAATGGATCAGCAGATCGCTGAGTGGAAAGAACGCATCGCCGAGCGAGCGAAGAAGCTGGAGGGCATGCCCGACATGCAAGCGGGCGCGATCGAAGCGGAGATGAAGAATGTCGATTCAGAAATGAAGCGGCAACAGAAAATGCTCGACGACAGCGAACAGCAGATCGCGCAGATCACTGAGCGAATCAACAAGGTCCCAGGCGCGGACGTCCAACTAAGCGCGATCGAACGCGAATACCAAACGAAGAAAGCCGCTTACGACAAACTGCTCGATCAGCAACAGAAGATTTCGCTCGGCGTCGACGCCGCCTCCCAGCAACAAAGCGAGAGCATCGTAGTCGTCGACCCCGCGAACCTGCCGCAGGACCCGGTTGCGCCGAAGCGTCTCATGCTGGCGGTGATGGGTGTTGTTGCCGGCCTGGGTCTCGGGCTGTTTCTGACGGCGCTCTTCGAGTTTCCGCGTCTGCTGACGATCGAAAACAGCGAAGACGCACGCCACTACACCGGTTTGCCCGTGCTGATTGCCGTGCCTGAGCTGCTGACGCCGCAGGAAGCGCGCGCGATTCCGCGTCGCCGGCGTTTACTGCTGGCGGCGGGAATGGTAGCTACAGTGATCAGTATTCCGCTGCTCATTCTGGCCCTCAAACTCACTCACGTTTTTGAAATCCTGTCGCAGTCGTCGGGACGCGCGTAAAGAGACTGCACTGGAGGCATAAAGAGTGTACGCAGAATTTTACGGACTAAAAGAATTACCTTTCGCGCTGACTCCCGATCCGCGCTTTATCTACTTCACTCCGTCGCACACGGAAGTGATGGCCAACCTGCACTACGGCATTGAGAGCGGTAAGGGACTGGTCGTCGTGACGGGCGAAGTCGGCACGGGAAAGACGACGATCCTGCGCTGGATGATGCAGCGCCTGGACCGCACCGTGCTCGTTGCTTACATCTTCAATCCGCGTTTGTCAGTGCCCGAGTTTTACCAGCACGTGGCTTCGTTGCTCGACGTGCAGAAGTGGGAAACGAAAGCGGAGTTGTTGCTGGAGTTGGGCCGGGCTTTGGAGTCGAGACATTCGCGCGGTTTGCGGACCGTGCTAATCGTCGACGAAGCGCAGGGTTTATCGGCGCACGTGCTCGAAGAGATCCGCTTGTTGTCAAACTTCGAATCAAACACGGCGAAGCAGTTGCAGATCGTGTTGACGGGCCAGCCGGAGTTGCGCGAAGTGCTCAACAACCCCGACCTGCGCCAGCTCAAACAGCGCATCGCGCTGCGTTGCGTGATCAAGGCTTTGCCGAACGTCGAGGAAACCGACCGTTACATCATTTCGCGGCTGCTGGTGGCGGGCGCCGAACGCACCGACATCTTTTCGCCGGCGGCGGTGGACTTCATCTTCCGTTGTTCCGAAGGTATTCCACGCAACATCAACAACCTTTGCGACAACGCGTTGCTGGCGGGTTACGCGGCCGGCGAGCAAGTGATCAGCAAGGCAATCATCGAGGAGGTTGCGGAAACCTTCGACATGTTGCCGCGCCAGAACGCCGGCATGCCGACGGCGGTGGAACGCGAGGCCCCCACCAAGATCTTCTCGCCCGCGGGCGAAGCGGAACTGTGGGCCGCCGGCACGGCCGTGGAGAAAGAGAGCTAAGCAATCCGCGATCTGCGGATCGCTTACTGAGAGGTGACTAATGGGAAGAGTATTCGACGCGATTAGAAAAACCAGCGCTGCTGATAACGGCAACGCGGCTAAACGACCAACACCAAAGAATCCCGAGCGCCGTAGCGAAGGATCCGGCATCGCCGGCTCGCCTTCCGCCAAAGAGGTCGAGGAGCAGCTATTCGCCTCCTCAACCATCATGGCCATCTCGAAAGAGGCCTCGAAAGAGGCGGCGCACACTTCAGCGTCCTCTGCGCACACTGCGGATGTACCCGACGGGTCGGCACTCCCCGCCGGATTTGCTTCGCGTGATGCTGGGGCAACTTTGGACGCTGCCGGGGCGACGCGCGCCGGAGGATTTGTCAGCTATGACATTTCTCCTGCGCGCGTCGAACCACATCTTGTCGCGATTAGCCAGCCGCGTTCCGCCTACTGCGAACAGTTTCGCTCGCTGCGCACGCGCATCCTCCAAGCCGGTGAGCGCATGCAAATGCGCGCGTTCGTCATCACCAGCGCCGGCGTGGGCGAAGGCAAGACTCTGACAGCGTTGAATCTCGGTTGGCTTTTGGCCCAAACGGACGGCGTCCGCGCGCTCGTGATCGACAGCGACCTGCGCCGCCCGTGCGCCACCGATTACTTCGGCATCGAAGCGCCCGTCGGTCTTTCCGAAGTGCTCGGCGATCAGATCAGCCTCGAAGACGCCATCGTGCGGCTCGATCCCGCCGGTCTTTACCTGCTGCCCGGCGGACGCCCGCGCGACGACGTCGCCGAACTTCTTTCCGGTCCGAAATACACGCGCGTGCTCAACGAAGCCCGCCGCATGTTCGACTACATCATCATCGACGCGCCGCCGCTCGGCATCTTTACGGACGCAAACGTACTGATGAGTCGCGCCGATGGTGCCATGCTTGTCGTACGCGCCGGCAAAACACGTTACTCCGTCGTCGACAAACTGCTCGAGCAGATTCCGCGCGAGCGTGTGCTCGGCGTCGTGCTCAATCGCGCTGAAGAACAACCCGAGGCGACGAGCTACTACTACCAGTATCGCTATTCAAAACGCGACGCTGAAGTTCAGGCCGACAAGACCAACGGCAACGGCTCGCCGCTGCCCGGCGGTCATCCGGAAGAGGAGGTCGCAATCGTTCAGTGAGAGTGCTCCGGTTAAATGGGCGCACCCTGCTGCTGCTTTTCGGTGAAGCAGCACTGGTCTACGTGGCGATCATCGCCGCGGTCTATCTGCGCGTCGGCGCCGTGAACGCTTATTACGAGCTTGTAATGAAGCACGCCTACTGGAAAGCCGGCGTGGCGACGGGTTTTTGTATCGCGGCTTTCTATCTCTTCGATCTCTACGACTTCGTCGTGATGCACGATCGCCGCGAGCTCGTGTTGCGGCTCGTGCAGGCACTCGGTCTCGCCTGGATCGCGCTCGCACTCTCTTTCTACTTCTATTCGCCGTTGATGCTAGGTCGCAGCATCGCGCTAATCGCGTTGCCGCTCGCGTTGACGTTCATGGTCGCGTGGCGCGTGTCGATTCACTGGGTGCTGGGCCATCCGGGTTTCGGCGAACGCATCCTGATCGTTGGTTCGGGCGACGCCGCGGTGGAAGTCGCGCGTGAAGTTTTGAGCCGGCCCGACGCGGGTTATCGCGTCGTCGGTTTCATCGGCACTGATTCCGAACTACTCGGCAAGAGCCTGATCAATCCCCGCGTGATCGGTTTGACCGACGAGCTCGGCGAGATCGTCGCGCGTGAAGACGTCGATCGCATCGTCGTGGCGATGGGCGAGCGTCGCGGACAATTTCCGACTGACAAACTGCTGCAACTGAGTTTGACCGGCAGTGTTTCGATTGAAGAAGGCGCCGCGTTTTACGAGCGCATCACCGGGCGCGTTTCGCTGAGCATGATTCGTCCGTCGTGGTTGATCTTTACGGGCCCGGGACGGCAAAAACGATTCGCTTCGTTCGCGCGCACCGCAGTGCATCGTCTCGCGGCTTTGATCGGCACGCTGCTCGCGCTGCCGATTATCATCGTGACGGCGATCCTCATCAAACTCGAATCCCGTGGTCCAGTCTTCTACAAGCAGGAACGCGTCGGTAAAAATGGACGGCCGTTTGTCCTGACGAAGTTTCGCTCGATGCGGGTTGACGCCGAGAAAGAAGGACCGGTTTGGGCGCAGAAAGGCGACGACCGCACGACGCGCGTCGGCCGCATCATTCGCAAGATTCGCATCGACGAGATTCCGCAATTCTGGAACATTCTCAAAGGCGAAATGAATTTCGTCGGCCCGCGCCCTGAGCGGCCGCATTTCGTCGCGCAGTTGGCTGAAGAGATCCCTTATTACGAACAGCGCCATTTGATTGCGCCCGGACTCACCGGTTGGGCGCAGATCAAGTATCCCTATGGCGCATCCATCGAAGACGCGCGGCAGAAGCTGCAATACGACCTGTTCTACATCAAAAATCACGGGCTGGTCTTCGATGCAATTATTTTGTTTGAGACCGTGAAGATCATTCTGTTTGGCCGTGGGGCCCAGTGATCGTTCGCGGCTTTGGAGGTGGAGATGAAGAAGAACGACAAATTGACGGCGTTGGGAATCGTAGTGGTCCTAATCGCGGCAGCGATCAGCAGCGCGGCCCAGACGCAGGACGATCAGCAAAAGGCGCGGCCGCGCACGACAACGACGGCGCAAAAGCCCGCCGGCAACACCGATCGGCTCGAGCCGGACGATACATCGCGCCCGCCCTCGGATGTTTCCGACGACATCACCGCTAATCGCAAAGAGCAGATGTCGGAAGCCGCCGCGATCGATCCGTACTACAACAACTTCTTCAGCACCTACAAGCTGGGACCGGAAGACGTGATTTCGATCGAGGTCTTCAATCAGCCGCGGTATTCGCGCTCCGGCGTCACGGTTCCGCCGAGTGGCCGCATTTCGCTGGCGCTCATTCCGGGCGGCGTTTTCGTTAACGGCAAGACCGTCGACGAAGTGGCCGAGGTCATCAAGAAGAAATACGACGAGTTCATCATCGATCCGCAAGTGACCGTCTCGATCGACAAAGCCGGATCTTATCGTTACAGCATCGTCGGCGATGTGGCGCAACCCGGCGTTCGCCTGATGAGTCACCGCATGACCGTCACCGAAGCAATCGCGGAAGCCGGCGGAGTGCTGGGCACCGGCGACAAGAGTAAGGTCACCGTGCTGCGCCGCGGCCAGAACGGCGTGTTGGCGCAGATTCCGGTAAATGTCTCGGCCGTTTACAAAGGCAAGGCTGCCGACACGACTTACCTCGTGCCGGGCGATCAGATCCTCGTTCCCGGAAACAAACTGAAGAAGGTGCAACAGGTGCTCGCCTTCTCGAACGTGCTCAATTTCGCGCGCATCTTCGGCCTCGGCGGTTGGTAATCAATGCCTCAGACAGCCGCAAAAGCTGTGTCCACCGTCGTATTGTGCCTGGTTGCGGCTGCTGCCGCGGTCGCGCAAAACGGCGGTTGGACGAAGCAGCCGGCCGGCACGATGGCGTGGCTGCATTCCGTCTTCTTCATCGATCAAAATCGCGGTTGGGCCGCGGGTAGTAAAGGCACGCTGCTGCACACGGACGACGGCGGCCGAACGTGGAAAGCCACCGCTGCTTCGACTGACGACGTCGTGCGTGACGTGTTCTTCATCGACGAAAAGAACGGCTGGCTGGTTTGTGAAGTCAACGCTTATCAACTCCAGAACGTGGACGATCCGAGATCCTATTTGATGAAGACCACTGACGGCGGCGCGAAGTGGACGCGAGTCGAGATCAAGGGTTTTGACGTCGATGCGATTCTCGTGCGCGCGGTGTTCAGTCACGGCGGGCGCGGTTGGGCGTTTGGTGAAGCGGGCGCGATCTTCACGACGCGCGATGCCGGTGAGACCTGGACGCGTTTGCGTTCGCCGACGCGCCGGTTGCTGCTCGGCGGCACGTTCGTCGATGACGATCGCGGCTGGGTCGTCGGCGCGGGCGCGACGATCATTCAGACTTCCGACGGCGGCGACACGTGGTATCAATCGACTTTACCGGGCGTTGAGAAGAGTGTTCGTTTCACTGCGACTTCGTTCTTCGATAATCGCGTGGGCTGGGCAGTCGGGAGCGCCGGCAGCGTCTATCGCACGACGAACGGCGGCCGTACCTGGGTCAAACAGGAATCGGGTGTGGAAACGGATCTGTTTGACGTGAAGTTTGTCGACGCGCAGGAAGGTTGGGCCGTTGGCGCGGAAGGAACGATCATTCACACGACCGATGGCGGCGGCCATTGGACGGTGGAGCGCAGCGGCACACCGCATCCGCTGGAACGAGTTTTCTTTACTGACAAGTCGCACGGTTGGGCCGTTGGTTTCGGCGGCACTGTCGTGGCTTACACAAGATCATGAACGTGGTGGTCTACACACGATGAAACTACTATCCCCTCTTTTTATCGCTGTTTTAATCTCCTCCCTTTGCCTCGTCGCTGTGGGCCAGACAGCCAGTGAGCGAAACGCTGAACAACTGAAGGCCGCGCAAGCGCTGGTCGACAACGGCAAGCGATCCGAAGCGCTCGTCGAGTTGAACAAGATCGCCGCTTCGAGCGACTTCGATCCAATCGGCTTCTATAACCTCGGCAACGCGTTCGCGCGGCTTGGCGAAACGGATGCTGCGGTTAGCGCGTATCGTCACGCGATCGAACAGCGCAAGGGTTCGTACTCGCGCGCCTACAACAATCTCGGCGTGGTGTTGTTGCGCGCCGGGCGTTGGGATGAAGCGTACGACGCGTTTACCGCGGCGCTGCGACTCGAGAACTTTCGTTACGCCGAGGCGAGTTACAACCTCGGCCGTCTCTACGCCGCGCGCGGGCAGAACGATCTCGCGGCGCGCGCGTGGCGCCGGGCTTTAGCCGTCGATCCAAACCACGCGGCCGCAGCCGAGGCGTTGGCGCGTGGTGCAAACGACGAGCGGATCGTAGTCGAGCGACCGCGGGTTGCGGAGTCTGCTGCGAAGCCGGTTGCCGTTAACTCGGTGAACTCAACCACTACTCACGCGACGGAATATCCGCGTCCTGCTAAAACACTCATCCTGGACCAGATCAGTTTCGACTACCTGCAACGCGCGCGCGACGCGTCCGAGCGCGGCAAGCTGCTCGACGCGGTGAATAATTTCCAACGGTTATTGAACCGGCAAGGCGGCTACTTCGCGCCAGCGAATCTGGAGTTGAGTTATGCGTTGTTGAGTTTGAAGCGTTACGACGAGGCACTCACGCAACTGATCGCGGTGACGCAGCGCGACGGCGCGCGTTATCCCGTGAGTTATTACCATCTCGCGCGCGTCTACGAAATGAAAGGCGACTTGAAGAACGCCGAGGCCGCTTTCTCGCAGGCGCTGGACGCAAACGTTCCCACGAACAACCAATTCCTTCTGGACCTGAGCCGCGTGCGCGAAAAGCAGGGCGACTTCAAGGGCGCGCTCGAAGCGATGGAACGCTACGCCTCCCTTGTCCAACAACAAGGCCAGAAACCTTCCTGGTGCGACGAGCGCCTCGCCCAACTCCGCGCAAAGGCGCAGTGAGTTTTGCCTGATATGTAGCGCCGAAGGCGCAACCCCGCGTTAATTTGTGCGGAGCGCCGAAAGCGTCACTCTGCGCTGGTATGTGTTTGAGCGCCGAAGGCGCGACCAGAAGGTAGCCAGGGGCAAGTGCGACGCTTAGCGGCGCACGCCGCCCCTGGATCCTCTCAATAAGAGCGGACAGCCCGAAACGGGCGATAGACCTTGGGTGCCGCGCTTTTTCTGTCGGCCCTTCGGGCCTCCGCGCTCTTTGCTGATGATCCAGGGGCTGCGTGCTGCGCTTCGCTCCGCACTTGCCCCTGGCTACCTTCCGGCCGCGCCTTCGGCGCTACACACACCCGTGCGACGCTGGACCACACTTCTCGTTTATCTTTCCGGCCGGAGGTGCGGGAAGATGATCACGTCGCGGATCGATTGCTTGTTGGTGAGTAACATCACGAGGCGATCGATGCCGATGCCGTTGCCGGCTGCGGGCGGCATGCCGTACGACAGCGCGCGGATGTAGTCCTCGTCCATCAACATCGCTTCTTCATCGCCACGCTCGCGCTCCAGCATCTGCTCGCGAAAACGTTCCGCCTGCTCTGCCGGATCGTTCAACTCGGAAAACCCGTTCGCGACTTCCATCCCCGCGATGTAGAGTTCGAAACGTTCCGCCACCGCCGGATCTGCGGGCGACGCTTTTGACAACGGCGAGATCCGTTTCGGAAACTTCGTGATGAAAGTCGGCTGGATCAACCCGTGCTCGACGCGCTCTTCAAACAACTCGACGAGGTTCTCGTTCGTGACCAACTCGCCCGGCGATATCTCGAGCAAGCTTTCCTTCATTCCGACACGCCGAAACGGTGCGCCAAAATCGATCTCCTGATCGCCAAACCACACGCGCGTGTGGCCCAACACCTTGAACACCACGGCGCGCAACATCTCTTCGCAGAAATCCATCATCGCGTTCACGTCGGCATACGCCCAGTAAAACTCGAGCATCGTGAACTCGGGATTGTGACGCGTTGAGATCCCCTCGTTTCGAAAGTTGCGATTGAGCTCGTAGACTTTTTCAAATCCACCGACCAGCAGCCGCTTCAGATACAACTCCGGCGCGATGCGCGCATAGAGATCGATGTCGAGCGTGTTGTGATGAGTCTTGAACGGACGCGCGGCCGCACCCGTCGGCAGCGGCGTCAACATCGGCGTCTCGACTTCCACATAACCGTGATCGTCGAGTATGCGGCGCAACTCTTTCACGGCCGCGGCGCGACGGTCGAACACTTCGCGCGCCGTGAGCGTGTCGTCCTTTTCTAGTTTCAAACTGCCGGCGATCAGATCGACGTAACGTTGTCGCTGCCGAATCTCCGGATCGTGTACGCCGTGCATCTTGTCGGGCAGCGGCAACAGCGCCTTCACGAGAAATTGCAGCTTCTGCACGTGCACTGAGAGCTCGCCGGTTTTCGTGACGAAGAGAAAACCTTCGACGCCGATGAAGTCGCCGTGGTCCAGGAGCTGAAACAGTTGCCAGCCGTCGACCTCGCCGCCGAGTTGTTCGTTGTGTACGCCGATCACGTCGTCGCGGCGAATGTAGAGTTGCAGACGCGAGATGCCATCGGAAAGATGAACGAACGCGGCTTTGCCCATCACGCGCGGCGGTGACGCGATACGTCCCGCGAGCCGCACGATGAACTTGTTGAGCTGCTCGTTCGCACCATCAAGCTCTTCAGGCGACGGTCGTCCACCCTCGGGAACCTGCGGTTCGAAGCTACGAAACTTCTCAACCACAGAACTGATCGTGTCTTCGCGTCCGGCCGCGACGACTTCGCTGCGTTCGAACTTGTTCGGATAAACGTTGCCGACGAGTTCGCGCAGCGCATCGAGGTGCGCGCGTCGCGCGAGAGTTTGATCGTTGTCTTCTATGAACGGAACCGACATGCTGTCTCCAAAGTAAAGGGAGGATTATGCTAGATTCTAACTACGGATGAAAGCCAAAATACTGAGCATCGAAAGGATGCTCGCGGAGCGGGAGCGTCTGCGTGCTGTGGGCGCGCGGCTCGTGTTTACTAACGGAGTGTTTGACCTTTTGCACGTCGGGCACGTGCGGTATCTGGCACAGGCGCGCGCGCTCGGCGACGCGCTTCTCGTCGCGATTAATAGCGATCGGAGCGTGCGCGAGTTGAAAGGTGCGGACCGCCCGGTGTTTGCTGAAGACGAGCGCGCGGAAATCCTGGCGGCGTTGCGACCCGTTGATTACGTTGTTGTGTTCGACGATATCTCGCCGCGCAGCCTAATCAGGAGATTGTTGCCCGACGTGCTGGTAAAAGGCGGCGACTACCAGCTTGATGAGATTCATGGCCGGGAAGAGGTCGAAACTGCGGGCGGCAAAGTGATTTCGTTGCCGTTTGTTCCGGGCGCGTCGACATCTTCCCTGATCGAGCGGATGAAGCAGTGAGCAGTTCAGTTCAACAAACAAGCACGTTGCAGCAGGCGCTGCGACAGGTTACGGACACGCGCGAGTATCAACAACTCCTCGCGCAAGTGCGTGCGAATGCGCGCGTGATCTCGATCAGCGGCCTCGTAGCCGGTTCGTCGCGCGCACTCGCGGTGGCGGCTTTACAACGAGACACCGGCAAAACGTTCGCGGTGGTGTCGCAAACGACGCGCGATCTCGAGCCGTGGGAACAGGACCTGAGCTTCTGGTATTGTGCGCTCTCCGGCAAACAGAGCGCGGACAACGAAGTGCTCGTGCTGCCCGCATCGGAAACGGATCCTTACGCCGGCGTCTCGCCGCACGCGCAAACACTCGAACGCCGCGCGCTCGCGCTCTGGCGTTTGCAACGACAAGCGCCGAGCTTCGTCCTGCTCACCGCGCGCGCACTCGCACGCAAAACAGTTCCCCCGTCAGCGGTTGCTCGCGCCGGCACCGTGTTGCGGCGGGACGAAGAGCAATCGCCCGACGAACTGATCGAAAAGCTGATGGCCACGGGTTACGTGCGCGAAGATCCGGTCACAGCCGTCGGCGAGTTTTCGGTGCGCGGCGGCATCATCGACATCTGGCCGCCCGGACGCGAAGCGCCGGTGCGCGTCGAGTTTTTCGGGGACACGGTCGATTCGCTGCGCGAGTTCGATCCCGAGAACCAGCTTTCAACCAGTCAAATCCGCGTGGTCGAAGTGCCGCCGATGCGCGAGTTTTGGACCACGGCGCTCGACTTCCAGCTTTGGAGCGAGGCCGCGCGCGAGCGTTGGCACGATCAGCGCTTCACGCGCTCTTTGCGCGATCGCACCGCGTTTGCCGATGAAGGCGAAGCGTTCGCCGGTTGGGAATGGCTGATCCCGATCTCGATCCATTGCGACGCGACCGTGTTCGAACATCTCGGCGACGCGGTGCTGGTGGTTGACGAACCCGGCGGTATCGAGTCGTACTTGAGTGAGTTTTACGAACGGCTCGTGGAGCGTTTTCGCGAGATCGATCAGGCTGACGACATCGCGCTCCGTCCCGACGAGCTTTTTCTCAGCGATGAAGAACTGCGCGGGCTTGTCGAACAAAGACAGCGCGTCGAGTTGCGCACGCTCGGCCGCGCGGCGGCGGAAACGGATCTGAATCTCAAGCTCGACGCCGAACAGCCGAAGGTCCAAATCGGACGCGAGCGGGAAGCGCGCCGTCCCGTCTTCGTCTTTCCCCTCGCGGCAACGGCTTTCGAGGTCGAGTGGCAGGCGCAGTCGGCGATGCGTTATCACGGCCGCATCGTCGATCTCGTGGCGGACGTCAAACACGCCGCAGAAGAGACGAGGAATGTGTTGTTCGTGATGCCGAGTCTCGGCGTCGCCGAACGCATTTCCGAAATTCTCAGCGAATACCAGGTCGACACGCGTCTCGCGTTGACGGGGGAGACTTCCGACGCAGCCGACGCGCGCCCGGTCACGATCACTGTCGGTCGTTTGAGCAGCGGTTTCGAGCTGCCGAAATCGTGGCTGATCGTCCACGTCGAGTCAGACGTTTTCGACGAAACAGCCGACACGGTCGAGCGGCGTGGCGCGGTTGCCGACACACGAAAAGAAGGCCGCAAGCGCCGATCGAAAACCGCGGCGTTCCTTTCCGACTTCCGAGACCTCAAGCCGAACGATTACGTGGTCCACATCGATCACGGCGTCGCGCGCTTCGGCGGTTTGCAAACACTCGACCTGGGCCAACGCACCGGCGAGTTCATGCTGCTCTACTACGCCGACGAAGCGAAGCTCTACGTCCCCGTCGAGCGGCTCGATCTGGTCCAACGTTACTCGAGCGCCGAAGGTCATCAACCGCAACTCGATCGACTCGGGGGCTTGGGCTGGCAGAAAACCAAAGCCAAAGCCAAGCGCGCGATGCGCGACATGGCCGACGAGCTTTTGCGTCTCTACGCCGAACGCAAACTCGTCGGCGGTTACGCGTTCGCCGCGGATACGCCGTGGCAGCAGGAGTTTGAAGACGGCTTTCCGTTTGTGCTCACGCCCGATCAGGAAACAGCGATCGAGGAAGTGAAGAAGGACATGGAAGAGGCCGTGCCGATGGATCGCCTGCTGTGCGGCGACGTCGGTTACGGCAAGACGGAAGTCGCGATGCGCGCGGCGTTCAAAGCGGTGATGGAAGGAAAACAGACCGCGATACTCACGCCGACGACCGTGCTCGCGTATCAGCACTACGACACGTTTCGGACGCGCTTCGCGCCGTTTCCGGTGAAGGTGGAACTGCTCTCGCGTTTTCGTTCGACGAAGGAACAGAAAGAGGTTGTGAAGCGCGTCGAGTCGGGCGAGGTCGATGTGATCATCGGCACGCATCGCATCCTTTCGAAGGACGTGCAGTTCAAGGATCTCGGTCTCGTCGTCGTCGACGAAGAACAACGCTTCGGCGTCGCGCACAAAGAGCGTCTAAAGCACTTGAAAAAGAAAGTCGACGTGTTGACGCTTTCGGCAACACCGATTCCGCGTACGCTCAACATGTCGCTCACAGGCATGCGCGACATGTCGCTGATCGAAACGCCGCCCCGCGATCGCCTCGCGATTCAAACGCAGGTCGTGCAGTTTTCCGACAGCGTGATCAAATCGGCGATCGATCTCGAGCTCTCGCGTGGCGGCCAGGTGTTCTTCATTCACAACCGCGTCGAAACGATCGAAACGATCGCGGCGCTGGTCCAGCGCATGGCGCCGAACGCGCGCCTCGCCATCGGTCACGGGCAGATGAACGAGAAAGAGATGGAGCGCGTGATGCTCGACTTCATCGACTACAAGTATGACGTTCTCGTTGCGACTACCATCATTGAGAACGGAATAGACATCCCCCGCGCAAACACGATCATCATAAACCGCGCCGATCAGTACGGTCTTTCTCAGCTTTATCAATTGCGCGGGCGGGTCGGGCGTTCAAACCGGCGCGCTTACGCGTATCTTCTGATACCTGGCGAGCAGGAACTTACACCAATCGCTCGCCGTCGTTTAGCAGCCATTCGTGAGTTTTCGGATCTGGGCGCGGGCTTTCGCATCGCGGCCCTCGATTTGGAATTGCGGGGTGCGGGTAGCCTTCTCGGGGGCGAGCAATCCGGCCACATGGAGGCGCTCGGATTCGATCTCTACACGCAGATGCTCGAACGAACGGTGCTGGAGCTGCGCGGCGAGGAAGTTGAAGACGAGACGAGCGTCGCGTTAAATCTCGGCGTCGATGTTGCGATTCCGGAAGATTACATTTCGGACATGGGGCAGCGGCTGCGGACGTACAAACGAGTCTCGTCGGCGCGTGATGAAACGACGCTGACGGCGATTCGGACGGAGACCGAAGACCGTTACGGGCGCGTGCCGTTGTCGCTCGAGCGACTGTTTGCGTATGCGCGGTTGCGTCGTCTGGCTGAGGAGTTGGGACTCCTTTCGATCGATCGCACGCCCGACGGAGTGGCAATAAAATTTAGTGAAAAGGCGCGTATTTCGCCGGAAAAACTGGCGCAGTACATGAGCTCGCAGGAGGGCGCGACGTTCACCCCAAACGGTGTTTTGCGCCTCGTTTTGACGGAAGATGAACAGGACAATGTGCTCGAGGTAGCGCGCGACGTGTTGCTACGACTTCGGGCCAATGATTAGAATCACCCGTCTCATCCCGTGTCCCGACACAACTCTTATTAGGAGTACTGTAGTGAAACTGAAGTATTTAGCAGTAGCCGCGATGGTTTTGGTTTTTGCGGGCAGCGCCTTCGCCCAGGAAGGCGAGACGCAGGTGGTGGACGAAGTCGTCGCCCAGGTCAACGACGACGTCATCACGCTCTCGATGCTGAAAAAAGAGACGCAGGAGCGTATCGAGGCGCTGAAGCAAAACGGCATGACCGAGCAACAGGCGCGGGACGAAGTGACCAAACATCAGGCCGAGTTGATCGCCACGCTCATCAACGAGAAGTTGTTGCTGCAAAAAGGCAAGGAACTCGATCTCGCCAACGACATCGAGGCGGAAGTGAATCGCCGCATGTTGCAGATCGCGCAGGAGCAGGGCATCAACTCGATCGAAAAACTGTACCAGGCGATGCGCGAGAGCAAGCTCGACCCGGACGAAGTGCGGCGCACGATGCGCACGGAGATGATGAAGCAGGCGGTCTTCCAGCAGGAAGTCGATCGCCGCATCTATCTCGGTTTTTCGACGGACGAAGTCAAGAAATACTATGACGCGCACCAGGACAAGTTTCGCAAGCCGGAGAGCGTGAAGCTGTCGGAGATTTATCTCTCGACCAACGGCAAAGATGAAGCGGCCGTCAAGGCGCGCATCATGGAACTGGTCAAGCAGGCTCGCGCGGGGGCTGATTTCGGGGCACTCGCGGCGGCGAACTCCGAACGGGAGAAGAACGGTACGCGCACCGCGCCGCAGGACAAAGGTTACGTGGGCGAGTTTGATGTTCCGAGTTTGCGCGAAGATCTGATCGGAGTGTTGAAAGACGTGAAAGCCGGCGGCATCACTGAACCGATCCGCACGCCCGAGGGTTATCAGATTCTGCGTGTTGACGCGCGCACGCCCGGCGGCGACGCGCCGACCTTCAACGACAATCGCGTGCGCGAAGCGATGCTCGGTGAACGGCAACAGAAAGAGCGCGAGGATTACTTGCAGAACCTGCGCAACGAAGCGTTCATCAAGGTCACCGATTCGTATCGCGCTAGCGTCGAGCCGCTGTTGAAACTCAAACAGTCTGCGACCGCGAAGGCGCCCGAGAAGAGCGACAACAAGAAAAACAAAAAGCCGTAGTTTGACGAAACCCTTCAAAATTCGTGACGTCGAGATAAATCCGCCGCTGATTTTGTCGCCGATGGCGGGTGTGACCGACGTGTCGTTTCGGCGGCTGTTGAAGCGTCGCGGCGGCGTCGGTTTGTCTGTGTCGGAGTTTATTTCGGTTGAAGGCTTGACGCGCAACAATCCGAAGTCGAAACGGCAGATGCGTTTTTACGAAGACGAGCGGCCGTTTGCGGTGCAGATCTTTGGTGGGCAGCCGGAGCGCATGGCGATGGCGGCGGAGATGGCGCAGGAAGTCGGGGCGGACATACTCGACGTCAATTGCGGTTGTCCGGCGCCGAAGGTCGTTAAGCATGGCGGTGGCTCGGGTTTGTTGAAGGACCACAGCCGGCTCGAGACGATTCTCAAAGAGATCAAGAAAGTGATCACGATTCCGTTGACGGTGAAGATCCGCGCGGGTTTCTACGATCACACGATCAACGCGGTCGAGACGGCGAAGCTCGCGGAAGATTGCGGCGTCGAGCACATCGCGTTGCACGGGCGCACGAAAGAGCAGGGTTATCGCGGGCTCGCAAACTGGGATCTCGTGCGGCAGATCAAAGAAGCGGTGCGGGTGCCGGTGTCGGGCAGTGGCGACGTGACGACGATCGACGGTGCGTTTGAGAAGTTTCGCGAGACGGGTTGTGACGGTGTTTTGATCGGGCGTGGCGCGATGGCGAACCCGTGGATCTTTCGGCAGATTGAAGACGCGATGCACGGGCGCGAGATCTTCGAGCCGACGCTCGCGGACAAGCGCGCGATACTGCACGAGTATTTCGACATGTTGCGTGAAGACATGCCGGAGACGCCGGCGATCAATCGCATGAAGCAGTTGGCGGGACAGTTTACGCGTGGGCTTCAGGGCGGCGCATTGTTTCGTACGTCAATTTATCACTCGCATTCCGTTGAAGAAGTGCTCGACCGGATCGAGGAATACTTCAGCGCCATCCTCGAAGGCCGCCCGTATTACGGCGAAGCCGGCGCGCCGATTGAAGACGCGCCGGTTTTGGACTCCTGCGAAGCCGCATTGGCTTAGTATCCCTTCCTAAATCCCCCTTCTTGGTTGTCACACGTAAGGCGCTCTACGCGGCCTTCTTCTTACTGCGTGTCGCCGCTGGCTTACCTTTCCCGTCATCGAGATTGACCGCGACCGGGTAGCCTTTCTGCGCTAACTGCGGCACGTCGATCACGACCTCTTTGGTAACGGGTGTCTTCAAGGCATCAAGCGCCTGCTGTCGCTGCTCCGCCGAAAGATCTTCAAGTCGCCCACCTTGCGCTTCCAGCACACGCCGCAAGTTCTCTTCCGTGTTCGTGTGCTGCGCATAAACGTCCTTGTAGATATGCAGCTTGCCGTCTTCGAGCACGATCGTCTCGTAACGCAGTTCCACCGGAATCACCTTATCGAGCTTCACACTCTTCGTCTTCGTCTTGTCCTCCAAATACTGCGAGATCTGCTCCGGCGAAACCTGGTTTCCCGCGGCATCCATCAACAACGCCGAGAAGTCTTTGATTTGCGGCGTCGTCAAACCAACACAACCGTGCGAAGCAAACTTCCCAATCTTCGCCGGCGACTTCCCACCATGAATCAACGACGGCAGGCCAATCGGAATCTTGATTGGTCCAAGCGGATTATCTTTGCTCCCGGGCTCGATCGTCTCACCCGGCGTCGCGTTTTTCATCTTCGCCACCCACGGCGAATCGGGCGGCGTCCACGGCGGATTGAAGATCACGGTTTGCGCCCTGCGCAGTCCCAGCGGTAACGGAAACTGCGGATAACCGATGCCGATCTTGTACGTCTTCACGAGCGAACCATCTTTGAAAAGGTCCATGCGAAACGCCGGAATGTTGACCACGACGCGCGTGTCGGTCGGCACCGCGTTTGGACCAGGCAGCATCTTGAATTCTCCCGTGCTGCCACCGCCTTCGCCGGGTGCGCCATTGGTCCAATAGTCGTTTGCGACCTCGCCGAGCTGTTTCGCTTTTTCTTCACCGATGAGCGAGCGCAGTTGTTCGGCCGCGCGCTCCGGCGCATCTGTGCCGTCGGTATCAGTATCTTCGGCGTTGGCGGCGCGCAGACGATCGATCGAGGCTTGCGACGCCTGCTTGATGGAATCGATCTGGTCGTCCGAGAGTTTCACTTTGTTCTTCGCTTCACGCACGAACGCGTCGTCGGCGAGCAGTGCGTTGAGCAAAGGCAGCGTGACCTGCACCGACGCTTGTGAAGTGGACGGCGAAGGACTCGTTGCCGCGACGGGCGACGCAGTCGGCGACGTGGTCGGGCTCGCCGTCGTGACCGGCGCATTCGAATTACCGGGTTGCACAGTGCAACCGATCGCAAACAACGCGAGTAAGAAACTGAAGAGCAAAAGACGCGGCAACGAGGTCATAGTTTGGATTCTCTCCTTTGTGCATTTCTGAGGGGGAGATGATTAGTTCTCGCGATTACCGGAGCAACGAGCGTTCCCTCATCGAGGCGCGTCTTTTCCCACGGCGCGCGAGCAAGGAGCCACGTTTCTGCACGATTAGCGGACGAAATCAGTGTTGGGTGAACAAAGATAGTGCGTGGGTTTGGGAAGCACGTGCCGCGGGCTACTTGTGCAACAAAGGATAGGGATTGATGTTTGTTCCTTCCCAGTAACGCTTCGGGTCGGAGACGATCGCGATCGAGAAGTGCAGATGGTAGTTGCCCGGGCCGGCATTGCCGGTGTCGCCGACGTAAGCGATCACGTCGCCCTGACGCACCTGCTTACCTTCGGTTAGACCATCAGCGTAACGCGCGAGATGCGCGTAGTAGAAGATCATCTTTTGATCGGCGCTGAGCTGGTAAATGGTGGTCCCACCGCGTTCGCTTTGCCACAGCTTGGTTATCGTGCCGTCAGCAGCCGCAAGCACCGGCGTATCTGCCGGCGCCATGATGTCGATCGCATCGTGTGTGCGTCCTTCAGCACGACTCGCGGTGAATGTGTCGACGAGTTGATCAGAATGAACACCGGCGACGGGAACGATCAGGCTCAGTGGTCCAACGAAGCTCGGCGACTCCGGCGGCGCAGAGGGCTCAGGTGGCGCAGGTGAAGGTTGTGCGAATGACGCTGAAGGTTGTGTAAAACGTGCGAGCTGGACCTCAGGTTGAACGGACTCGGTCGGTTTTGGCACGCGTCCTGTTCCGAGCCACAAGAGCGCAACAAACCCAATCAACAAAACCAGAAATAAAACCTGTAACCGGTTCATCACCGGCTATCTCACAACTACTGTTCCATACCGAGCGGCAGGAGTGGCCTCGGCGTGGTCCCTTCAAAGAACCAGCTCGCGCCGACGCGCAGCCGGTGTTGCCAGGTGGGCAGACGAGAAGTGTAAAGCGCGAAGCGTGCTTGTCGTGCGAGTGCGCCGCCGAAGGCTTTGCCGCCGGTGAGCACCGCGGCGCGTTCGGTCCCGAGACTTATCGCTTCACCGAGTTCTTCAAAATGTTTCGTGCGCAACTGCTTGCCATCGAGAAACGCCTTGATGTTATGGCCCACGACGCTGGCTTCCTGAAACGCGAGTTGCGCGGTGCCGTGCAACGTCGGCGCGGCGTCGGGATAGAAAGCAATGTCGCCGAGCGCGAAGGCGTTGTCGTGTTGCGTGAGTTGAAACGTCGGGCGAATGGCGAGCAGGCCGCGTTTGTTTTTTTCGACGTCGAGCTGTTCGATCAGCGGATTCATGCGCACACCGCCAAGCCAGACCACTCCCGCAGTTTTGATCTGTTCTTCGTTTCCCGCGTGCTCGAACGTGAGGCCATCGCGGGTCACATTCACGACGCGCGTCAACGTGTGGACTTCAACCCGCGACTGGAGCAAAGCGTCTTCGACCAGTCCGCGAATCTCGTCTCCCATGCCGGGCACGACCTTGTCACCCATCTCGAGCAGCATTACGCGCGGCTCGCCGTGCAGCGCGCGTCGTTTGAATGCGTCGATGAGCAGATCCGCCATTTTGGTCGAGAGCTCGCAGCCGCTCGCGCCCGCGCCGACGAGCGCGAACGTCAACTCGCTGCGCACGTCCTGCGGCGGCATCTCGGGTGGAATGCGATCGAGTGCGTCGACCATCACGCGCCGCAACCGGTCGGCGTGTTCGATCTTGCGGAAGGGAAGCGAGAACTCCTGCGCGCCCGGGACACCGGCGTAGTTCGTGACGCCGCCGACCGCCAGCACGAGCACGTCGTAGCTGAGCGGCTCGCGTTTTTCGAGTGAAACCGTCTTGGCTTCCAGGTCGACGGCGGTGGCTTGCGCGACGACGACGTTCACGTTGCTGTCGAGCAGTTCGTCGTAGCGCGGCCCGATGTGCCACGCCTCGACTTCGCCGCTGAAATACTCGTAGAGCATCGGCGTAAAAACGAAGTGATCGCTGTCGGTGACGAGGGTCACATCGAGCGAACCGGCGAGTTCGAGGGCGGTAAACAGTCCTCCAAATCCACCACCGAGGATGACGACTCTGGGTTTTGCCATTTGCGGCATAGTAAACCCCGGCCACAAAAGGCACAAGGGACACTTTGGTGTCGTTTGTGGAGTGCGGTGCCCCGGCACCGCTTTGGCCAAAGCGCCGACAGCCGGCGCACTCCAAGGAGGCGCTCAACCAAACTGACTCAGTACTGTTTGTGACCCCGTTTTGTGCTTCTCAGCGGCTTGTGTTAAATTGGCGTTGCTTTTTAAGTTTAGCGGTTGCCGCGTGTTACGCGGATCTACTGCCGTCTAGGAGGACCATTTAAGCAAGTGGCGTTAGCAAAAGAAATCAAAGAGCAGATTGTGTCTGACTTCCGGACCCATGAGGCCGACACCGGTTCGCCTCAGGTTCAGGTGGCACTGCTGAGTAAGAGAATTAACGACCTGACCGAGCATTTCAAGACTCACAAGAAGGACAATCATTCGCGGCGCGGCCTGCTGAAAATGGTCTCGCAGCGACGGAGTCTGCTGGATTACCTAAAGCGCACGGACATCGAACGCTATCATGAAGTCGTGAATCGTCTGGGCCTGCGCCGGTAGCAGATTCTGAAGAGAACATTAGCGCGAGAGATCTTCGAGTCTCCGTTTATCAAGCCCACGTCTATCGAAGAGCTTGTGACAGTGCCGAACGTGACGGCGATTGACTGCAACAAGCAGGCGTGTACGGCCCAGCTTTTAAGCATTAAGGCGGCATGAGCTTCACGGTTCAGAGGCTCGTGCCGCCTTTTTCGTTACACCCTCCGCTTCACGTTAGCGGTTTAACAGCTTTCCAGGCCCCAGTGCTTGCGCAAAAACAGCAGGCGGATGAGACGCCTGCGACCTGAACGAGTTCAGGTGTGAATGTCCCAAGGAGACGAACAAGATGCCAGAGAAGAAATACCTTAAAGAATCAATCAAATTAGGCGACAAGGAATTGACCGTCGAAACCGGTCGGGTTGCCAAACAAGCAGACGGATCCGTGGTGATCCGCTATGGCGACACGATGTTGCTGGTCGCAGCCGTGGGCGCTCCGACTCCTCGGGAAGGCGTTGACTTCTTCCCGCTTACAGTTGAATACCGCGAGGCAAACTACGCCGCGGGACGTATCCCCGGCAATTACTTCCGGCGCGAAGGCCGTCCGAACGAAAAAGAAGTTCTGACCAGCCGCCTGATCGACCGACCCTGCCGCCCACTCTTCGCCGAAGGTTACCGCAACGAAACCCAGGTAATAGCCAGCGTGATTTCAGCCGACCCGGACAACAACCCGGACGTGATCGCAATCACCGGCGCGTCGTGCGCGTTGTACCTCTCGGACATTCCGTTTCTGAATCCGATCGCGGGCGTGCGCATCGGACTCATCGAGGGCCGTTACATCGTCAATCCGACTTACGACGAAGTGCGTGAATCGCGTTTGAACCTCGTCGTCGCCGGCACTGAAGAAGCGATCGTGATGGTCGAGGCCGGCGCCAGCGAAGTCTCGGAAGAGATCATGGTGGAAGCGTTGATGCTGGCCCACAAAGAGATTAACCGCCTCTGCCGCTGGCAGCGTGAGCTCTATCGAGCGCTCGAGATCACGAAGCGCGAAGTCAGTCCGGTCCAACTCGACGAAGAGATGCAGCGCGAGGTCGAGGAGAAATACTCCGAACGGCTGCGCACGGCGCTCGACACGACAGCGCAGGAAAAGCGCGCGAGTTACGCCGCCGTCGATGCCTTGAAGAAAGAAGTGGTCGAGTCGTATCCTGAAGATCAGCCGGACAAGCGACAGATGGCGAAACTCATTTTCGATCATCTGAAAGAGACGATCTTCCGCGACGACATTCTCAACAAACGACGCCGCCCGGATGGCCGTCGCTTCTCGGAGATCAGACCGATCACCGCGGAAGTCGGCTGGCTGCCGCGCGTTCATGGTTCGGCGCTTTTCACGCGCGGTGAGACGCAGGCGCTCGTTTCCACCACACTCGGAACGAAAGAAGACGAGCAGTTCGTCGACGATCTCGAGAAGGGCGAAGTCAGACGTCGCTTCCTCTTACATTACAACTTCCCGCAGTATTCGGTCGGCGAAGTCGGCCGGTTTGGCTCGTCGAGCCGGCGCGAGATCGGCCACGGCGCTTTGGCGCGACGCGCGCTCGAAACCGTGTTGCCTGACGATGCCGACTTTCCTTACACGGTCCGCGTAGTTTCCGAAATCACTGAGTCGAATGGTTCGTCTTCGATGGCGTCGGTTTGCGGCGGCACGCTCTCGCTGATGGATGCGGGCGTTCCGCTCAAATCGCCGGTCGCGGGCGTCGCGATGGGCCTCGTGATGGAAGGAAACAAGTACGCGATTCTGACGGACATCGCGGGCGCCGAAGATCACTACGGCGACATGGACTTCAAAGTCGCCGGCACGCGCAACGGCATCACTGCGCTGCAGATGGATATCAAGATCGGCGGCATCAACGCGCAGATCATGGCGGAAGCGCTGGAGCAGGCAAAGAAGGGACGTCTCTACATCCTCGGTGTGATGGAGAAGACCCTCGCCGAACCGCGCCCGCAAATCTCAGCGTTCGCGCCGCGCATCATCCAGATCAAGATCAATCCTGACAAGATCCGCGACGTCATTGGACCAGGCGGTAAGGTCATTCGTTCACTCGTCGAAGAGACCGGCGCGAAGATCGACGTTGCCGATGACGGCACAATCTCGATCGCTACTGCGAGTGGCGAAGCCGCGGACGCGGCCGTGAATCGTATTCGTGGTCTGACGGCCGAAGCGGAAGTCGGGCAAACGTATCTGGGCACGGTTTCGCGAATCGTCGATTTCGGCGCGTTCGTCGAGATCTTCCCGGGCACTGACGGCCTGTTGCACATCTCGGAGATCGCCGATCGACGAGTGAAAGACGTGCGTGACGAACTGAAAGAAGGACAACAGATCCTGGTGAAGTGCATCGGCCGCGAGGGCAACAAGATCAAGCTGTCGCGCAAGGCTGTGTTGCGCGACGAGAACCGCAAAACCGAGGCTGCGAGCCAAAGCGAAGCCGAGTAGATCGGGTTCGTTTCGCCTAAATCCCTCGCTGAAATGCCGTCCAGTTTTCAGACCCTGGTCTAATAACTGGACGGCCTTTTCATTTTCTCCTCTGGAAAACTCAGCTTTTTGGGCCATGAACTAACGGCCCTGTATTTGCTGCACCCTTCGCAACCCTCGGAGTGTGATAAGTGCGGGCGTAGGGGTTTTACGCAAATCCATCCGTGCCTTTTTTATACCCCTTCGAGAACTTTCTCACGATCCAGGCGGCTCAGCGCAGAGAACATCCCGATAAGCACTGGAGTCTGCGCGCCATTAGCACTCTTGTTGTAGTGAAACAGTATGAACTTCCCGATCCCCCATAGCCGCACGAGATCAACCAGACGCTGGCGCGTCCGGCGCGGCTTCACCGCTCTTGCCCTTGTCAGCATTCTTTTTGCCGCCACGTCCGTACAAGCTGGACCAGTGACCATCAATCAGGTGGTCCAAACGTTGACCAGCACCCGAGGCCCCGCTGAGCTCAACCTCCTGACGCAGAATCCCGCGACCGGACAAAAAGCGCCGGCTCCGACAAACGGACCAAAGGACGATGGTTCAACCGCTGCTGCGCCACAACTCGACAAACTTCTTTCCGGTATGACGTCGGCCCAGGACCCCCAAAACGTCGGGGTCGAGATCGTCGAGGAAGCTGAAGTCGAAGGCACGATTTGCGATTGCGGCTTCATTCCGCCTATTGCGGTTGGTGGCATTCCGAAGTGGCCGTTCTTGTTCCTGGCTGCGGTGCCGCTCGTCTTTATCCATGACTGCCAGGACTGCGACGAACACATAAGTACGCCCACTCCGACGCCGCCACTTTCCGACTCAACACCGACGCCGACGCCGACTCCCGAACCGGCATCGCTGCTGTTGTTTGGTTCCGGCCTCGTAGCCATCGGCGCGAGTTTGAGACGACGTTACGCGAAAACGAAGGAATAGAAGCATGAGAACGCGCAATTCAATTTTCAACAAACTCAGCTTCGCGATCGCGTTGCTGCTCGTGCTGCCTTTCGTTGTCGCTTCTTCTTCGACCAACGTTTTCGCCAAGAACAAAAAAGTTTCCTACGGCATCATCAAGATCATGACGAACCCGGGTGGTTTGTATTTGACGATCGACGGTAAGCCGCACGGCGAGACGCTCACCGACTATCGGTCTTTTGAACTCGAACCCGGCACTCACAACGTCGTCGTCAAACTTCCCAACGGAACACTTTGGACTCGCGAAATCGAAGTACCGGCGGGACGCATAAAGTGCGTCGTGGTGAATTACCGGCCGTTGCCGCCACCGGCGAAATCGCCGTGTCCGTTCCCGGTGAACGTTTCCGCGCCGAAGTCGGTCGGCGAAGGCGAGATCATTACTTACACGGCGGATGTCGCTTATGGCGGCGCGTCGGGACTGAACTACCACTGGACCGTCAGTCCCTCGTCTGCGCGCATCATGAGTGGCGCGGGTTCGCCGACGCTTACTGTTGATTCAACCGGTCTCGGCAGTCAACGCGTGATTGCCACGCTAACAGTCGACGACGGTTCTGCAGACGCGATGTGCCGGCAAACGGCGCAGGCTGTTTCGATGGTCGCAGCGGAAGAGAAGAAGATCATCGTCGCGCGCGAGTATGACGAGTGCAACAACTGCACCTTCGACGATCAAAAAGCGCGTCTCGATAACCTGGCAGTGGAACTCCAGAACGATCAGTCGACGTCCGGCTACATCATCGCGTACGGCGGGCGCTACAGTCCGATCGGACAGGTCGAACGGCTGATGGCGCGTGCGCGCGACTACCTGATCCAGCAGCGCGGCATCGATGCTTCTCGTATCGTTGTCGTCAACGGCGGTTTCCGCGAAGACGATAGTGTAGAGATTTGGATCGTGCCCAGCGGCGCTGCGGCTCCGCGCGCGACTCCGACGGTCCAGGCCGGCGACGTGAAACCTGCGCGTCGACGACGCGGTTGAAACTCAAACAATCCCGAGTACAATGGGGTCGCCCCTGAGTGGGCGGCCCCTTTCCCCGTTCGCCCCCCAACTGAAGCTAACGAAACAGGAGGATACCGTCATGGCTGATGAAGGCGGCGGAGGCGGCAGTGCGGGCGTCGTCGCGGTGCTCGTGATTTTTGTGATCATTGTGCTGGTAGCGCTATTCGTTTTTAGGGGACGGCTATTTGGAGGAGGCGGCACACAGAAGATCGACGTAAACATTTCCACACCGAGTAAGTGATTCGAGCTCACCTGTTTTAGCCACAGATTACGCGGATGACAATCGGTGTGATCTGTGGCTATATACTCTTCGCAATGCCTGCGCCAAACATCGACACCATTGTTTCCCTCGCCAAGCGGCGGGGCTTCGTCTTTCCCTCGTCTGAGATCTACGGCGGCCTCGGTAGCGCCTGGGACTATGGTCCACTCGGCGTCGAGCTTTCCAACAACATCAAGCAGTCGTGGTGGCGCTGGCTGGTTTACGAGCGCGACGACATCGAGGGGATTGACTCGTCGATCATTCTCAATCGCCTGGTGTGGAAGTATTCGGGGCACGAAGCGACGTTCCACGATCCGCTGGTCGACTGTCGCGAGTGCAAAACGCGAATGCGCGCGGACAAGATCGAAGGGAAGTGTACGAACTGCGGTTCCGCCAATCTTACCGAGCCGCGCAACTTCAACATGATGTTTCGCACGCTTCTCGGCGCGGCGGCGGAAGAGGACGATCCCACGGCGCTCGCCTATCTGCGCCCGGAAACTGCGCAGGGAATCTTTATCAACTTTCTCAACGTGCAGACTGCGATGCGGCGCAAGTTGCCGTTCGGCATTGCGCAGGTCGGCAAGTCATTTCGGAACGAGATCACACCGGGTAATTTCATTCTGCGGACGCGCGAGTTTGAGCAGATGGAGATGGAGTATTTCGTCAAACCCGATGCGGAACACTTCAAGCTCGTCGATGAATGGGTCGAATTGTATCTCGAGTGGTTCAAGAGTCTCGGCATTAGTGGTGACAATTTGCATTTGCATGAAGTGCCGCCGGATGAGCTCGCGCATTATTCGAAACGGACGGTCGACATCATGTATCGCTATTTTCCGGAGCGGTCCGAACAAGAGCGGCAGTGGGAAGAACTGATGGGGATTGCGTATCGCACAGATTTCGATTTGCGCTCGCATTCGAGTAAGCCGGTGGATGAAGAAGCGAAGCGCGTCAATCCGGATTCCACTGAAGACTTGTCGTACTTCGACGAAGCAACAAAGCAGCGTTTTTATCCGCATGTGATCGAGCCGGCCGCGGGTGTGAACCGAACGGTCCTCGCGGTGTTGATGGATGCTTACTCGGAGAAGACGAACGACAAGGGCGAGACGCGTGTGATTCTCAAGCTGAGCCCGCAGCTTGCGCCGATCAAAGCGGCGATCCTGCCGCTCGCGAAGAACAAGCCCGAGATCGTCGGTATGGCCAAAGCGATCAAGCGTTCATTACAACCGGTGCTCCGCGCCGTTTACGATGACACGGGCGGAATCGGAAAACTTTACGCGCGGCAGGATGAGATCGGAACGCCCTTGTGCGTGACGGTGGACCATCAGTCGCTCGAAGATGAAGCGGTGACGGTGCGCGACCGCGACACGTGGGAGCAGGAGAGAGTGAAAGTCGCCGAGCTCGCGGAGCATTTGCAGAAGCGTTTGAAAGCGACTGCGCCGGTGCAGCCCGTGGCGCCGGCGACGAATCTGGATGTCTGAGTTTTTTATGCCAATTGTTAAGAAACGAAATGAGCAGACTGAGACGCGGCTGTTGCTCGAATCGGAAGAGCCGGTGGAGTTGCCGCCGGCCGAGATCGATGATGCGGGGGTGCTGGTCCAGTTCGAGAAGTTCAAGCCTTACGTTCCTGAATTGCTCGAGGCTCTGCGCGCCGGAACGGTGGCCGAGCCCGTGCCGGTGATGCTCGACGGGTCGACGTTTGCGATTCACGGCGCGACGCGGACGTTCTGGGTGAAGCTGTGGCACGCGGCCGGCAGCGAGCTGACGCGGATCGATCGAGCTCAGGTGATCAGTTGTTTGCCTTCCACTCGCGGCGTGCAAGTCGTGATCGAAGATCACGACGAGGAAGAATAGGTCCTGCGAGGACCTATCGTTCATGGAACTCCCGCAGAAAATTGTCGATCTCGCTGTGGCGGTGCGTGAGGCGGGCGGCCGCGCGTTGCTCGTCGGCGGTTGTGTGCGCGACGCGTTGATGGGCGTGCAGCCGAAGGACTGGGACGTCGAGGTCTACGGCGTCGCACCCGAGCGGCTGCGCGAGATTCTGGATCGCTTTGGACCAGTGAACGTCGTCGGCGAGGCGTTCACGGTTTACAAACTCGGGTCTGATGTGGATGTGTCGCTACCGCGGCGCGAGCGCAAGTCAGGTCGCGGTCATCGCGCGTTTGTGATCGAAGGCGACCCGGAGATGAGTGTCCTCGAAGCCTCGCGCCGCCGCGACTTCACCATTAACGCGATCCTTCAGGATCCGCTTAACGACGAAATCATCGATCTGTTTGACGGGCGGCGCGACGTCGAGCAGGGCGTGTTGCGCGCTGTCTCGACCGAGACGTTTGCGGAAGATAGTTTGCGCGTGTTGCGCGCAGCGCAGTTTGCGGCACGTTTCGAGTTTCGCATTGCGCCGGAGACGGTCGAGCTTTGCCGCGCGATTGATTTGAGCGACTTGCCGGCTGAGAGAATTTGGGGCGAGTTGGAAAAGCTTCTCTTGCGCGCGCGCCAGCCTTCGATCGGACTCGGCTGGCTGCACGCACTTGGCGCGTTGGAAAAGTTGTTTCCGGAGATCAACGCCCTCGTCGGTGTGCCGCAGGATCCGGAGTGGCATCCGGAAGGCGACGTGTTCGTGCACACGAGACTCACGATCGATCGCGCGCGCGAGTCGATCGACGAGCTTAGTTATCCGCGGCAAGTAACGGTCATGCTCGCGGCGTTGGCCCACGATTTTGGCAAACCGGCAACGACGGAGTTTATTGAAGGGCGTTTGCGTTCGCGCGGTCACGAAGCGGCGGGCGCGGCGCCGGCCGAAGCATTTCTTGATCGCCTCAACGTGCACACGATTGACGGCTACAATGTGCGCGGCCAGGTGATCGCTCTGGTTCGCGAGCACTTGAAGCCGGGTGAGTTTTACAAAAAGCGTGACGAAGTTGGCGAGGGTGCGTTTCGCCGTTTGGCGCGTCGTTGTGAGCCTGACCTGTTGTACCGAGTGGCGAAGGCGGATTCGCTCGGGCGCAACGCGCCGTGGGTGCCGCGTGAGAAGTGGTACGGATCGGAAGCGCAGGAATGGTTTATTCAGCGCGCGCGCGAGTTGGACGTGGAGCAGCGTCCGCCGGAGCCGTTGTTGCTCGGCCGGCACTTGTTGGCCTTGGGAGTTGAGCCCGGACCGAAGATGGGAGAGATCACGCGCGTCGTTTACGAGATGCAGTTGGACGGGCGTGTGCGCACCGTTGAGGAAGCGATCGCTGAAGCCAAGAAGCTCGTGGCTTTGTAAGAACTGTGTTCATCCGTTCTTGAGATCCGTGTTTATCCGTGGCTGCTGTTGTGTCAGGCAATGGATCGTTCCCATACCCCAGACGAGCGGTTCGCAATTGATCGGCACGATGCGTCGATCGCGAAACACGCGTTGCAGAGTTTGGATCGCGCGCGCGTCGTTTGCATGACCGAAGACCGGCAGCAGTACGACATTGTTCGCGATAAGGAAGTTGGCGTAGCTTGCGGGTAAGCGATCAAGATCGCGCGTGGCGGTGCTCTCGCCGCCGACAATGCCGGGCATCGGCAACGTGACGATCTCGAATGGGCGATCGTTCGCGTCAGTCATCAGCTTGAGTCGCTTCAAGTTGTCTTGCAGGATTTCGTAGTTCGCATCTTCCGGATCGTCTTCCACCGCGCAGACGATCACGTTCGGCGCCACGAACCGCGCGATGTCGTCGATGTGACCATCGGTGTCGTCGCCGACAATGCCTTCACCCAGCCACAACACCTTCACGACGCCCAGATAGTCTTTCAAGTATTGCTCGATTTCGCCGCGGCTGAGTTGCGGATTGCGATTCGGATTGAGCAGGCATTGTTCGGTCGTTAATACGCAGCCGTGGGCGTCAACTTCGATCGAGCCGCCTTCGAGGACGATGCCGGGTTCGAAGCGCGGGAGTTTGAGAATCGGTTCGAGCAGGCGTGGTATCGTGTCGTCCTGCTTCAACGCTTCATACTTGTCGCCCCACGCGTTGAAGATCCAATCGTTAAATGCGCCTGCTTTATCATCGCGGGAGAGCAGAAAGTTTGGTCCATAGTCGCGGATCCACGAATCGACTGTCGGGATCTGGTGGAAGCGTACGTTCTCCGCGCCGGGAAAACTGCAACGCCGCCGCACTGCTTGCTCCGCGGCTTCGTCGTCGATCAGCAGGTTCACGGTTTCATGCGGCGCGAGCGCCGCGATGATCTCGAGATACGTTTGTTCGACTTGTTCGACTCTGCCGGGCCACGTTTCGGGATCCTTGGGCCACGTCAGCCACGTAGCCGCGTGCGGATGCCATTCGGCGGGCATGTAGAAACCGAGTTCGGCGGGCGTCCGGTGCGGCATCGCGGTTCAGGAACGAAGCGCCTTGAGGCGGAAGTGACGATAGATGCCGACGAAACTGATCAGCACCCAGAAGACTTCCATCAGGAGGGCAGACAGGTTGAAGTTCACGAGCAGCGAAAGGACGATGAGGCTCGCGCCCACTGCGTTCAGTAGCGAGTACATCAGATCGTCGCTTCTGATCTTGTTGAGTTGCAACAGCAGGTAAGTCACCATCAGGATCACGACGCCGACGTTGCCGACGAGGTCCAGCAGCCCGTAGTTCATAACTGGTCACCAAAGCGGAAACGCAGACCGTCGTAAGCGTCGATGCGGCGGTCGCGCAGAAACGGCCAGTTCTGGCGCGTCTCTTCAATGCGCGAGAGATCGCATTCGACGACCAGCACTTCTTCCTGATCGGCGGAGGCCTTCGCGATGATGCGGCCGAAAGGATCAGCGACGAACGATTGGCCCCAGAACGTCAGCTTGCCTTCGCGGCCGACGCGATTGACGACCACGACAAAGAGCCCGTTGGCGATCGCGTGCGCGCGTTGAATCGTTTCCCACGCGGAGTGCTGCGCTTCGTTCACTTCCGGATCTTCGTCAGGCAGCCAGCCAATCGCGGTCGGATAGAAGAGAAACTGCGCGCCGCCGAGTGCCGTGAGGCGCGCGGCTTCGGGAAACCACTGATCCCAACAGACGAGCGTGCCGAGTTTGCCGTAAGCAGTGTCGTGAGTTTGAAAACCGAGATCGCCGGGTGTGAAATAAAACTTCTCGTAATAGAGCGGGTCATCGGGGATGTGCATCTTGCGATACTTGCCCACGATTTTTCCCGACGTGTCGATCATCACCGCGGTGTTGTGATAAACGCCGGCCGCGCGCTTCTCAAAAAGCGAGGCCACGATGACGACTTTTCTTTGCCGCGCGACTTTGCCCAGTGCTTCGGTGGTCGGGCCGGGAATCGTTTCGGCCAGTTTGAAGAGCTGAATGTCTTCGGTTTGGCAGAAATACTGCGACCGGAAAAGTTCCTGCAGGCAAACGATTTGAGCGCCGCGCTTGGCGGCGTCGTTGATGCCCGCGATGGCCTTTTTCAGGTTCTTCTCGGGCTCGGGCTCACACGTCATTTGCACCAGACCTACAGTGGTCACGTTATCGGCACGGCTTTTTCTCGGCATGCGGCGAGTATAGCAAAGGGCGTTTGGACATTGCAGTTTGGACTTGAGTAAGATGTCCGGTCATTTTTAGCACCCAACTGAAAAGAGTAATGAAATGATCGATTTTGAATTGACCGAAGATCACAAGGCGCTGGTGCAGACCGTGCGCGAGTTTGCGCAGAAGGAAGTGGCGCCGTTTATTAAGGAATGGGACGAGAAGCAGCACTTCGAACCGTCGGTGTTGCGCCAGATGGCGGAGTTGAATCTGCTCGGCGTGTGCATTCCGGAAGAGTACGGCGGCGCCGGTTTCGACTACATTTCGCTCGGGCTCGTTTGCGAGGAGTTGGAAGCGGTCGACACGTTTTTGCGCGTGGTCATGTCGGTGCACACGGGACTGAATTCGTTGACGCTTTACACGTGGGGCACTGAGGAACAGAAGCAGCGATTTTTAGTGCCGCAGGCGAAGGGTGAAAAGCTCGCGACCTACGGCTTGACTGAACCGGGCGCGGGCTCGGACGTGGTGGGCGCGCGTTCGACTGCGCGACGTGAAGGAAACGAGTGGGTGCTGAATGGCGAGAAGATGTGGATCAGCCTCGCGGACCTCGCCGATAATTTTCTGTTCTTCTGCTGGACGGATGAAGAGAAGCGGCGCAAACGCGATCACACCGGCATGTCGTGTTTCATCGTCGAACGCAGCATGAAGGGATTTTCTTCGGGAACGATTCACGGGAAGCTCGGCATCCGCGCCGGCAATACGGGTTACTTCTCATTGCAGGACGTGCGTGTGCCGCAGGAGAACATGGTTGGTGAAGAGGGCGAGGGTTTCAAGATCGCGATGTTTGCGCTCGAGCAAGGCCGGTACACTGTGGCTTCGGGAGCAACGGGTGTGATTCGCGCGTCGCGTGATGCGTCGGTGGCGTATGCAAATGAGCGCGAGACGTTTGGAACGAAGATCGCGAACCATCAGCTCGTGAAACAGAAGATCGCGGAGATGGAAGCGGATTACCAGATGAGCCATCTGCTATGGCTGCGGGCCGGGTATTTGAAAAACATGGGCCAGCCCAATGCGAAGGCGACGAGTTTGGCGAAGTGGCAAGCGACGACGCGTAGCGAGAAGGCGGCGTCGATGGCGATCGAGGTCCACGGTGCGAACGGTTATTCCAACGATTATCCGGTGGAGCGTTACCTGCGCAATTGCAAGGCCGCCATCATTTACGAAGGCACCCGCGACATTCACACACTGATGCAAGCCGACTGGGCGCTCGGGCTGAAAAAAGAGAAAGCCGCCCGCCGCACGTTGCCGCCCTTCAAGAAGTAGCCACAAAGAGGCACAAGAGCCACAAAGGAACGTTGGTTTTCTCCTTTACTTATCTTGTGCCTCTTGTGCTTTTTCGTGGCCTAGTGCGCGAGGAAGACGTCCCAGGCCCAACGACCGACTGACGCGCCGGCTGTGTCTTTCACCTTCGCGCGGTATTTGAATTCATTGCCGAACCCGTCCACTCGTTTCGACTCCTTGAATTCCAACTCCAACGCTTTCACATTCAACGATTCGAGCGTGTGCAACTCCTCCGGCTCGGAAACGCCGTTGTGATTCGTGTCCTGCCACAGCCGCAGACTTGGAAAGATCGCATCACGCTCGTCGATAACTCCATTACCGTTGCCGCCTTTAGCCGCTTTATCAAACTCAGCCAGCGCCAGAAACCCGTTCTTATCAGGACCGGGTGGCTGAGGCGTGAAGTCGCCAAACAACTCGCCACCATTATCGATAGTTCCATTGCCATCACGGTCTAGCGCGAGCCAAGCATCGTCGGAACCGGCGAGGGTCCAACCCAAATGATCCCGCGTGCCGTTACCGTTTAAATCGAACTCCACGCCCTCGCTCGTTCCGGTCAACGCGATGCCATCACCATTGATGTCGATAACGATCGGAGAGCCGCCGCACGTGTCGCAGCCGAGACACGAACAGGTCGAGAAATCATAGTCACCGCCGAACCGCATACAACGACTAGCGAAAGTGGTATTGCAACTCAATATCCCGGAGGAACAGCAAAGACCGGAGCCATTCGGCGACGTGCCAAGCGGACAGAGGCCGCCGAGACTCACGGTACAGTTGCTGCCCGCAGTACCGCCGAGGTTACAAGTGAAGTGTTCCGCGTTCACGTCGTGCCACAAGTTGCCGCCGGTTATGCTTGCGGAGGCCGAGGCAATCAACACACTCAAGGAAACGCTCGCATTTCCGCCGCAGTTTGATCCCAGGAAACAGGACGAAAAAGCCACGCCCGTCGCCGCTGCGCAGAAGATGCTGCTGCCGAAACTACCGGTCCGGTTCTCAGTTTTCAAGTCTTTGGTGCCCACATGAGAAAACAACGGTGTGATGTTATCGAGCGTGCCGGACTCAGCCGCCGCAAAGTTATTTATGGCAATCGAGCACCGCTGAAGATTATTACTCAGCACGCTGCAAACACCTTGATACTGCGCCGTGCCCAAATGCTTGCCCGAAGCGTGTTCGGCAAAGTCCTGCCTGAGCCAGTCGGGCAAGGGCGTTGTGGTGGCGAACGTTACGAAGGCGGTATCATCGCCCGCCGAACCATCGTCCACCGATGCAGCCATTCGGGTATTGTCGACCGACGAAGTCGCCACGGACGCGTCGACCAAATCCAGCTTCGACTTCGCCTTGTACGCCGGACGCTTCTCTTCCCACACGCGGTCCACCCCATTCACTACCGCATCCAAAAACTCCGGCGCGCCCGAATCATCTGCGCGCGGCGGACGATGAAACAAAGCCAGCGCGCGATAAGTGCGGCTCTTGCCCTCAAGACTGACTACGACCTGATACGACGTGTAACTCTCAACGTCGTAATAACGCGCGGGCTCAAAGTTGAGCACGTCGTTGATGGTCCATTGCGGGTCGAACACCGACGCATACTGCCCGTGTTCCCATGCAGCGGCAAACGTCGCTTCTTCCGCGCCGCGGTCCAGCGAGTGACTACCGTGAGTCAACGACACAACCTCGCCGGTGGGCAGTGTCACCAACTCGCTATAACGCCGAGCGGCAATCTCCTGCATATTCCCCGAACGAAAATCAGAGAGCGCGAAGCTGATCCGGGCCGGCGCGCGCGGACCCCGCCCCGACTGCTCCTGTTGAAAAACTTGAGCGGCGGCGTTGTAGATTTCCAGTTTGCGATAAGTCTCGCGGATGAGCTTCTCCTGGGAGTTGAAGGAGCGCGCCTGCATAGTTACAGGCAAACAAAAGAAACACAGTGAGAAGAGCGTAAAACGATTCAATCGGTTCATGAGGTCTCCTAGTTGGTTGAGGACGTTTTGCGGGGCAACGGTAACTCGCGTTCGATGAGGCTTTGAAACTCAGCCAAAGGAAGCGCGCCTTTGACGAGTTTCCCGTTAATGAAAAAGCTCGGCGTACTGTCGATGTGATAGCGCTTTGCCGCTTCAATGTCTTTCAAGACAGCCGTGCGAGAGCGTTCCGCACTCACACATTCGACAAACTTCTCGCGGCCGAGCCCGAGCGACGAAACCAATCCGCTATAAAACTCAGGCGACAGTTCTTTCGCAGCAAACAGCGCGTCGTGAAACTGCCAGAACCGGTCCTGCTCGCCCGCGCAGTACGCCGCGCGCGCAGCCGCGAGGGAATTGCGATGCCCCTCGGACGGCAGGTGCTTGAACACGAGCCGCACGTCCGCGCCGTAACGCTCCGCGATCTGCTTCAGCGTGTCCTGCACCTGCCGGCAGAACGGGCACTCAAAGTCCGAGAACTCAACAATCGTAACCGCCGCTTTCGCCAAACCTTTCACCGGCGACAAATTATCATCTAACTCCAGCGCCACGGGTGGCCCAACGAAATTCACCACCACGGTCCATTTCTTCCGCAGCGCGTCAAGTCCCGCACGATAATTCCGCATCCGTGCCTGCGTTTCGAGATCGAGCCGCAACCGTTCTCGCGCCTCATCCGGACTCATCGACGCAAAGAACGAAGCGTTTTGCGCGTAAGCGTCTTCAACCTGCGCTCGCGTCACCGCGATTTCGCCGCGCGTCAAACGTTGCCGCAGTTCTTCAATCGAAACACCCTGCGCTCGCGCTTCATCTTCCAGCAATCGAGCGAGAATCAAATTCTCTAAAGCGACTTTTCTGATCGCAAACAATTGCTGTTGCAACGGTCCAACCGCAGCCGAAACAGTTTCATCAACCTGCCGCAACGTGATCTCGCGTCCATTAACCGTCGCAACCACCGTCTCCGGCGCTTGCGCGAAGGCGGCCATGCGTAACAGCAGAATCAAAAACAGAACTTTCCCTGGTGAGGAACGGAATAACATTCTCATCATCTCCACTTTTCTTGATTTGTATGAGGGGGTTGGCGGTGAGCACTGTAGAAGTGATCGCTGTTGTGAGTCAACAGAAAAGTGTTGTTGAAAATGGCTAATGCTTTACGAAAATGGCTAACTGTTTCCGATAGCCGCTCGGCGACACGCCATACCGCCTTTTGAAGTACGAAACGAAGTGGCTCATCGAACTCATTCCCGCCTCGCTCATCACTTCCTTGATCGTCAGAAACGTCGTGCGCAACAGCAACTCCGCGCGTTCCAGCCGCCGCTCTCGCAAATATAACCCCGGACCCACGCCTGTCTCCTCTTTAAAGAGATGACGAAAACGCGACGCAGACAAATTCACGAGCGCCGCAAGCTCCGCGGTTTCCCACGCGCGCGTGACGTCGCTACCAATCTCGGCAAGCACAAGTTCGATTCTTCGATCCATAGTGATGAGGACTACGGCACGTACGAAGTTGAGGAGGGCAGCGGAGCTTAGCACGAATGCAAACAAAAAGGCACGAAGACGATCCACGCCTCCGTGCCTCTTGTTCCGAATGACCCGATCGGATTTACTTCTTTGCTTCGAAGATCCGGTTGAACGGCGTCTCAGTCGCGCGCCGAAACTCCTTGAACCCGCCGGTCAGCACAACGTCACGTATCGCATCTTCCGTCGCCACTGCGCCAAGCGCTGGTCCATCCTGCGCCAGAGAATTCGAAGTGCAGCACAGTGTCGAAGCACCGGCAAACGTGCGCCCGATGATATTGAAGTTCTCCTCGACGTTGTTGCCCGCCATCGGTTCGACAATCAAAGCCTTGCCGTCTGCGTTCAGCACTTCCGCCGCGCGCCGGCAGGCGCCGACAGGATCGCCCATGTCGTGCAAACAATCAAAGAACGTCACTAAATCAAACTGCCCGTCCGGCAGCGTTTGTGCACTGGCGACTTCAAAATGCACGCGATCGCCAACGCCCGCGTCCTGCGCCGCGCGCTTCGCATACTCAACCGAAGCCTCGTGGTTGTCGAACGCCCAAAACTCCGAGTTGGGATACGCCTTCGCCATGATGATCGTCGATGCGCCGTGGCCACAACCGACATCCGCCACCTTCGCGCCCGCCTTTAGTTTCTCTTCAACGCCGTCGAGCGACGGAATCCACGTCGAAACCAAGTGTGCGGCGTAACCGGGCCTGAAAAAACGTTCGGTGCCGATGAAAAGATCCGGATGATGCTCGCCCCAAAGCATACCGCCGCCATTGCGGAAGTAGTCTTCGATCCGTTCGACCGCCTGCGTCATCGCCTTCACCACAAAAAAGCCGCCGCCTACATAAAACGGGCTTTGCTCTTCTGTAAGTGCAACCGCTTGCTCAGGGCTCAACGAGTAACGGCCGCTGGCAGCGTCGTACTCCACATAGCCGCCGGCGCCCTGATTCACGAGCCACTCGCGCACGTAGCGCTCATTCGTGTTTGTCTTCTGCGCGAGCTCGGCCGGCGTGAGTGGGCCATCCGCGGCCAACGCTTTATAAAGCCCGAGCTTTTGTCCGATGTAAGCGAGTGAGGAACTGAGGGAAGCGCCAAAATCTCCGACCACCTTACCCAAAAACTGATGCATTTTGTCTTCGTTTATTTCCCTGGACGGGACTGGTGTTGCCATAGAACACTCCTCATAAGAAAGGTAGCAATGAAGGGACGGGGGAAACCCGCGTCGGCCGCGGCGGCGGCAATTCTATCCCCGCCGGAGCCGAAACTACAAAATTACAATCCCCTCTGTTAGTATGAACGCGCATTCTTCACGCAAAATGGACTAAATCAACTGCGAAGCCGGGAGAACGTAAACGAATGGGCGAGGATCTCAGAACAGACCGCGAGCTTTCTCTGGATTTTTTGCGCGTGTGCGAAGCGGCCGCGATAGCCGCGGCGCGGACCATGGGCCAGGGCGATCGTAAGTACTCCGATCAGGTCGCGGTCGAGGCCATGCGCGAAGTGATGGACACGGTGCCGATGCGCGGGCGCGTGGTGATTGGCGAAGGCGAACGCGACGAAGCGCCGATGCTTTATATCGGTGAGGAAGTTGGCGGCGGCTTCCACGCCGGCGAGGAGATTGCTGAGTCGTGTCCGGAGATCGACATCGCGGTTGACCCGCTTGAGGGCACGAACCTCTGCGCGCTCGGCGCGAACAACGCGATCGCCGTGCTCGCAGCGGCGGAACGCGGCGGCTTGCTCAACGCGCCGGACATCTACATGGACAAGATCGTCGTTGGGCCATCTTCGCGCGGCGTGGTGGATATCGATGCTCCCGTTAAAGACAACCTCAAGAACATCGCGCGCCGTTTGGGTCGCGACATCGAAGACTTAACAGTGATTGTGTTGGACCGTCCGCGCCATAAGAAACTGATCTCCGACGTGCGGGCGGCGGGCGCGCGCATTCGTTTGATCTCCGACGGCGATCTTTCGGCGGGCATTTCCGCGGCTGTCGCGGGCACGAACATTCACGCGCTGATGGGCATTGGCGGCGCGCCTGAGGGCGTGATCACTGCGGCGGCGATGAAGTGTTTGAACGGTGAGATTCAGGCGCGGCTCGTTTTCGATCCGGACCGGCTCGGTGTGGATCGCGACAAGGTGCCGCCGCGTGACGAGGTTTTGGATCGGCTTGCGTCAATGGGCATCAAGGATCCGAACAAGATTTACGACACGGATGATCTCGCGCCAGGCAAGAAGATCATTTTTGCGGCGACTGGGGTGACGGATGGCGCGCTGTTGAAGGGCGTGCGGTTCTTTGGTTCGGGCAAGCGGACGCACTCGGTCGTGATGACGACTGAGTCGCGGCACATTCGTTTCGTCGACACGTTGCACATCGAAGGTGGACCAGACACGGTAATTCGCTTTTGAGTTCTTATATCCCTCAGGTTATTCCGACGCAACGGCCGCTGGTCTTTTGGGCCGTGACTGCGGCGATCGTGTTGTCGTTGGTATCGCTGATTCTCGTCGCGCCGCTGGCTGCGGCGAGTGGACATAACGAGATCGCGGGCGCGATCTATTACGGCTTCAGCGGGCTCTGTCACCAGCGCCCTGATCGTTCTTTCTACATCGACGGACACAAGTTTGGTGTTTGTGCGCGCTGCACCGGGATCTACTTCGGTTTCACCTTCACGCTGCTCGCCTATCCTTTGCTTCGCTCGTTGAGAACTGTTACAACGCCTGCCCGAAAGTGGTTACTGCTCGCGGCGCTGCCGCTCGCGATCGATTTCAGTTTGACGTTTTTCGGTATCTGGGAAAACACGCACACGTCGCGATTGCTGACGGGACTGTTGCTCGGCAGCGTCGCGGTTTTTTACGTCATGCCGGGGATTGCAGATCTGAGTTTGCGCGCGCTCCAAACGGGCCTGACAACAACATCGTCGCGACCGACCTTCACCCTCGCGGCGCCCGAGCGCATCGCCGCGGCGCCCAGCGATTACCCCCGCAAAAACGCCCGAAAGGTCTCGTGAAATTCTTCTCTTTGTCCTCGGGCCTTGCCGTGGGTTAGAATCTGGCGCTTTATGTTGCAGTCTCCGGCACCAACTCCCTGGCCCAGTCCGATCGGTCCTCCGCCACAGGTTCTCTTCGAGCGCTACTTCCACGACCTGGTCAACAAAACGTGGGGCAACATCAGTCCGCTTTACAAGCTCGACGACTTCGACTGGTTCATCCTGATTCTCTATTTCACGATTCTCACGGTGCTCGCGATCTACGGCTCGTATCGCATCAAGCAGGTGATCGACTTCTGGCGTTATCGCAAATTCGTGCCGCAGCCGAGCGGGAAGTTTGCCGAAGAGGATCTGCCGCGCATCACGGTGCAGTTGCCGCTCTTCAACGAGCTCTATGTTGTCGACCGCTTGTTGAAGGCTGTGACCGCGATCGATTACCCGCGCGAGAAGTTGGAGATTCAGGTCCTTGACGACTCGACTGACGAAACCGTGAAAGTCGCGGAGGCGGTGGTGGCGAAATACGCGGCGCAGGGTTTCGACATCCATTACATCCATCGCGACGATCGCACCGGCTTCAAAGCGGGCGCGCTGGAGAACGGCAACAAGTCTGCAAAAGGCGAACTGTTCGCCATCTTCGACGCCGACTTCGTGCCGAAACCCGATTGCCTGCGCAAGCTCGTCGACTTCTTCACCGATCCGATGGTTGGTTGCGCGCAAATGCGCTGGTCGCACATCAACGGCCGTTACAATCTGTTGACGCGTTTGCAAACGATCATGCTCGACGGGCATTTCGTCGTCGAACAGACCACGCGCAATCGCACCGGCGGATTTTTCAACTTTAACGGCACGGCGGGAATCTGGCGGCGTCAGGCGATCGAGATGAGCGGCGGCTGGCAACACGACACGCTCACCGAAGACACCGATCTCAGTTTCCGCGCGCAGTTGATGGGTTGGAAGTTTGTTTACCTGCTCGATGAAGAAGCGCCGGCGGAGATTCCGGTAGAGATCAATGCGTTCAAGGCGCAGCAACGCCGCTGGGCCAAGGGCGTAATGCAGGTCGGGCTGAAACTCTATCCGCGCATCTGGCTGGCGCCGTTGCCGTTGCGCGTCAAGCTCGAGATGTTTTTCCGGCTGACGGGAAACATCAGTTATCCGCTGATGATCGTCGCGAGCTTTCTCCAGTTTCCGCTATTGCTCGTGCGTTACAACCAGCCGTTCTATCACCTGATGGTGCTGGACCTGCCGCTGTTGTTCTTCTCTTCGATATCGGTGGTGTTGTTTTACGGCTCGGCGGTCTGGTATCTCGACGAGAAGCGCGCGCCGCGTCTGTTGCACCTGCCGCTCGTGATGGGACTCGGCATCGGTCTCGCGTTTTCCAACGCGCGCGCGGTGTTGGAAGCGTTGTTTGGCGTGAAGTCGGAATTCGTGCGCACGCCGAAGTATCGGGTTGAAGAAGCGACGGACGCGACCTGGAAGCGGAAGAAGTACAAACGCAAGCGCGGTCTGTTGCCGTTGCTGGAGCTGGCCTTCGCGGTTTACTTCCTCCTGGCCATTGCCTACTCCGCGCGGCTGCACATGTGGGGCACGATCCCCTTCCTGCTCTTATTCTTCTTCGGCTTCGGCTACATGGGCGTGATGAGCATCCTCCAAACCGCCAGCGGCAAACGCCTCTCCGCCCTCTGGCGCCCCGTGAAGACGGTCAAGACCTAAGGATTGATCTCTGTATTTCTACCGCTCCAGTGCGGGACGATCCCACTTCGCCAGATTCGCTCCCGCTTCGTAAGTACTCTGCATGAAGCGGGTCAACGTTGCTTCGGGATCGCTTGCGGTGCGCATGTCGTCGTAGAGCAGAAGAAACAAGCCCATCGAGCTGTCATAGTAAGCCTGCGCAGGCTGGACCTTTGCATCGGCGAGGCCTTCGGGGGCGGGGGCGGTGTAGGAGTAGAAGGCGGGTTTGCCGAGTGGGCCCTGGCCGGGCCACCAGCCGTGACTGATTACTTCGTGTGAGTAAGCTTCGCGTGTGATCACGTCAGCGTCGGGACGCGGTGGCGCTGGTCTCCCGGAAAAGCGCGTGACGGCGAGATCGAAACTGCCCCAGAAGAAATGCACCGGGCTCGACTTCCCGATAAAGCGCGCGCGGAACTCCTGCATCACTCTTTCCGACGAACGCAACACCTGCCAAAACCTGTTCGCATACTCCGGATCGTACGACGCGTGTTGCTCGTCTTCGTCGAACGGAATGGGATCGGGAATCTCGACCGGCATGTGCCAGATGTGAACCTCGATGCCGAGCCCGCGCAGCGCGTCCATCGTCTCGCGATAAAACGTGGCCACGGATTTGGGCGCTAAAGCGACGCTCGTGGATTTGCCGTGGCTGCACGTGATCTCGAGTTTGTGATCGATGAAATCAAACTCCATCTCGAAAGAGATCTCGCCGTAAGGCATCGCAGTCGTCGTGAGGCCGCGCGCGGAAACATAGAGCGGCACGTTCCACCAGTGATTGACGAGCGGCGTCTGCGCGAGCCGTATCTTGCCGACGATCTGCGTCCACATATGCAACGTCGCACACGTATCTTTCCATTCCTCGAGCGGGAGAGCAGGCCATGTATTTGACATGGCCAAAGATTAACGCCGAAAACATGGAAGAAGCAAAAACGGCACTGCGATTTGATTTGGAGTGCGCCGACTCGTCGGCGCTCTGGCCAAAGCGGTGACAAGTCCCCGCACTCCAGGGAGTGGCCAAAACACGTCGCTTGACAGTGTAATGGCGCGGGCCTATAGTTTCGCCGTCATGTTCGAGGCCTGCATGTGTTGTCTCTGGTGTCAATGCTGCTGCTATTGCAGCGCGACCGAGAGGCCGTGTGCAGGCGGAGGAAGCGATAGCTAACCACTGACCAGCAATTTTTCGGCGTAACCGGTCGCACTTTTCGAAGTCGCGGCCGGTTTTGCTTTTTGGGTATGAAATGAGCGCCCCATCGATAGTTTTAGAAGAGTCGGCACTGACGATCGCGCCAGGCTCGATTGAAGCGAGCATCGGCAACACACCGCTACTGCGTTTGCAACTCACGGACACCGAAGTTCCCGTTTTCGCCAAAGCAGAACACCTGAACCCCGGCGGCTCGGTAAAAGACCGCGCCGCGTTATCAATGATTCTCGAAGGCGAACGCAGCGGTAACTTAAAGCCCGGCATGACGATTCTCGACGCCACGAGCGGCAACACCGGCATTGCTTACGCAATGATCGGCGCCTCGCGCGGTTATCCAGTCAAAGTCTGCTTGCCGAAGAACGCCAGCAAGCAACGCAAACAGATCCTGCAGCACTACGGCGTCGAGATCGTCGAAACCGATCCGATGCTCCTGACCGACGGCGCGCAACTCATCGCGCGCGAAATCTACGCCACCGACCCGGAGAAATATTTCTATCCCGACCAGTACAACAACGACGCCAACTGGCTCGCACACTACGAAACCACCGCCAACGAAATCTGGGAACAAACCCGCGGCCGCATCACGCACTTCATCACCGGCCTCGGAACTTCCGGCACGTTCGTCGGCGTCGTGCGCCGTCTGCGCGAACTGAACCCCGCGATCAAAGCGGTCGCGGTACAACCCGAGTCGCCGTTGCACGGTCTCGAAGGCCTGAAACACATGGCCACGGCGATCACGCCCGGCATCTTCGATCCGTCGTTGGTGGCGGAGACGCTGGAAGTCTCTACCGAAGATGCGTTATTAATGACCCGTCGATTAGCTCGTGAACAAGGAATTTTCGTTGGCCCGAGTTCGGGAGCCAATGTGTTTGCCGCCGGCGCGCTGGCAGCCTCGCTGCGCCCGCCCGCCGTGGTGGTCACAGTGCTCTGCGACGGCGGCGAGCGATACCTCTGACGCCGATGACGGACAAAACAAAAAAACGCCACATCACTACGCAACTCGTACACGCCGGTGAACGCCAGCCGCCGCCCGAAGCACAGCCGGTCGCCACGCCCATCTACGCCAGCGCGACGTTTACTTACGGCTCGATGCAGGAGATCGATCAGGTCTTCAGCGGCGAAAAGGCCGGCTACATCTACACGCGGTACGGCAATCCCACGATCGCCGCGCTCGAAGCCGCGATGCGCGAGGTCGAAGAGGGCGCAATCGCTTGCGCTTATGCGACCGGCATGGCCGCCGTCCACGCCGCGCTGATCGCGTGCGATCTGAAAGCCGGTTCCACCGTGCTCGCCTCGCAGGATCTCTACGGCGCGACGACGAGTTTGCTCCAGTCTGTATTTTCCGCCTTCGCTGTGAACACTGTGACAGTGGACTATAGCGATCTGGATCAGGTGCGCGAGAAGGCGCGCGAGAGCCGGCCGCAGGTGCTCATCGCGGAAACGATCTCGAATCCGCTGCTGAAAGTTTGCGACATCGAGGCAACCGCCGCGATCGCCCGCGAGCATAACGCGCGACTCATCATCGACAACACGTTCGCTTCGCCGTATCTCGTGCAGCCTTTGAAACTCGGCGCGGACATGGTGGTCCATAGCGCGACGAAGTATCTCGGCGGCCACGCCGACACGATGGGCGGAATCGTTGTCTCGCGCGATGAGTTCGATCAGCAGGCGTTGTTCAGTGTGATGAAACTCGTCGGCGGCGTGCTCGGCGTTTGGGACGCACACGAGATTCTGCGCGGTTTGAAAACGTTGGGTGTGCGGATGGAGCGGCAGTGTGAAAACGCGCGCCGGCTCGCGAGCCACCTTAATGAAAACGAGCGCGTCAGTCGCGTGCATTATCCAAACCTCGGCGGGCTCGTGGCGATCGAGCTGCGCGAAGACACGCAGGACGCCGCGTTTCGCTTTATGAACGCGTTGCAGTTGGCGGTGCGTTCGACGAGTCTCGGCGACGTGTTCACGAGCGTGCTGCATCCGGCGACGTCGTCGCATCGAGATCTGCTACCGGCGCGACGACGCGAGACGGGCATCGTCGACGGCCTGGTGCGTATTTCCGTGGGTATTGAAAACATCGACGACATCATCGCCGATATCGAACAGGCACTCAGCGCATGATTACGATCGCCGAAAAACAGTTAACGGAAATTCGCGAGCACGGCGTGCGTGATTATCCGTACGAGTGCTGTGGCCTGTTACTCGGCCGCTACACCGCAGAGCGCAAGATCGTCAACGAGACTTATCCGATCTCAAACGCGCGCGAAGAAAGCGCCAAACGCAATCGCTTCCTGATCACGCCCGACGAGCTGTTGCGCGGCGAACGTTACGCGCGCGAACACGATCTGGAAGTCGTCGGCTTTTATCATTCGCATCCGGATTCGCCGGCGGCGCCATCGCAATACGACCTCGAGCACGCCTGGCCCACGTATTCATACATCATCGTCTCGACGCGTGCGGACGAAGCGCGGGACCTCTTCTCGTGGGAGCAGGAGCCCGATCGTTCGCGTTTCAACCAGGAGGAAATCCAATGTCAGTAACGATCACCATTCCGGCGCCGCTCAGGCAATTCGCGGGCGGCCAGTCGCAGATCGCGGTGGAAGCGAAGACCGCGGGCGAGGCGCTCGATCTGCTCACGTCAGAGCACTCAGCCTTGCGCCGCCATCTCTTCAACGATCAGAACACGCTGCGCAACTTCGTCAACGTTTATCTAAACGACGAAGACATTCGCCACGCTTCGGGACCGAACACGCCGGTGAAAGACGGCGACACGATTATGATCGTGCCGTCGATCGCGGGCGGCGCGGTGATCGAGTCGGAAGTAGGCCAGACGTTGCCGGAGCTTTCACACGAAGAGATTCTGCGTTACAGCCGTCACCTGATCATGCCGGAAGTCGGCATGCAGGGTCAGCGCCGTTTAAAAGCTGCGAGCGTGCTGATGATCGGTACGGGCGGTTTGGGCGCGCCCGTCGGCATGTATCTCGCCGCGGCCGGCGTCGGTCGCATCGGCATCGTGGATTTCGACGTGGTCGAGGAATCGAACCTGCAGCGACAGATCATTCACGGCACGAAAGATCTCGGGCGGCGGAAGATTGAGTCAGCGCGCGATCGTCTGCGCGACATCAATCCGCATATTGAGATCGAGACGCACGAGTCGCGTTTGACGAGTCACAACGCGATGCAGCTCTTTCGCAACTACGACATCATCGTCGACGGCACCGATAACTTTCCGACGCGCTATCTCGTCAACGACGCGTGCGTGTTGAGCGGCAAGCCAAACGTTTACGGATCGATCTTCAGGTTTGAAGGGCAGGCGAGTGTGTTCTGGGCGGAGAAGGGCGCATGTTACCGATGTTTGTATCCGGAACCGCCGCCGCCGGGACTCGTGCCGTCGTGCGCGGAAGGCGGCGTGCTCGGTGTGCTGCCGGGAATCGTCGGCGCGATCCAGGCGAACGAGACGATCAAGATCATTCTCGGCGCGGAAGATCTGCTGATCAATCGTTTGCTGTTGTTTGATGCGTGGCCGATGAAGTTTCGCGAGTTCAAACTGCGGAAGGATCCGAAGTGTCCGGTCTGCGGTGAGAACCCGACGATCACGAAGTTGATCGATTACGAAGAGTTCTGCGGAGTTGCGCCGCATCAGCTTCCGCCGGCGGATTCGAAGCTGGAGGAGATCAGCGCGACGGAGTTGAACGCGCGCCGTTTGCGTGGCGACAAGATTCAGATTGTCGACGTGCGCGAGCCGCACGAGTTTGAGATCGCGCGCATTCCGGGAACGAAGTTGATCCCGTTGGGCCACGTCGTGACGCGCATGAACGAGATCGATCAAAGTGTGGACACGATCGTCCACTGCAAGGGCGGCGTGCGCAGTGCGAAAGCGATCGAAGCGTTGAAGCGCGCGGGTTTTTCAGGTCGTCTGATCAACTTGAAGGGCGGCATCACTGCGTGGTCGGAAGACGTCGATCCGCGCGTCGCGAAGTATTGAGATTATTGAAAAGCCTGCAAGAGGCCGTCGGAACTCAGGGCATACATCACGCCGTTAGCGACAAGCGGCGTTGGTCCGGCGGCTTTGGTGTCGACGCTCCATTTCAGCGCGCCCGTTTCAGCGTCGAGGGCGTAATGGTAGTGGTCGGAGCAACGCGCATAGAGCGTCGTGCCTGCGATTAGCGGATCGCGGCAAGGTTTCTTCGTTTTGAATCTCCACTTCTCAGCTCCGGTGCGAGCGTCCAAAGCCACGAGATTTCCCATCTCTTCACCGTAAATCGCCATGCCCTTGAACAGCACGAACGGCGACACAGTGCCGCCGTTTTTCTTTGCCTTCCATCTCAACGCGCCGTCCTGGAGCGCGTACGCGCGAACCTCGCCCTCTGAGTGCCTGATGAAGATCTGATCGTCGAGAATCGCGAGGCCGTGGAAGTCACGCCCGACGCTGCTCTCCCATTTCGGCGTTCCGGTTTTCTTGTCGATGGCTATCAACTTCGTCTCACTGAGAACGACCACGTAGTCACCCTGCACGGCAATGCCCGCAAGATACTTATCGTGCTTGAACTGCCATAACAGCGCGCCCGTTTCCGCCGACAGGGCGTAGACGCCTTTGCCGCAAGCGTAAACGACTCCATCATCAATCAGCGGATGCGCACTGGCGAAGGAAACATCCTTTTGCTCGAAGCTCCACTTCAACGCTTTCGCAGACGCATCATAGGCAACGACACTGCCTTTCTCAGTGCCGAAGAACGCGGTCGAGCCGATCGCGGCGAGCGTTGAGAGCCGGTTGTCGTCAAACTTCAACATCACGATCCGATTACCCGTCGCCGTGTCGAGCACATAAAAGTAACTATCGCCAACGTAAACAGTGAAGAAGATCGTTGCACCGGAAACGAGCGGCAAAGAGTAGTTATGACCCGTCGGCAGATCGCCGGTGATCGTCATCGGACCTTGGTGGCTGACAAAACTTTCCGAGAACTTCACGCGAAACAGCTTCTCCGCTTGCCACACTAATTTGTGTGGCGCGGCGTCGACGCTCTGCGTCGCGAACACGCGCGTATTCTGCGCGTTGCCGCGCGGTAACGCGACTTGTCCGGCTGCCGAGAGCGCGCTAACAAGAACCAAACCAAGAACAACAAACGATACGTGTGCTGTGTGACCGGCTCTCATCTCGGCTGGACATCCTCCTTTGGTTGCACGTCTTCCTTCGGTTGGACGTCTTCCGTCGTGCGGTACTTTTCTTTCTCCTTCTCGCGCTGCAAGTACGGAATGCCTTTCTCCATCCACTCCGGCGCGGGCGCGCCTTTCAGGAAGTGGTCGAAAAATTCCTGCAAGCGCCGCGTGTAGTCCTTCTGATTGATCCGCTTGCGCAGCCCGTGCTTCTCGCCGTTGTAGCTGAACAGGTACGCCTCTTTGCCGAGCCGGCGCAGCGCGAGGAAATACTCGATGCCCTGATACCACGGCACCGCATCGTCTTCGTCGTTGTGAATCAGCAAGAGCGGCGTCTCCACGCGATCCGCGCGGAAGATCGGCGAGTTGTCGAGGAACCGCAGCGGATAATCCCACAGGCTGCCGCCGATACGCGATTGCGAGCGCTCGTATTGAAACTGTCGCGGCAAGCCCGTGCCCCAGCGAATACCGCTGTAAGCGCTCGTCATGTTGGCCACCACCGCGCCCGCCTCCGCGGCTTTGAAACGGTTCGTCTGCGTCACCATGTAAGCGATCTGATAACCGCCCCAACTGTGTCCCTGAATCCCGATCGCGTTTTCGTTCACGTAACCGCGATCGACCACCGCCTGAATTCCCGGCAACACACATTTCAACGCGCTCGGTCCCGGATAGCCGATCGTGTAAACGATGTCGGGCATGAAGACGAGATAGCCGTTGCTCACGTAGAACGTCGGATTGATCGACGTGCCCGGCGCGGGATTGCGAAACTGGTGCAAGCCCTGCGACAGCCGTTCGTAAATGTAGACCAGCATCGGATACTTCTTCTTCGGATCGAAGTTGTCGGGCTTCAGTAACACGCCTTTCAACGGCACGCCGTCGGCGTTTTTGAAACTCACCATCTCAGCGGTGCCCCACAAGTAACCGGCGCGTTGCGCGTCGCCATTGCTGACACGCTTCAACTCGCGAAAGGTGCCGTTCGTTACCCAGATGTCGGGAAACTGATCGAAACGCGACGCGGTCATGATCAGCACGTCGGCATCTTTTGCTTTAGCGGGCGTGTTGAAATCCTTCGCGGCCATCAGGAGTTTTTGCGGCAACGCGTCGCTGTTTACTTTGTCGCGATAAAAACCGGAGTCACGCGTCTCTTCGTTCTCGGCGTGCAGCAACAGCGGCTTGTCGGGATCGATCGAGCGCTCTTTGGGATCGAGTCGCACGTAACGAAGCGCCGTCTTTTCTTTGCGGCCCACGCCGTCGGTAACGTTCTTCGCACGGCTGCCATCGGGCGCGATCTGCCACACGTCGTAGCGATCGTAGAGCAGCACGTCGCGATCGTCTTTGGTCCAACCAGCGAGTCCGTACGAGCCGGGCGTCGCAGGCACGTCGTTGTCTTCGTTGTAAAAGTTGACTTTGAGATCCTTCGTCAGGTTTACGACTGCGCCGTCAGCGATCGAGTAGGAGTTCCAGTCTTTGCCGTCGAAGTAGATGGCGTATTTCGCATTTGGTGAGAGCGAGTAAGCGCCGCGTTGTTTGGTCGCGAGCAATTTGCGCGAACCGTCCGCGGTGTTGACGAGATAGTAATCACTGAAGCCGGGATCGTAGTCGGCCATGACGCGATACTTGCGGTTGTCTGCCCCGATCGCGTAGCGGCCGTCGTTTGAAGGCTGCACAGTTTCCATCGTTTCATCTGCGAGCTGCACAAACTTCTTCGCCTCGAGATCGTAGACCGCGCGATACGAGCGATTGCGATCCTGTTCAGCGCGCACTTTCTGAATCGGCTGCACGTAGTCGTCTTTCCAGTTCCACAGATCGACGAGCACTTTTTCATCCGCGGGAACTTCTTCGTCGGGACTCTTTTCGGGTTCGGGCGGCGGCGCGGAGCCGAGGAACAGGTGACTGCCGTCGAGCGAGAAACTGAGGTTTGCGCGGTCGCTGATCACCATGTCTTTCGGAAAGCCGGGCGAGCTCGTGGAGACGATCTCGGTGGCTTGCGGATCTTTCAGGTTCCAGTGATAGACGCGAAACTTCGGCTGCTTCGACGTGGCATCTTCTTTGTCGCTGATGAAAGCGAGCTGCGTGTTGTCTTCGTCCCAGGTGAGTTTTTGATACTTGCCTTTGCCGCTCAGAAGCGTTGTTGGTGCAGCGTCGGTTGCAGTCGTTACAGCGTAGACGCCGTTTGTGTCTTCGTCGTGTGAAGAGGTGGCGAAGACGAGTAGCTTCGCGTCTTTGCTGATCGTGAAGTCGAGTACGTCATTGAACTTGCGCTCGGCGCTTGTGGTTGTGTTGCGGAGAGTTAACTCGGAGCCGTACTCCTTCTTTTTTGTGCGACTGGAGGAAGGGGGATTGGAACCCGTAGCGATTGGTTCAGACAAATAAGCAATGAAGCCGGAGCCGTCTTCGGGCACGCGAAACGTCTTCACTCGCTCGATGCGCGTCACGGTACCGTTTGAAAGATCCATGATGCTCAGACCGTTCTTCGGCATCTCTTCCGGTTTGCGCTTCTCGCGTTTCGCTTTCGTCACGTCAGCCTTCGACGGCTCGGTACCGAAAACAAGAAAGCGACTGTCGGCCGTGAACACGGGCCGCAGCAAACGCGCCTGTTCCGCGATCAACTCCGCCGCGTTCGGTATCGACTCGTCAGGCGGCGGCACCGGCGGCCGATAACCACGCGGCGCACGCCAATCGACGCCGGTCGCGATATTGCGCGCGACGACCTCGCCGTCGCCGTCCTCGGGCTGATACGCATAAGCAACAAACTTCCCGTCACGCGAAATCTGTTGGGCCACGATCGAACGCCACGAATCGTAGTCCTGATGCGTCAGTGCCCGCTTCGCCGCCGGCGCTTGTTGCGCCAGCGACATCGTCGCAAGCAGCGCAATCGTGCAAAGCAGTGCCACAGTTCTTTGCAGCTTCATGGTGTAACCTCGCAAGTTGTGAGCGATAAATAAAACGCGGATGCCGCGGATCAGAACAGATCCGCGTCACCCGCGTCAATGCCCGGCAAAGTTACGCACTCTGGAGTGCGCCGACTCGTCGGCGCTTTGGCCAAAGCGGTGACAAGTCCCCGCACTCCAGGGAGACGCCAAAGTTAAATCAGAAGAACAGTGAATACAGCAGGCGATTCGGCGAACCCGTGCCGGCGCTCGTCACAACGTTCGTCGTGGCGCCGTTGACGATCGCGTTGCGCACCGTCGTCGACGAAGCGCCCGGACTGAACTGCTTGTAAAGCGCCGCGACGCCCGCCACGTGTGGCGAAGCCATCGACGTTCCGCTCAACGTTGCCGTCGCCGTGTCAGAGCTGAACCACGAGGACAGGATTCCCGAACCCGGCGCGAAAATGTCGAGACACGGGCCGAAGTTTGAGAACGAAGCGCGCGCATCTGTCGTCGTCGTCGCTCCGGTGGTGATCGCATTCGCCGCGCGCGCTGGGGAAGTCCCACACGCATCGACGTTGCTGTTGCCCGCGGCCACTGCGATCGGCACGCCGGAGTTCGCCAGGTTGTTTACTGACGTGTCGAGCGCGCTCGAAGCGCCGCCGCCGAGACTCATGTTCGCGACCGCCGGATTGATGTGATTCGAAGTCACCCAATCGACACCCGCAATCACGCCTGAGTTCGAACCCGAACCGTTGCAATCGAGCACGCGCACACCGCGCAACATTACGCTCTTCGCTACGCCGTAGGTCGAACCACCAATCGTTCCGGACACGTGCGTGCCGTGGCCGTTGCAGTCCGCGCCGCTGCCGCCGAACGCGTCAAACACGTTGGAAGCACGTCCGCCAAACTGCGTGTGAGTGGTGCGGATGCCGGTGTCGATCACATACGCGCGCACGCCCGAGCCGGTCCAGTTGTAAGTATAGGTCGCACTCAACGGCCGGTTGCGTTGATCGATGCGGTCGAGGCCCCACGGCGGATTGCTCTGAGTTGTATCAGCAGTGACCACGCCGTCTTCCTCGACAAACTTGACTCTGAAGTCCTGGCTCAGTGCTTCAGCGTCTTCGGCGCTCATCTCGACTGAGAAGCCGTTAAGAGCGTTTTGATAGATGTGCTTGAGGTTGCCGCGATGCGTAGCAGCAAGCTCGCGGGCAATGTAGGGGGCGATCGAGTAGAGGCCGCGTTCGCCGACAACTGTTTCGTCAAGCACGACGATGTAGTTGTTTTCGATCTTGTGAGAGTTCTTGCGCAGTTTGTCTTTGCGCTGGCTACGGACAGGTGATGTAAACAGGATCGTGGCGCAGAGGCCGGCCACAACGAGTAACGCGTAAAGCTTCTTCATGCTCTTCTCCTCCAGATTGAAAGTAAGGGTGGTGGGGGTACAGGCCGCCCGCAACGGCCGCGGCATTCGGCGGGAAAGCAAAGTTCTCCCTGCTTGATTGAGGTACTGCTATGACATGCAGAACGAGATACATGAGAACACTCGCACCACCGCAGGAGTTGGAAAGTAATTAATCTGGACGGGAGTTAAGCCTGGGACAGGAGGCGCGCAGTATAGCCATCAATTTCGTTATGCGCAAGAGTTTCGTGTAAGCTCTGGCGGCCATGAGCCGCTCCTCAAGCTTTCTCGTCTTAACTCTCGCGCTGCTTCTTTCGTTGAGTGTTGCTGTTGCGCAGGACGGGCGCGACGCGCAGAACGATGCGCGTGCGTTGCGCTCGTGGATTGCGCTCGATGCGCCGCCGGGTTGGGAACATCTCGCGACCGATGTGATTCTCAAGTCGCTGCCGGGCTGGCGCCGTGACGCGCTGGGGAGTTTGATCTTGCGCAAAGGAAGCGGGAGTCCGCGGCGCGTCGTTGCGTGTGGTCTCGATCGCCCGGGATTCGCGGTTACTGAGATCACGGAGGATGGATATCTGCGCTTGCGTGAAGTGGGCAGTGTGCGGACGCATCCGTTGTGGACGCAGTTTCACGAAGGGCAACGGATCAGAGTGTTGACGCATGGTGGATCGGCGCCGGGTGTGGTTACGGTGAAGAGCACGCACTTGCAGCGTGGCCGCACGCCGAATGCGCCGGTTGCGACGCTTGATGATTTGTGGGTTGATGTCGGGGCGACGTCGCGGGCCGACGTGCACCGGCTCGGGATCGAGATGTTGGATCCGGTGGTGCGCGATGCAGTTGATTGGTCTTACGGAGATTTTGTAGCAGGGCCGTTGGCGGGTGTGCGTGTTGGCTGTGCGGCGGTGGCGAGCGTAGCGGCGGCAGGTTCAGTCGAAAAGGGCGAGACGATCTTTTTGCTGACTACGCTGCGCAGTTTTGGCAACGATGGTCTCGAAGCGGCTTTGCGCGCGCTCGGGCGAGTCGATCAAGTGACGGTGGTGGACGAGTCAGACTTAAAGCCGGGCTCGCCGATTATGGTGCAACGCAGGATTGAAAAGCTTGCGTATGTGCCGGAGTCGGTTAGTTCGGGGATGAGCGATGTGTTTGCTGTGAGGACTCGGTTTGCGGGTTCGCTGGTTGAGACGGTGAGCGTTGCGGATGCGAACGCGCTGTTGGCGGTGGTGGCGCAAGCGGCGGGCATCAAAGGATCGATTGGCTGGATCGCTTTGCCCCAACCCTCAAGCAAACAAACCGCGTTCGATGCGTTGTCAGGAACGGCTGCTGTTCTCAAAACTTTGGCCGATGTGCCGGCGGTTTCGGGGCACGAAAAACCGGTGCGGGAAGCGATCGTGGGGGCGTTGCCCGAATGGGCGCGTTCACGCGTGATGACGGACGTGGAAGGGAATCTGATTCTCGAAGTTGGCCCAGAACGCGAGCCGACGATGTTCATCGCGCACCAGGATGAGGTCGGGTTTGAAATCACGAACATCAACTTTGACGGAATAGTTTCATTGCGCTCGCGCGGCGGGCTTTATCCTTCGTTGTGGGAAGGCCAACCCGCGCTATTGCACTTCGACACGCCGGGAAAGGAACCGCTTCACGGCGTGTTTTATCCACGCGAAAGCGCGACGACAAAACAGCCGGAATCGTTGACTGTCTGGTTCGGTGTCGATGGCGGAGTTTTGAAACAACTCGGCGTCGTGAATGGAATGTCAGTGACCGCTTTCAAGAACGCGACGCGCCTCGGTGCGACGCGCTTCACCGCCCGTGCGCTCGACGATCGCGCCGGCTCGACCGCGTTGATTCTCGCCGTGCGACGCTTAAATCCCGCAACACTGAAACACAAAGTGATCTTCGCGTGGTCGGTGCGTGAAGAGACCGGTCTCGAAGGCGCGCGGGCGTTGGCGCTTCGTTACGGTACGATGGTCAAACGCGTGTTCAGTGTCGACACGTTTGTCTCGTCTGATTCACCAATGGAAACGACTCGCTTTGCGTACGCGCCGTTGGGCCAGGGCGCGGTGATTCGCGGCCTTGATAATTCCGCCGTGGCCTCGCCCGACGAGATCGAACGAATACTCGCGCTTGCACGCGCGCAGGGAATTCCGTTGCAAGTCGGCGCAACGAACGGCGGCACTGACGGTTCGGACTTCGTTCGTTATGGCGCGGTGCACGTCAGTTTGTCGTGGCCCGGACGCTACAGCCATTCGCCCGTCGAAGTGCTCGACCTGCGCGACCTGCAAGCGTTGGAGCGCCTCATTTACGCACTCGCGATCGCACCGTGAACTCGCGCTTGCCCGTGCGCACGACGCGCTGGTTCTCGACACTACTCAAGTGAAGGCCCTGACCATCCTCGTACTGTTGCTGCTGTTTTCTGCGCCGAGTTTCGCGCAGCAGGATCTCACACGCTACGTCGATCCGTTCATCGGCACGGGCGGCCACGGCCACACGTTTCCCGGCGCGACGCGGCCGTTCGGCATGGTCCAACTCAGTCCCGACACGCGACTCACCGGCTGGGACGGCTGCTCCGGTTATCACTACTCCGACTCGATCATCTACGGCTTCAGCCACACGCACCTGAGCGGCACCGGCATCTCCGACTACGGCGACATCCTGTTGATGCCGACCGCAGGCGAAGTCTATCTAAAGGCACTCGACAACGGCTCGCCTGACAAAGGCTACGCGTCGCGTTTTCAGCATCGCTTCGAACACGCTTCGCCCGGTTTCTACTCCGTTCGCCTCGATGACGACGACATCTTCGCCGAGCTCACCGCCACCGCGCGCGCGGGACTGCATCGCTACAGTTTTCCCGCCACCGACGCGGCAAACATCATTCTCGATCTCACGCATCGCGATGAGGTCCTCGATTCCGGGTTGCGCATCACGAGCGCGACGACGATTGCCGGTTGGCGACGTTCGAAAGGCTGGGCCAAAAACCAGATTGTCTATTTCGCGATCGAGTTTTCGCATCCGATGACGTCGTTTGGCATTGCGGTCGACGACAAGCTCGTGCCGAACCTGCGCGAGGCGCGCGGCCGCAACGTCAAAGCGTATTTTCGTTTCAACACCCGGGAAGCGCGGCAGGTGCTCGTGCGCGTCGGCATCTCAGCGGTCGATACAAACGGCGCGTGGCTGAATCTCGCGGCGGAGCTGAACCACAAGTCTTTTGAAACTGTGAAAGTTGAAGCCGCCGCGCAGTGGAACAAAGAGCTCAGTAAGATAGCAGTTGGCGGCGGCAGCGTCGCGCAACTCACAAGTTTTTACACGGCGCTCTATCACGCGCTGCTCGCGCCGAATGTCTTTATGGACGTCGACGGCCGTTATCGCGGACGCGATGGCGAGATTCACGTGGGCAAAGATTTCACGAATTACACGGTCTTCTCGTTGTGGGACACGTTTCGCGCGGCGCATCCGCTCTACGCGCTCATCGATCAGAAACGCACGCGCGATTTCATCAAGACGTTTCTGGCCCAGTACGAACAGGGCGGACGTCTGCCGGTTTGGGAACTGGCCGCGAACGAGACCGACACGATGATCGGTTATCACGGCGTTTCTGTGATCGCCGACGCGGCCGCGAAAGGCATCACGGGATTCGATCTGGAGAAGGCGTTTGCGGCGATGAAGCACAGTGCTGAACTGCGAGAGCAGCGCGGTCTCGGCGCTTATATCGATCGTGGTTTCATCGGCGTGGAAGACGAGCGCGAGTCGGTATCGAAAACGCTCGAGTATGCTTATGACGACTGGTGCATCGCGCAGGTCGCGCGGCTGCTCAATCATCCCGACGATTACCAGCGCTACATTGCCCGCGCGCAGTCGTACAAAAATCTGTTCGATCCCACGACGGGTTTTATGCGGCCGCGCAGCAACGGTGGTTGGGTCGAGCCGTTCGATCCACGTGAGGTGACGTTTGCATTTACGGAAGCGAACTCGTGGCAATACACGTTCTTCGCGCCGCAGGACATCAGCGGCTTGATGCAGTTGCTCGGCGGTCCACATGGTTTCGCGCGCAAGCTCGATCAGTTGTTTACATCCGAGAGCCGTACGACCGGACGCGAGCAGGCGGACATCACCGGTCTGATCGGGCAATACGCGCAAGGCAACGAGCCGAGTCATCACATGGCGTATCTCTACGACTACGCGGGCGAGCCGTGGAAGACGCAGGAACGCGTTCGGCAGATCATGGTCCAGTTTTATAAACCCGCGCCTGACGGGTTGATTGGTAATGAAGATTGCGGGCAGATGTCGGCGTGGTACGTGTTTAGTGCGGCGGGATTTTATCCGGTGACGCCGGGGTCGCGGATTTATGCGATCGGTTCGCCGTTGTTTCCGGAAGTTCGCTTCAATTTAGAAAACGGTAAGTCGTTTGTCGTGAAGGCGCGCGGCGTTTCAGATAAGAACATCTATATTCAGTCGGCGACTTTGAACGGCAAGCGTTATGAGAAGTCGTATCTGGAGCACGGTGAGGTGATGGCGGGTGGTGAGCTGGTTTTCGAAATGGGGCCACAGCCGAACCACCGTTGGGGTGTGGGATTGGAGCCCGTTGCGCAGATAGCGGGATCTGAAATTGTGCCGGTTCCGGTGGTGAGATCTCCGAGTAAGGTTTTCAAAGGTCATTTGCGCGTTGAGCTCCAGGATCTGGGTCGTGCGAATTCGCTCTACTACACGACTGATGGTTCAGAACCTTCGTCAAAGTCGACGCGCTTTGTGAAGCCGTTCGTGATCGATCATGACACCACCGTGAAAGCGATCGCGATAGACGCGCGTGGTAATCGCAGCGCCGTCGTCACCGCGACGTTTCATAGAATGCCGCACGAGTGGAGTTTAAGGCTGCTCTCTGAGTACAGCTCACAATACACCGGCGGCGGTGACGCGGCTTTAGTTGACGGCTTGCGCGGCACGACGAACTGGACCAGCGGCGCGTGGCAAGGTTACTGGGAAAGAGATCTCGTAGGCGTCGTCGATCTCGGCAGCGTGCAAACAGTGTCGAAAGTCGGCGCCGGCTTTCTGCAAGACACAGGGTCGTGGATCTGGTTTCCGCGCCGCGTCGAGATCGAGCTTTCACTCGACGGTAAGAACTTCACGCGCGTCGCTGTGGTCGAGAACGACTCAACCGAAGCGCGCGATGGCGTGAGCGTCAAAGACTTCACCCAAACCATCGCGCCGCAGAACGCGCGCTACGTCCGTTTACGCGCCGTCAACTCCGGCAAGAACACGTGGATCTTCGCCGACGAGATCCTGATCGGAAACTAAAGCTGGTCCTCGCGAGGTCTACGTGCGGCGGTTACCACGTCTCGTAACGCATACGATGCTTCATTACCACTGCAACTCGAACTCGTAATCCGACGCGCCGCCCTTCGGATCCTTGATCCGCACCACGACCGCGAAATTGTTCTCGCGTGACGGTTGCTGCTCGATGTAAACGTCGCCTCGTCCACGCTTATTCACCAAGCGCACGTTCACTCGCCGCGGCGGCAGTGACGCCGTGAAGTTCGGCTGCCCATCGTAGTACGGACTGCCGCCAATCGTTTCGACATCAGCGGTGCCGCCGCGAATCGTGATCCGCACGTCGTCATCAACGCGGCCTTTCCACGTCATGCGTCCGCTGCGTCCACCGCCGCCACCGGTGTCCGGCGGAAACGGTCCCGGATTGGCATTACCGTTGATCTCACGCGCCACATCCGCCAGCGATCGCTGCACGTTGTACCAACTGCTGCGCTCGACGTTGCTGCGCTCCACCGAGCTCGCGAGGTTTCGCATCACGTCGTAAGCATCGCGCAAATCCTGATTGCGGCGACGGTCGACAGTCATGCGATAGAAGATGCGCGCCGCCGCGCTAAACTGTTGCGCGAGCATCATGGCTTCAGTGTCGTTGCGGCCGTTGCGATTCGAATTCGAGTAGCTGTTGTAACTGGCACTGGCGAAGTCTTCCGCATCGCGCGACAAGCGCGCGGCGGCGTCCGACAACGTGTCCCCCTGTCTGAATTGCGCCAAGGTTGGACACGCAAAAAGCAAGCTGACAAGTACGAGCAAAAGGCTTCTGATGAGCATGGTTTCTCCTCACGTCTTTCGCGATCTCTAGCAACAGGTTCTATTAACCGAGTCTAAACTACCGGTCCTCATAATTCCCGCTGTACCGAGCCATGTCAATAACATTCTCCTTGGAGTGCGGTGACTTGTCACCGCTTTAGTCTAAGGAGCCGCCATATAACCAAGGACCAAAGCGGTGACAAGTCACCGCACTCCAAGGAGGGTTAATAATCGTCGGCTATTTTTAACTTGTCTATTTTGAAGCTGTAGATTGTCTTTACCGCGGCAGGAGAAGCAGTCCTTTCAAACCAAGCAGCAGAGCACCAGGGGTATTGGTTAGCGCTCGTCACCAAGCCGTGTTTGACCGCGTTTTGGTGAACATAGTTGAGGCGTGCAAGGTAAGAGCGTTCGAAAGTAAGTCTTGTTTCCCAGAAGTTAAACCAAACCTGCCGTCTGGGTGTGCCGTCCAAAATGTTTAGTTCGCCTGCTGTTTCGGCATGCGCCTGTTTCAGATACCGATTCAACGTGACCGAGTCAGCTTCGGTTCGCGCAATCAGGTGATAGTGATTCATGAAAACTGACCAGGCTTCGAGTTGCCAGTCATACTTCTTTGCCAGGCTCAGCAGCTTGCTTTCGAGTAAGGTCAGTTTTATGGCTGTCGAGAATAGTCGTTCTTTCCGAAGAGTAGCAGCGGTTACGATGAAGACTCCGTCGCCGCCGAGGCGATGAACGGGAGCATGAGGCCAGTCTTTTCCTGGAGTCATGAGGATTCTCCTGTGTGAGGTGATAGAGCGCCAAACTAATTAAAGTTTTTTTGCGAAACTGTCAACTATGGAGTGCGTTGACTTGTCACCGCTTTAATCTAACGCCGCACAGTCAACTAAAGATCAAAGCGGTGACTTTGTCACCGCACTCCAAAGTGTTAGCTCTTCGCGGCGAAGCCGCGTTTCTTCATCAACGCGTCGATCTTCGGATCGCGGCCGCGGAAGGAACGATAGGCGTTCGCCGGATCCACCGTGTTGCCGACGGAGAAGACAAACTTGCGCAGCCGCTCGGCCACCGCACGATCGTACGGACCTTTGCCTTCAGTGAACGCGCCGAACGCGTCGGCCGTGATCACGTCGGACCACAAGTAACTGTAATAACCCGCCGAGTAAGAGTCGCTCGAGAAGATGTGCAGGAAGTGCGGCAGACGATGACGCAGCACGATCTCCTTCGGCATGCCGAGCTCAGCAAGCGTGTCGCGCTCAAAGGCGTCGGGATCGATCTTCTTGTCGCCCGCGAGATGCAGCTTCATGTCGACGAGCGCCGCCGCGAGATATTCAACCGTCGCGAAGCCCTGATTGAACGTCGCCGAGCGTTTGATCTTATCGACCAGTTCCTGCGGTATCGGCTTGCCGGTCTGGTAGTGAACGGCGAAACGCTGCAGCACTTCCGGCGTCGAGAGCCAATGCTCCATGAGCTGCGACGGAAACTCGACGTAATCGCGCGGCACCGCGGTGCCCGAAAGCGACGGATACGTCACGTTTGAGTTCAAGCCGTGCAACGCGTGGCCAAACTCATGAAACATCGTGGTCGCATCGTCCCACGAAATCAGCACCGGTTCGCCTGGCTTGCCTTTGACGAAGTTCGCGTTGTTGGAAACGATCGTCGTGATCTCGCCGTCGATCTTTTCCTGCGTGCGATACGCGTTCATCCACGCGCCCGAGCGCTTGCCGGCGCGCGCGTAAGGATCGAAGTACCACAGACCGATGTGCCGCTTCGTCGTCTTGTCGGTTACTTCCCAAACGCGAATATCGGGATGGGCCACCGGCACGTTCGTCACCGGCGTGAACTGGAAGTTGAAGAGCTCGCCCGCGACCCAGAAGATTCCCTCGCGCAACTTTTCGAGCTGCAAGTAAGGTTTGACTTCGTTCTGGTCCAGGTCGAATTTCGCTTTGCGGACTTTCTCCATGTAATAGCGATAGTCCCACGGCTCGATCTTGATCTTCGCGCCTTCCTTGTCGGCGAGCGCCTGCATGTCCGCGACTTCCTCATGCACGCGCGCGACCGCCGGCTTCCAAACCGCCTCCATCAACTCCATCGCGCGTTCGGGAGTTTTGGCCATCGAGTTTTCGAGCCGCCAGTGGGCGTGCGTCGGATAGCCGAGTAACTTCGCGCGCTCGGCGCGGAGTTGCAGGATGTCGGTGATGATCGCGTTGTTGTCGTGTTCGTCGCCGTTGTCGCCGCGGTTCACAAACATGCGCCACGCTTTCTCGCGCAGGTCGCGGCGGTCGGAGTAAGTCAGAAACGGATCGATCGACGAACGCGTGTTCATGATCACCCACGTGCCCGGCTGCTTCTTCTGCTCCGCGGCCGCGGCGGCGGCATCGCGCACCGACTGCGGCAGGCCCGCGAGTTCGTCTTCGCTCTTGAGTACGATGAACTGATTGTTTTCTTCGGCGAGCACGTTCTGGCTGAACTTTGTAAAGTGACCGGCGAGCTGTTGATTGATCTCGGACAGGCGCTTTTTCGCTTCGGGATTCAGACGCGCGCCGGCGCGAACGAAGTTAGTGTAATAGAGCCAGGTGAGTCGCTGCTGTTCGGGGTTCAAACGCGACTTCGCGGGTGAGTTGTAAACAGTGTTGATGCGTTTGAAGAGCGCTTCGTTCTGCGTGATCTGATCGTTGAACGCGGCGAGGCGCAGGTCGTGTGGACGACGCTCGGCGGCCCGGCGCTGCCCAACGCGACGGTCGTGGTCGAGGAGGGCCGTTTCAGTCGCGTCGGGCCCGCGGCAGCCACGACGCATGCCGGGGGGCAGACCAGCTCGCTGACCCGGGTGGTCAAGGCCGGCAAGTCCACGAAC
>CAMLLD010000006.1 GCA_946480785.1 uncultured Blastocatellia bacterium | reverse complement strand
TGGGGCAGTTATTTCGGGGGAGGATTCCATTTTTGTACTCCGGGGGTTTCGGAGGTTAAGCGCGGCCGAAATCGTCTTCGAGGCGGACGATGTCGTCTTCGCCTAAGTAATTTCCGCGCTGCACCTCGATAAAGATCAAATCGTCGTCCGCGGGGTTCTCGACGCGATGAGCAGCGCCGACAGGAATGTCGATCGCTTCGCCTGTGCGCACCGTTATCTCGCGGCCGTCGAGAGTCACCTTCGCGGTGCCGCCAACGACGACCCAATGCTCCGCTCGTTGCGCGTGCTTCTGGTAACTCAAACGTTTTCCGGGCAGCACCTCGATTCGTTTGACCTTGAAAGTCGGTGCTTCTTCGAGAACGGTGTAGGTTCCCCACGGCCGGCGATCGAATTCTCTCACTGTCGTTTGCTCCTTCGCCGCCATTTAACCACAAAAAAGCCGTCCACGAACTCGAACGTTCGTGGACGGCGTTTTGTTTACGAGCGCCTTTATAACCGAATTACGAAGTCGCTTTCAAGGTCAGGTAGACCATGTTGTTGCGTCGCTTGATCAGGACGAGCGCCGGACGGTTGCCGGACTGGCGCAACGCGCTGCCGAAGTCCGCGAACGTTCTGATCGGTTGGCGATTCACCTCCTGAATCAGATCGCCCTGGCGAATTCCCGCTTCCGCGGCCTCGCTCGACGGATCGACACGCGTTACCAGCAATCCCTGATCGTCAGCGTCGAGACCGTAATGCTGCGCTGTCTCAGAGGTGAGCGGCTGGAGTGTTAATCCGAACCGTTCGTTGCCGGGGTTGCTCGCCGTGCCTTCACTGCTGTCGTCGCTGTCAGGACGTTGCTGAACAGGCAGTTCCGCAAGCGTGACCTGCGCGTTCTGTTCGTGACCGTTGCGCACGAGCGTCACGGTCGCGCTTGAACCCGGAGCGAGTTTGGCAATCTCATTTCGCGCGACGTTGTTGTCGGCAACGGTGTGATTGTTGATGGCCGTGATCACGTCACCACGCTTGATGCCGGCTTTTTCCGCCGGACCGCCCGCCGCGACCGAAGTGACGATCGCGCCCCGCGCTGAGGGCAGACTCAAACTGGCTGCGAGGTCAGCGTCGATTCCCTGAATCGTCACGCCCAGCATGCCGCGATGCACTTTGCCGGTCTTCATCAACTGATCCATCACCGCCTTCGCCATGTTTGAAGGAATGGCGAAGCCGATGCCGATGTTGCCGCCGGAAGGCGAAAGGATCTGCGAGTTGATGCCGATCAACTCACCGGTCGTGTTGACGAGCGCGCCGCCGGAATTACCGCGATTGATGGCCGCGTCAGTCTGAAGAAAATCCTCGAAACTGCCGTCGCTCAATCCGGTCTGACGGCCTTTCGCACTGATGATGCCGGAAGTCACGGTCTGGCCGACGCCGAGTGGGTTACCAAGCGCCAGCACCGGATCGCCGATTCGCACTTTGTCGGAGTCGCCGAGTTGCAGTATCGGCAGGTCCCGGGCGTCGATCTTCAACACGGCGAGATCGCTTGGCGGATCCGAGCCGACGAGTTTGGCCGTGAACGTGCGGCCATCTGTTAGTTCGACTTTGATTTCAGTGGCGCCGTCGACGACGTGATGGTTCGTCAGGATGTAGCCGTCGGAGTTGACGATCACGCCCGAGCCTACGCCCTCAACGCGCTGTGGAGTCTGTTGCTGCTGCGGCATCCGATCGCCGAAGAACTGGCGAAACATCGGATCGTCCATAAAGGGATACTGCTGGGCTGAGCGCGCGCGCTCGGTCGACCTGATCGTGACGACGGCCGGTGAGACGCGGCTCACCAGGTCCGCATACGAGGTCGCGATACCGGAATTTGAAACAACAGGCGCGGGCGGATCGCCGGGCTTGAGACTCGCGAGCCCGCTCTGCGCGTTGACCAGGGCAAAGGAAAATACAATCAATGCCAGACTTAAAAGTAGGTTCACCCGGGATCTGGCGCCGGGGTAACGTTCGGAATTATTCATCGCTTCTCTCTTTCTGAAATTAACCACATTTGAGTATGAGTACGTGGTTTGGATTCAGTCGCGCCCTATTCCGTTTCCCGCGACCCGCGCGCCTCGGTGTGATATACTCCGCCGCGGTTTAACCCAGTGAATATTGGATCTTTTTTCAAATACCGATGCCGGTCATCGCCTATTTTGGCGACCTGAGAAAGAGCCGTACGTTCCCGAATTTCCAACCCAAGCACGGCTTCAATTCGAGGTAAAAGCTGCAAGATGCAAGGGGTAGAAAGTTCAAACGGGCACGAGGACAATTCCGTTCTCATCGTCAACGACGAACCCGATCAGCTACAGCTAATGAGAGGCCTGCTAAGCAAAGCGGGTTTCGTGGTGCTCACTGCTGAAGACGGTGTCGCCGGTCTCGCGCTCGCCAAGGCGGAGCGTCCCGATCTGGTAATCAGCGACGTCTCCATGCCGGAGATGAACGGGCTCGAGTTTTGCCGCCGCCTGCGCGCTGAGGGCGAACTCAAAACGGTTCCGATCCTGCTGATCAGCGCGCACCAGAAAGACACCGAGAGCATCGTGGCGGGCCTCAGCGCAGGCGCCGACGATTATCTCGAAATCCCCTTCGACTCGACCCGCCTGATCGCGAAGGTCTCGCGCCTGCTCGAACGTTCGCGTCTCGAGGCGAGTTATCGTGATCTCGTCGAAGAGGCCAGTGACGTGATCTTCACGCAGGACCTGACCGGCCATCTGACCAGCATCAACCTCGCGGGCGAGAGGTTTCTAGGGCGAAATCAGGAAGAGATAATCGGCAACTCGTTCTTCGCGCTCTTCGGCGTGATTCCCGGAAGCAACGGTTTCGCCGGCGCGCTGAGCCGCGGCGTCGAAGCCCTCGAGTTTCGTCATCAGTTCGTGGCGCGCTCCGCCGCGGGCGAAGATCGCTGGCTCGATCTGATCGTTTCGCCGATCAAAAAGCTGAACGAAACCATCGGTTTTCGCGGGCTCGCGCGCGACATCACCGAGCGCAAACGGTTCGAACAGGCGCTGCGCGATTCCGAAGAACGTTATCGCCTGCTGTTTGAATCCACGCCGCAACCGATCTGGGTCTACAACGAAGAAACGCTCGGGTTCTTGGCAGTGAACGAAGCTGCGACCCGCACCTACGGCTACTCGCGCGATGAATTTCTTTCGATGACGATCAACGATCTGCGTCCCGAGGAAGATATTCCGACCCTGTTAATCAAGAACGCCGATGATCCGGACGAGCTCGTGATTTCGAGTCCGTGGCGGCACCAGACCCGCGATAAGGGAACCATCTACGTCGAGATGAGCTCGCACCCGGTCGTTTTCGACGGCAAGAACAGCCGGCTCGTGATCGTCAACGACGTCACCGAACGAAAACTGCTCGACGAGAAACAGCAGCGACTGCACACGTCGATTCAGCAGTCGGCGGCCGAATGGCGGCAGACGTTCAACGCGATGGATTTCCCCGTGCTGATCGTCGATCTCGCCGGCGCGATCAAACGCTCCAACGCGGCTGCGGAACAGATCGCCGGTGTTTCCGCTGAAGAATTGGCCGAGCGCCCGGTTGGCGAGCTTGGTAACAGTCAACCGTGGAAGAAGGCGGCCGAACTGCTCAAGAACATCGGCGACACGCTCGCGCCGGTGTCTGAAGAAGTGAGAGACGAAGTAACCGGTAAGACCTGGGCCATCACGCTGTATCACATCAACGAATTCGGTTCGGCTGGCGAACGCGCGATTCTGATCGCGCAGGACATCAGCAAGCGCGCGGAGCTCGAAGCGTCGCTCCGTCAAAGCGAGATGATGTCGTTGCTCGGCTCGCTCGTGGCTGGCGTGGCCCATGAAGTCCGCAACCCGCTGTTTGGCATCTCATCGATCCTCGACGCGTTCGAGACAAGATTTAAGGACCGCACGGAGTACCTGCGTTATACCGACGTCCTCCGCGACGAAGTGGGCCGTTTGACAGTACTGATGGAAGAGCTGCTGGAGTACGGCAAACCGTTCCGCGGCGAGCTATTCCTCGTTTCGATGGAAGAGATGGTCAGCCGTTCCATTCGCGCGTGCCTGCCCGCGGCCGAGGTGGCCCAAGTGACGCTCGTGAGCGACGTGGAAGAAGCACTGCCGAAGATCCGCATCGATCGGCGCCGGCTCTCGAAGGTTTTCGTAAACTTGATCGAGAATGCGATCCAACACTCACCAGCGGCGAGCGTCGTAACAGTGGAGGCGCGCAGGCTGAACGACGGCGGTCACGACTGGGTCCAATGCTCGATCAAAGATACGGGGCCGGGCATTCTCGAAGAGGACATTCCCAAGATTTTCGAGCCATTCTTCTCGAAACGACGCGGCGGGACCGGGTTGGGCCTGGCAATCGCCCATCGCATCATGCAGGAACACGGCGGCAAGTTGATCGCGGGCAATAATTCGAACGGCGGAGCCTGTATGATAGCGCGCTTTCCCACACCGACGGAGGCAGATAGTTAATGTCCAGGAATAAGGTTCTGGTGGTCGACGATGAGTCGGGCGTCAGGTTCGGCATTCGCGATTTTCTCGAGCAACATGGCTATGAAATCGACGAAGCCGAAAGCTGTCAGGACGCGCAGCACATCTTTCGCACCTCGAGACCGGACATCGTAATCGCCGACTACATGCTGCCCGACGGCACCGCGCTCGACCTTCTGCCGCGCCTCAAAGAAATCGACTCGGGAATTCCGCTGCTGGTGCTCACAGCGCACGGATCGATCGATCTGGCTGTACGGGCAATTAAAGAAGGCGCCGAACAGTTTCTAACCAAACCGCTCGAACTGCCGACGCTGCTCGTTATTCTTCAGCGGCTGCTGCAAAAACAGCGCAACCATCACAAGCAACTGGCTAGTAAATCGCGCCAGGTGCGACAAGCGATCGATCCTTTCATCGGTACGAGCGCAGCGATCCGCACGCTGAAAGAACAAGCCAAGAAGATCCTGTCGACCGAAAGCCCCGTGCTGATTCTCGGTGAAACCGGCACCGGCAAAGGCGTGCTCGCGCGCTGGCTGCACGACAATAGCCCACGAGCTGAAGAGGCGTTCGTCGATCTGAACTGCGCCGGTCTATCGCGTGAACTGTTGGAAACGGAATTGTTCGGTCACGAAAAGGGCGCGTTCACGAGTGCCACCGCGTCGAAGCAGGGTCTGTTTGAAGTGGCCCATCGCGGCACGATCTTTCTCGACGAAGTCGGCGACGTAGACCTGCAGATACAGCCGAAGTTGTTGAAGGTGCTCGAAGAGAAACGTTTTCGCCGCGTCGGTGACGTGCGCGACCGGCAGGTCGACGTGCGGTTGATCGCGGCGACGCATCAGGACATGGGCCAGTTGGTCCGTGAGAAACGTTTCCGCGACGATCTCTATTTTCGTATCAGCACGATACCGCTTTCGTTTCCGGCGCTGCGCGAAAGAATCGAAGACATTCCGACGATGGCCCAATATCTTCTCGACAAGGTCTCCGCTGACTTGGGCCGAGGTGAACTGCATCTCGACGAGAACTGCATCCAGGCGTTGAAGGCGTACTCATGGCCCGGCAACATCCGCGAACTGCGCAATGTAATCGAACGCGCGGTGTTGTTGAGTGACCAGAAAACGATCACCATTGCCGACCTTCAGTTCGATGGTCACACGCAGGTTGGTAGTCCATTCCTCGACTCGCGACTGACTCTTCTCGAGCTCGAGAAGCAGCACATCGAGCGCGTGCTTCAGGAGGAACGAGGCCGCGTGGAGAAGGCGGCGAAGCGACTCGGCATCCCGCGAAGCTCACTTTATCAGAAGATCAAGAAGCACCAGATTTCTACGTCCAAAGTCTAGACGCTCATTCCAAATACTAGACGAAACTCCTTCCCGCTCAATACCTCTACTTCAAATCTGCTATTAAAACTTTAACTTCAATGGCAGCCTGGCGCTTTAGCCTGTTGGCCCAATCTTTGCTAGCATCCCGGCACGTGCCAATGTGAATAGCTCTCGTCCCGACGCCGAGAGTTCGTTTGGCTGGTTTGCCCGAGCACGCACTTGCCCCGCCAATGCTCAGCGAGCCAAGTCTCGAAAATGGGTCTTTCTCCCGAAGAACCTAATCGGGATAGCACTCAGTACCCGGTACAAGCAAAAAGGAGCTGTTGAAATGCCCCACTGTGGGTCTCTCAAAAACTTACTACTGGCGTTGGCCGTTGTTGGGGTCGTCAGTCTGGCAGGTAGCGTGGCCAAAGCCGATATCGTTGTTGTCACAGGAGTCAACAACCAAGGCACGGATAACGTCCTGCTGAACCCCGCAACCGACGTCACAACGGTGACGGGTGTTGTCGGACAAAACAACCTCGTCGTCAACTTTCAATCTTCAAGCGGAAGCGGACTGCTAAACGCGAACCCGTCAGGTCAGGCGACGGTCAGTGGTGGAACGGGCAATACCGCCCTTACCCAACTAACCTTTGGTCTGGCCAACAATGACACCTTTACCCGCGCCGTCTTCAACATCAATGCTTCAACTGGCGGCTCTGTGTTAATCCACGTCGAGGGAGTCAACATCACCGGTGGCTTCTTCGAAGACGATTTCACAGTGGACGCGAATGGGCAGAACTTTTTCACGGTCACCGCTATCAACGGGCAGTTGATCCAGAGCATTAGTCTCACCGCGATCAACGGCGCTGTCTTCCAGGACGTCCGACAGGTACGACTGGGTGGTAGTGAGATCGTCGGAAACGTTCCGGAACCAACGAGCATGTTGTTGCTGGGCTCAGGTCTGGTGGGACTCGCCGCGGGCGTACGCAGACGTTTTCGCAAGTAGGCTGGAAACAGTAACGCTTTAGTTCTGTTCTCAGTTAGAACACTTTCTCTGACGGTGTTTCCACATCTGTCGTGCGGCAGATGTGGAAACGAGTCGGTCGGTGCGGCGACCACAACAACAGCCATGATGATAAGTATTAGCAAACTCGAACAAGGAGACCCTCTCAGATGCCCCGCTTTTTAACAATCAAGAAATGCCTGCTGGCCCTGGCAGTTTTCGGGATCGTTGCTCTTGCCAATGGCAGCGCACAGGCCGATCCCATTTCGGTCTGCACCGGCCCAGGATGCAGCACCACCAATGTCACTGGAACTATCGTCGCCGGCAACGGCACGGTAACCATCACCCTCAACAACAACCTGACTAACGCGCAGATGGTAAGCGTTATCCAAAATATCAGCGGCGTTTACTTTCAGGTGAGCGGCTACACTCTCGGCGCCGTTTCCCTGACCGGTAGCAGCAGCACTCAATCCACCAACATCGACGGCTCCGGAAACGCGACTCTCGCGGGCGCCGTTAACCCGACGGGATGGGGCGCCGGACACGATGGTGGGCTCATCAGCGTGTGCGTGGTCTGTGCGGGCAGCTTCAACGTCGGCCCAACGGCCGGTCCCGAGCAAACCATCATCGGTGGCACGGGCAGCGGCGCTTACGCCAATGCCAACGGCAGCATCGCTGGCAATGGTCCGCACAATCCGTTTTTGGTGGGAACGACTACGTTCACACTCGTCGTTCCAGGCGTCACCGCGAATTCCACGTTTAGCAATGTCGTGATCCAATTCGGGACTACGGCAACACCGCCGCAGCCACAGGAACAGCAAACTCCTGAACCGGCCAGCATGTTGCTCCTCGGATCTGGTCTCGCTGGACTAGCGGCAGGTTTACGGAAAAAGTTTGGAAAGAAATAGTGGGAGCGATTCCGCTTTCACAAGTCTTTCTGATGTCGCAAACAAACTGTGTTTCCACGTCTGTTTTGCCCACAGATGTGGAAACACTCAACCATTAACCGGGTGCAAATAGACCCAGGCGATCTCGTTCGCTTGATGACCGTGGTTAGACGGTCAGTTTGGGAAAGAAGAAGAGGGGACCTGAAATGGCCAGTATCTTAAAAACAACCATTATGGGTGCTCTGCTCCTCGCAGTGGTGGCGTTCGGCACGTCGCAAGCGCAAGCCGATCCCGTCACCTTTACTACCTCAGGTGTTTTTACCTGCGGTGGCTGCTCGGGTAGCGGCACTAACTCCGTTACTTTCCTCGGAGGGATGGGCAATGCATTTATGCTCACATTCACTGGTCTGGGTTCGACCAGCTTGAATACCCCGAGCGGTTCGAGTTTCGGTAACTTTCAAACCTTTGTGAGCGGGAATGGCGCCATCAATGCTTCGGGCACCTTTACCCTCACGATTACACAAACTATTCCGGTGGCCGGAAGCAATAGCTTTTCGGCAACCTTTAGTGGCAGCTTCACCGCCAGTAACTCTGGTACTGGAGTCGTCAACTTTACGGTTACGTCGGTGACGATTGGTGGAATCACTTATTCCATCACCAACAACCCGCTTAACCTTGTGCCGCCTGCTTCCAATAACGGAATCACCACGGTGCAGGGACAAGTAACCGGTAGCGCCGTTCCCGAACCAACCAGCATGTTATTGCTGGGTACTGGTCTGGTAGGCATCGCCGGCGCAGTTCGGCGCAGGTTTAAAGCCTGAGCCTGGTTGTTAATTGTTCACCACGGTCGTGACTAACCCGCTTATTTGTAGTGCAACAAACTGTCAACGGCCCGGGTAAATTGGAGACTACAGAAATGTACGCTAAACCAATGATTCTTCCCTTGGACGGAAACGGGCAGATCTACGCGCTACAAGATGAAAAAGGGAACACGATCGGCACCGGTACGCGTGAGGTGTGCGAAGTATTGCTTTACATAATTACTAAGCCCGCCTCGCCGAGTATTTCCGGCAAGATAAATGTCCCCGGTTCCCAACGCCCTAATGTTAGGGCGGCGATAACGATATAGCTTTCGGGTCGGGCAGCGGCCGGTTACCCCGGCAGCATTCCCAGCCACTACCCGGCCTCATCGTTGGTGTGCGGAGAAGACGATGAGCTCAACCGAAGCTGACGAACTGACGCTCGTTCGGGCGGCTCTCCGGAGTACGCCGTGCTTTTGGCATCCCTCGCGGTACTCTGATCTGTTAGAACGCCTCGACTTCTTCGCTTGCCAGCGCACTCCCTGCCGGCAGGTCGAGGTGGAACTGCGCACTACTGTTGGACGTTAACGAGCAAGGGGCAGTAGCAGTAGTTTTTCTATTTGCTGATTCAGCGACTGCCGGTCGTGCTCAGTTCTGGTGTCCCCAGTTTTCGTGTGTACCGTGAAGCAGAATCGATTCGGAACTCTTAAAAAAGTCTCAGGCAAATTGAGACAAATGTGGCTGTCGCGGACGGACAGCGCGAAAGAGGAACCGCTGCCGCGGCTGCTCATCGTCGACGATGAAGAAGCCATCTGCTTCTCGATGAGTGAGTACTTCTCGTTGCACGGCTACAAAGTCGACACTGCGCGCGAGATGGAAGAAGCAGAGAAGCTGCTGGGCACATCTGATTACAGAGTCGTAATCCAGGATCTGCGGCTGAGTTTGACGACCAATTCCGACGGCCTCGAGATGATCCGCACCATCCGGGAGCACAACCCGCAAACCCGAATCATAGTTTTGACAGCTTACGGATCGGCTGAAGTCGAAGACGAAGCGCGACGCTGCGGCGCCGATGCGTTTCTACGAAAGCCGAAACCCTTGTCGCAAGTGGCCCAAGTGGTCCAGGGCCTGATTGAATCGCCGCCCCGCCAATCTTCCATTCGGCAAGCAGCCGGCCCGGCCTGAACTGTTCTAGTGAAAATCGTGAGATGGCGCGGCGACCACTTTAAACGGCAGTGGTTCGATTCGACTTGCCTTCACCGAGATCACGTTGTCCTGGTTCTGCAGCAACCCTTCGATCAAGAGAAATGGATGACTCACCAGTTCGTTGCGATAGCGATCGAAGAGTTGCGGCGTGACAATGATATTGCTGACGCCGGTTTCGTCTTCGAGAGTCAGGAACACAAAACCTTTCGCAGTGCCGGGACGCTGGCGCACGATCACCCAGCCCGCCACGCGCACGAAGTTGCCGTCACTGAGCTGGCGAATGTCGGCTGCGCGCAGGGCTTTCATGCGATTCAATTTTTGCCGGTGATAAGCGACCGGGTGTTTACCAATCGTGAGACCAGTGCCGCGAAAATCAGCATCGACGCGTTCGGTTATAGTCATCGACTCGAGCGGTGAATTACCATCCTGTTCGAGTAGTTGCTCGTATAATTCACCCGGCGTTCGCGCGGCTCGTTCCACTTGCCACAAGGCATCGCGGCGATGAGCTGAAGGCGTTTGCATAAAGTTAAGAGCGCCGACGGCCGCGAGTTTTCTCAATTCATCCTTGCGCAGTTCGGGGACGCGATTGCGCAGGTCGTCGATGCCGGCAAAAGGACCCGCGGATCTCGCGCGCTCAATCGCGCGGCCCGACTGCTCGCTGAGCCCCTTGACGTATCTGAGTCCGAGGCGTAAAGCCAGACGTGGAGACTGGGGGGCGGGGAGACGGGGAGAAATAGACGGACTGGAAACCGGGCCAACTCCCCATGTTACCCAATCTCCCGGTCCTTGTTTCTCCCCGTCTTCCCGCCCCCCAATCTCCACGTCTTCCCGATCGGCTTCCTTTTCCAGCGTGCACAACCAATCCGAACGCGTGATATCGATCGGCAAAACTTTCAGCCCGTGACGCTGCGCGTCTTTAATGATCGTGAACGGTTGATAAAAACCCATCGGCTGGTTGTTGAGAATCGCCGCCGTGAACGCCGCGAGGTAATTGCATTTGAGGTAAGCACTCGCATACGCCAGCAGCGCAAAACTCGCCGCGTGCGATTCCGGAAAACCGTAAAGCGCAAAAGAGCTGATAGACAGCACGATCTCGTCCTGCGTCTTGCCCTCGATGCCGTTTCGCTTCAGTCCCGCGCGCAGCTTTCCTTCGATCGCTTTCATGCGCGCTTCCGAACGTTTGAAACCAAACGCACGGCGCAACTCCTCCGCCTCGCCGCCCGTGAAGCCCGCGCACGTCATCGCCATCCGCAGCAGTTGCTCCTGAAACAGCGGCACGCCGAGCGTGCGTTTCAGGATCGGCTCCAGCCCCGGATGCGCGTAAGTCACCGCTTCTCTGCCCTGTCGGCGTTTGAGATACGGGTGGACCATGTTGCCGACGATCGGGCCCGGGCGAATGATCGCCACCTGGACCACGATGTCGTAGAAGGTCGCCGGCCGCAGCCGCGGCAGACAGGACATCTGCGCCCGGCTTTCTATCTGAAACATGCCGATCGTGTCGGCATTTTGCAGCGCCGAGTAAACCGCCGGGTCGCCGGGCGGCAGGTGGGCCAGGTCGACTTCTTCGCCGTAGGAATCGCGAATCAGTTGAATCGAATCTTCGAGCACCGCCATCATTCCCAGGCCCAACAGATCGACTTTGATCAGACCGAGATCCGCGCAATCTTCCTTGTCCCATTGCACGACCACGCGTCCCGGCATCGCGGCCGGTTCGAGCGGCACGATCGCGTTGAGCTCTCCCTGGCAAATGACCATGCCGCCGGAGTGCTGCCCCAGATGGCGGGGAAGATCCTGGACCATCTGATAAAGCTGAAAGAACTTTTTGATACGCGGGTTGTTGAGATCCAGACCGGCATCGCTGAATTGCCGCTCGCTGGAATCTTTCGGATCTTTCCATTCCCAGGTATGGACCAGGCCGGCGAGTCGGGCCAACGTGTCGTCGTCAAAGCCCAGCACTTTGCCGACTTCTCGCGCTGCCGAGCGGCCGCGATAGGTAATCACGTTGGCCGTCATCGCCGCGCCTAGTTTTCCGTGACGCCCATAGACGTATTGAATCGCCTTCTCTCTTTGTTCACCGCTCGGCAAGTCGAGATCGATGTCCGGCCACTCGCCTCGCTCTTCGGAAAGAAAACGTTCGAACAAAAGATCCATGCCGATGGGATCGATGGCCGTAATCCCGAGCGCGTAACAGACGGCGCTGTTCGCCGCGGAGCCGCGTCCCTGGATCAGGATCTTTTCCCGGCGACAGAAGTCGACGATGTCGCCGACGATCAGGAAGTAGCCTTCGAGTTTGAGTTTCTCGATCAGTTTCAGTTCGCGTTCGAGTTGTGAGCGCGCCTGCTCGTAAGTCGGCCCGCCGTTCGCGCCGGTGTAACGCTCGCGCGCGCCGGCTTCCGTTTTCTTGCGCAGAAACGAAGCCATCGTTTCACCCGGCGGCACCGGATAGCGGGGAAACTCGTAACCGAGATCCTCGAGCGTGAACTTCAAGCGCGAAGAAAGCTGCGCGGTGTTGGCGATCGCTTCCGGAAGATCCGCGAAGAGCTGCGCCATTTCGTGCGCCGGCTTCAGGTAGCGTTCGGAATTGCGGGCAAGTAAACGTCCCGCAGTTTCCAAACGCACGTGATTGCGAATGCAGGTGAAAACGTCCGACACTTCACGGCGTGCGCGGATCGCGTGACAGACACCGTTGGTCGCGAGCAGCGGCAGTCGATTGCGCCGCGCCAGATCGATCACCGCCTGGTTGCGGGCTTCCTGATCGCGATCGAAATGCCGTTGCAACTCGGCGTAGACGTTCTTTTTGCCGAAGACATCGAGCAACCAGTCGATCGTTCGCTGCGCTCCTTTCGCGCGATCCGCACCTGTGCGCTGAAGAGCGTGTGCGAGTGGACCATCATCGTCGCCGGTCAAACAGATCAAGCCTTTGGCATGCGCTGCTAACTCCGCCGCGGTCGCCGCACACTCGCCGGGCTTCGCGTGTTTCGGCGCGCGCAGCTTCATGAGAGTGATCAGGCGGCAAAGGTTTTGATAACCCGCGCGATTTTTAGCGAGCACGGGAATTGAGACGACGTCCGAGCTTGGGGTTTTGACCGTGAGCTCCGCGCCGATGTGAGCTCTGAGCGCGTTCTTTTTAGCCGACAGATGAAAACGCGGCGCACCGTAAACACCATCACGATCGAGCAGGGCCATGGCCGGCATGTCGAAATCGAGAGCAGTGGCGATCAGTTCCTCAGGCACGGAAGCGCCTTCCAGAAAACTAAAAGCCGAACGGGCGTGTAGCTCGATATAGGTCATGCAAAACACCACAGAGACACAGAGGCACAGAGAAGACAGTACCGGGAGTGGTAGCGACCGGGTTGGTTCGCATGATCATTCGTCGGTTGCGTTTAAAGACCACGTTCTGACATACGAACTCGAACCCTGATCGCTACCACTCCCGGTACTATCCGTGTGTATTCGTGTAAATCCGTGCCCTCAGTCGTAATTTCCTTCCACAAACCACATCTCACTATTCAACTTCCGATAAATGCGATAGAGACCAGGCGGCTCACTACTCGTCTTATTACTCGCCGTCACCGCTACGTCCCATTCGTCTCTCGCCCAGCGATCCTCGCGCCACCAATCGCCAGTCGTGCGCCATGGTCCAGCTACCTGGACCACCTTCCCGTAAACACTGCGCTGTTTGCCCCACGCACTGATCTGCGTGGGCCAACCTTGCTGGGTCTCCACGACCGCGCGCAACGGCGGCCGAAACATGCGCAACCCCAAAGATTGCCGGTTGCCAATACGAGCCACTTGTCGCTTGGATTTCTTCCCCGGCAACACGAAACGATTCATAGCGAAAGCATCGGGGCGATGAGTGTCGAGCAACGCAGGAGATCCGATGTTTTCTTCCCCAACCAATTTCGCCAGCCTCGCAAGCGTAAGCTCCAGCTTGTCCGGCGCCGGCGCCAATGGCGTAAACAATCCGCTCTGCAGTACACGCGGCTTTACCGGCTCGCACGCCAGCGAAACCATCCGCACCGCGGCCACGGGCGGATGCATTTCCGTGTCGAGCAACAGCAACTTCAAAAACACTTTGTGATCGCGCATCGGGTAAGGCAGCGACAAGCGGCGCTCGTGCACTGTCTGATCTTCCAGCTGCAACTGCACCTGCAACTCATTGGTCGCGAGCGCGTGCGCATTCAAAGCGGCGCAAAGCTGGTGCAGCAAACGCGCGAAGATAAAAGAGAGCGCCTCGAGCTCCGCCACCGGATGGTCCAACTCCAGCGAGTTGGCAAAAACAGGCGCCGCTTGTTTGAGCTTCAAGTGACGTTCGGTTTTGCCGGCCGCCAGTTGCTGCAAACGAATACCGTCCTGACCCAAACGTTCGGAAACACCAGCCACCGGTAACGAAGCGAAGTCGGCAAACGTGCGAATTCCCCACAATCGCAACGTTTCGAAGATCTCTGCCGCCGTCTTTTTCTCGATGCCCGCCAACTCGTAATCAAGCTGAGTGATCGGAAACTCGCCGAGGCAGGTCAGTTCTTCCCCCGGAGAAACAAACGTGACGCCGCTTAATTGCCTCGCGGCATGAATCGCAGCGTCCGCGTTTGCGGCAATCGCCACACTGACCGTCGTCTCGAGACCGCCATCGGCGCGCAGTCGTTTCGCACGCTCAGCTACTTCATTCGCCAACCTGTAAGCAGAACCAAACAACAACTCGCAGCCGTCGACGTCGATCACGACCGTGCCCGCTCTCGTTTCCTCCACGACGGGCGAAAACGCGTAAGCAAAGTCAGCCAGGGACAGATCAGCCGGGAGGTTCTCGCTGTGAATACAGGCAAACATGACGATTGATTTCAGGCGATGGCTTGGGCTCTAAATTGACTCTCGTTCAGGGTTGGCCAGAAGGGGCGGCAACGATTCACGTTTACCGCATTGAAACTCAGCAGATTTCCCGACCATTCGCCGTTGCCGTGCAACTCGAGTGTTACTGCAGCACACGAACGCGTACACGCTTCTTCCGAAATGACGATGATGGCAGTCGCTCGATTTTCGACAGTGCGGCGGAAGCGATACCACCACGACGAGATGATGCGGCGCGCGTCTTTCGGCGCGACGTCGCCGATATCGAGCACGATCAGACCGAAGCCGCCGGCGTGCAGCAACAGATCCGTCGCTTTGAAAGCGTGTTCGAGATCGCCTGCGCAACGAACCCACAGCAGGCGATCGAGATCGATGCCCGCGGTCGCTGCGGCGCGCGGCGCAAACACGTCGCTGGTGTCCACGAGCGCGCAGATCTCGTCGTGCGCAGTGGCGTAAGCCAGCGCCGAGTACAGCAGGCTCGTTCGCCCTGACGATCTTGGACCAAAGATTTCGGTGATGGCGCCACGTGGGATGCCGCCGGTTAACGCATCGACTTCCGTCACGCCGGTGGAGAGAGTTTCCGGCGCGGTCTTCTCCTGAATCCGAAACGCGTCGCCAAAACGGCTCGCGATGCTCGACTCGATCTCAGCTTTTGATAATGCACTTCTCATGGTTATATGTAACGCATGGCCACACGTAAATCGTCCGAGAGCGCGGCAAACGATCTGATTCCGCCACGGCCAACGTTATCCTCGCTAAAAAATGCCGCCGCCGACTGTCAGGCCTGCGATCTCTGGTTGAAAGGAACACAGACCGTTTTCGGAGAAGGAAGCCGCCGCGCCCGCGTTATGTTTATTGGCGAACAACCCGGTAACGAGGAGGACCTGACAGGCAAACCTTTTGTCGGTCCAGCGGGGCGTTTGTTTGATAGTGCGCTGGAAGAAGCAGGCATTGATCGCAAACAAACTTACGTCACCAATGTTGTCAAACACTTCAAGTGGGAGCCGCGCGGCAAACGCCGCATTCACAAGAAACCCAACTCGATGGAGATCGCTGCCTGTCGTCCGTGGCTCGAAGCGGAGCTCGCCGTCGTCAAACCCGACGTGATCGTGGCGCTCGGCGCTACCGCTGCCCAGGCTCTGCTTGGTCCACAATTTCGCGTCACCAAACAACGCGGCGAATTCATCGAATCAACCCTCGCTCCCTACGTGATGGCTACCGTTCATCCTTCCTCTATTCTGCGCGCGCCGGATGATGAAACCCGGCAGCTCGAATATCGACATTTCGTCGATGACCTCAAAAAACTAGCTCGCGTCATCAAGTAAATCCTCGTCCTTCACACCGCGGATTTAGCCCGGTGAGTGGTTTCAAATTGGCCGCCATCCGAGACCGTCCGACTGACCCCGAATGACGTGAGGCGGCGCAAACATTGATCACCGGGCTAAAACCACGGTGTAAAAGAAAACGCTTGACGTCGCGTCGCATATGTTCGAGAATGTTCGCACGATTTTCGGTTGTCAATGAAAATTAATTTTCGGCGACGGATGAAGATCGTAGAAGGAGAGTCTGGGCATGCCAATAACGGCGAAACAACGTCGAGTTTACGACTTTATCAGAGGTTATATCGAATCGAACGAAGAACCACCCACCCTGGCCGAGATCGGCAGACATTTTCAGATTAGTTCGTCAGCGAGTGTTCACGGAATTTTGCTCGCGCTCGAACGTGAGGGACTAATCAAGCGGACGCCAAACATCAGCCGCGGCATTCAGATCGTCAAGCCATCTCCCAATGGCGATGACGATCGCGACGGTGAGATTCCGTTGCTCGGGATCGTTGCTGCCGGTCAGCCGATCGAGGCGATCCTCAACGACACGATCGCGGTGCCGCCGTACCTGATGGGACGTGGACGAAACTTCGCGCTACGCGTGCGTGGCGATTCGATGATTGAGAACAACATTCAGGACGGCGACATCATCATCGTCACATCCCAACAGACGGCGGACAACGGCCAGGTAGTGGTGGCATTGATTGATGGCAACTCCGCGACGGTGAAGAAGTTCTATCGCGAGCCTGATTTCATTCGTCTCCAGCCTGCCAATCCGCAATACAAACCCATGCTCATCAAAACCCCGGAACGAATTCAGATTCAGGGTGTAGTGACGGGCTTGATCAGGAAGTACGCCTCGCAAGCGCTATCCCCGACATGATCATCGCGCCGCCGGCGATGGTGCGCCAGTCGAGGGATTCGTGGAGGACAATTAAGCCGAGGATGACGGCGACGACGGGGGTGACGAGTGAGATCATCATCGTCTTCGTCACATCCATGTGGTGGATTAGCCAGTAGTAAAGCAGAAATGCGATCACCGAGCCGACGATCGCCAGGTAAAAGAGCGACACGATCGCCATCGTGGTCCAGTGGTAGTGAAGCGGATTGCCTTCGAGAGGAATGCCGATCAGCAATAGCGGGATCAGGCCGAAGAACATCTGGCCTGCCGCCAGTATCGCGGGTTCAAGGTTCTTGCCGTGAGCTTTTATCAAGACGTTCGAGTACGCGACAAAGATCGAACTCGCAACCACTGCTACACATCCCGCCAGAGCTAAACCACCCGCAAGCGAGAGTTGATTCGAAAAAACAACGCCAACGCCGCAGACACCCAGCACTACGCCGAAGATCTTGGCCCAAGTCATCCGCTCAGACGGCAGATGCAGATGCGCGATCACTAAACCAAACGCCGGTGTCGTCGCCTGGAGCAGCGCCGCGAGTCCCGACGAGATGTGTTGTTCGGCCCAAAATATCAGGCCGTAATTCAACGTGAACGACAACACACCCGTGACCGCGAGTAACAGCCACGCGCGTCCACGTCGCGGCAGCGAAATTCGACGTGCGCGAATGAGCAGAAAAATAATCGCGCACGCGATCACAAACCTGATGCCCGCAAACGTGATCGGCGGGAGATCGGCGAGACCGAGCTTGATGAATAACCAGGTAGATCCCCAGATGCCGCAGAGTAGCAGCCAGACCAGACGTGCTTTCATCAACGTAAAGCCGCGCGGCAAGCGCAGGCGAGCTCACTTACCGCGCGGTGAATGATGCTGAAGTAATAAGAGTTCACGCCTGTGGCGCAGGTTTGATGATTGCAAACACTGCCGACGACGGATCGGCCAGGATCGCGAAGCGTCCGATGTTCGGAATGTCTTCCGCCGGCCGAATGACTTTGCCGCCGAGTTCGGTCGTCTTTTGCGCTGTTCCATCGCAATCGGCGACGGCAAAGTAGGCCATCCAGTTCGGCGGCATCGGTCCCATCTCGGGAGTGATCTCGTACATGCCGCCGATACCTTCGCCGTTGTTCTTGAAAATGGTGTACTCCATCGGGCCCGAAAGAACTTCCCGCTCCCAACCAAAGAGTCCTGCGTAGAAGTCGCCGGCTTTCTGAGTATCGCTGGTGCCGAGTTCGTTCCAGCACAACGCGCCGAACTCCCGATACGCAGCCGCTCCCGCATGCGCTTTCGCTTGCCACGTGGCGAACACGGCGCCGGTCGGATCCTGAATGACCGACATGCGCCCGTTCGGCCCGGCGTCAAAAGGTTCTTTTATCACGGTACCGCCGGCCGAGATCGCCTGGGCCGTTGCGTCCTCGGCACTCGTAACAGCGACATAGCTGAGCCAGTGGGGCGGCATTCCCTCCTGCAGCATCGCGCTCGATAATTGATAAAGGCCGCCGACATCTTTGCCGTTCAGTTTCATGATCGTGTACATGCCGTCGGGACCCATCGAATGATCTTCGTAGTCCCAGCCGAAAAGTCCGCGATAAAAATTTTTCGCGCTGTCGGCATCAGTTGTGCCGAGTTCGATCCAACAGAAGCTGCCGGGTTTCTGATTGGGGAGTTCCTGCATTCGCGCTTCGGTCATTGGTCCAATCCTCCTCACTTGAATATTCAGTTGTGGGCGTGAGGGGTAAGAGTAGCAGGAAATCGCACGCAGCAAAAAACGAAATGCGCTACTCTCAGCAAGCTGAAAGCAGCGCAATCCGTTGTTCCTAAAGTAAGCCGAAGCTTTCTTCAGGATGGCAGCGCGAGCATGTACACGCTCAAGCTGCCTGATTTGTATCCCGATGACTAACTGGCGGTCAGTCAAGTCGCCGGTCAGCACTCGATAAGTTTTCACCAATCTCGCATTCCGAAGAATGCGGTGCCGTTAGGTTTTTGTTGTGGTGGCTTTTCCTCCACCGCCGATTACGCTCCGGCAACGAAGCTCAACTTTCGCTGAGCCGCTTCGCTCCCTTTGGCGGGTCCTTGCCTCTGGGTGCCAGTCGTTTTTATCCGCCTGGCTCGAGAAAGTCTCGCAACCTTCTCTAGCTGAGCCTTTCGGCTCTGACTGAGGGCGTCAATAGAATCGATAGCCGCCTACCTTTTCTCTCGCTCGGGCGTCACCGCACCGATTGCCGATCCCTTCGTCAGTCTCAAGCGCCGCAACGCTCGCGACGGGGAGAGTTATACTCCTGAGTTAGTTTGAGATCAATTTTTTAGCTGTTTTATTTTCGCAGAAATTTTTTCGCGCGTAATTTCCAACTCTTCATCGCTTTTGTATTTCGTGCGCGGCCAGAAAAAACCTTTCAAACCATCTTTGCGACGACGCGGAACAATGTGCACGTGCAGATGCGGCACGCTCTGACTCACACGATTGTTCATCGCTACAAAACTTCCTTCCGCTTCCATCGCCGACTCTACTGCACGCGAAAGTAGCTGCGCGTTTTTAAAGAGAGGACCGACTTGCGCAGCCGGTAGATCCGCGAGCGTTTCGTAATGTTCTCGCGGCACAAGCAAAGTGTGACCGGGAAACAACGGCCGGTGATCGAGAAACGCAAACGTGTTCGCATCCTCGTAAACCACGACTGCCGAAAGTTCGCCGGACACAATCCGGCAGAACAGACAGTTTTCTTCTGTCATCGCAAATCGTTCCTCTCAAATAAACTACTGCGCGAAAATGATCGCGCGCTACGTCACCGCGGCGAGCGCTTCGTCAAACCCGGGTCTGACGAATTCTCGCGCTTCCGGAAAATGTTTTTCCACTCGTTGCCGCAGTCGTTCGAGTTGCAGCATCAGCGTCACGATCGAATCGGCGCGTTCCGGCAGCGACAACTGCATCAACCGCCAGGCCGCAATCGAACGATCGATCCCGATCAGCGCGACTTTCGCAGAACCGTCAGAATCCCTGGGGAATTCGGCCATTTCCGGGTCATCTTCCCACCCGTCATCGCGGCACGAAAGCGCCCGCATCGTCTTCACGGCTATCTGATACTGATACCACTGAATCACTTCGCGCGCATCCTCGAGTTGTTCCACCGGCTCGCGATCCGCGTCGCTCGCGCGCATGTCGCTGATTTCGATCTCCCGGTCAAACTCGCGAAACCAATCGCTGGCGGCGTTCGCATATTTCTTTCCCGCACGCGCGAGCGAGTGATTGTCGACGAGCTGTCGTTTACGTTTGCCCCGTTTCACTTCCTCGTCCGGAACGAACGTGAGATCGATGCCCGCTTCTCTGGCCCATTCGCCGATCAGCTCCTGCGTTTCGACCAGAACGGAGTTGAGCTTGCTCCAGAAAGCTTCGTTGTTAAGATCGTGGCTCTGCCCGTTGCCGTTGTGGTCCAACTGCTCCGTGGCAAACACGAGGCAGCGTGATGTTAGCGGACAGCGTTCACACCAACGATCGCAATAGTTGTAAATTCCCGAAATCAAGTCAGGGTTGCTGGCTAGTTCGGTGAGGCTTCTACGTCGCATTGAGTTGTCTCCTTGAGGATGAGGTTTAAGGTGGGCGCATTGTACTGTAGACTCGCGCGATTATGAAACCATTAAAAAGAACGACCGCGCTTCGCTCGCTGTTGTTGCTGTTCGCGCTGACGTGGTCCAGTGCGATCTCGGCGCAGCAGGATCGGAAAGTTGTCAGCTATGGTTTTGTGAGTCCGAACACGAGTCAGAACCTCAAACTCCAGGAAGCGATCGCCGGCATGCGTTCAGCGGCAGAAACGAATTTGCGCAACAAGGCGATCAATCTGAGTTGCGTAGTGCGCACGAAGATCGATGCGTTTCCCGCGCTCGGCTCGTGGAAGGACGGCGCCGAGCATTCGGTGATGGTGAAGTTCACGAGCGACGAGGACACGCTGCGTTACGTTGTGTCGCGCCTCGGCCGCGACGCACAGCAAAAGTACGTCATCTACTTTCATCCCGAACCCGGTGGACCAGTAGACTTATACACTTTGCGCGTGCGTTCGGACGCGCGGCGTCTGACCGCGCTGTCGAATTCGCTGGAGCAGGCGGGAATTCCGTTCAGCACGATCGTGCCGCTGAACGGGACGACATCTATTTACATCATCGATCTCGATCGCGAACTGCGCGACAAGATTCTCGCGGCCGCGCAAATGCTGCACGCGAGAGTCAATTTCGTGCCGGGTAAAGCGAAGCTCTTTGGCGACGACTTTCGCGACCGTGCGAAAACAGTCTTCGAACAAGACATCAAAAACTACGAAACGAAAAACCCGGATCTGCCGCCGACGTGCGACGCGAAGATACCTCGACGCGCAGCGAAAGCCCGGTGTCGACACTCGAACTAAACGACCATGAAGTCAACAACTCCTTGCATCTCCGCCACCGTCACCGAAGCACTCGAACTCCTTCCCGGCCCCGAAGGCCAACGCTTCGCGACCGTGTTTCAGCATGGCAGTCTGCTGGTTGAGATCTACGCGCCGCGCGGCACAGATCCGCAGCAGCCGCACACACGCGATGAGATCTACTTCGTCGCTGCCGGCACGGGCGAGTTTGTCTGCGGCGACACGCGCACCGCGTTTGGTCCAACGGACATTCTCTTCGCCGCGGCCGGCGCCGTGCATCGTTTCGAAAACTTCTCCGGCGATCTGACGGTGTGGGTGATGTTCTACGGTCCGGAAGGTGGTGAGGAAACTTAAATCCGTCGCTGAGGGATCTAGATCCGTGTTTATCCGTGAAATCTGTGGCTAAGGTCGCACCGCTTTCGCAAACGCCGCAGGTGGTAAAGTGTTCAGCACCTCCTTGCGTGTGATCCAGCCGCGGCGCGCCATCGCGACGCCAAACTTCACGTTGTTCAGCGCGCCCATCGAATGCGCGTCGACCGAGATCACAAATTTGATCTTGCGCTTGCGCGCTTCACGCACCCAACGCGGCTCCAGATCCAGTCGATAAGGGTCGCCGTTGATCTCGATCGCCGCGCGTGACTCTGCAATGACGTCGAGAATGCGTTCGATGTCACATTCAAACGGCGGCCGCCGCTGAATCAAGCGTCCCAGCGCGTGGCCCCAGATCTTGAACACCGGCTGGCGCATCGCGTTCACGATGCGTTCCGTCATCTTGCGCGAGTCCATTTTGTAACGCGCATGCACGCTCGCCACGATGCAATCCATTTGCTCGAGAATGCGATCGGGATAATCGAGATTGCCGTCGGCGAGAATGTCCGACTCGGTGCCGCGCAGGATCTTGATCTTCGTCTTGCTTTGCACCTCGTCGATCTCGTCCCACTGCCGGTACAACTCTTCTGCTTTCAACCCGCCCGCATAAAACGCGGTGGGCGAGTGATCCGTGATCGTGATGTACTTCATGCCCATCGCTTCGGCGGCGCCGACCATCTGTTCGAGCGTGTGCTTGCCGTCGGAGTAAGTCGTGTGACAATGGACCATGCCCTTGATGTCGTCGAGTGTAAGCAAGTCTTCCGGTAACTTGCCGGCCGCCGCGGCTTCGATCTCGCCCTCGTCTTCGCGCAACTCCGGCGGCACGTACTGCAAACCCGCGCGTTCGTAGAGATCTTCTTCGCTGCGCGGCAAACCTTTCGCTGATCGTTTCCCGTTCACGATGCGCGCCGTAACTTTGTTGACGTGCGCTTCCGAGCCTGTGCGCGCAAACAAAGACGTCGCAAACTCCGCTGGCGTCACCGCAGTGAACGAAACAACAGCGCTGTCGGCCAACTGCGCGATGCAATTATTCTCCGCGACCGTTTCGCTCGAAACGATCAACGGCAGACGAAGAAAGTGTTCGATCAGCGCGGCTGGTTTCTTGCTGCTCGCGACGATCTCGATCGTGCCGACAGTCTCCACCCAACGTCGCAACGAGCCCGCGAAGCTGATGTCGATCAAACCGCGGTTCGTCTTCATGTACTCGATGACGCGCTCGGCGGTATTCAAAGCGTGATGCAAATGCAAACGCTCGCGCGGCTTCTCTTTCGGGTTCTCAAGCTGTTCGAGCAAGCGCTTCTCAGTCTTCGCGCCGAAGCCTTTCAACTCGCGCAGCTTGCCCGCTTCCGCGGCCGCTTTCAATTCTTCAACCGATGAAATACCAAGCTCTTCGTGAAGCTGACGGATCTTGGCGAGACTGAGCCCGGGTACCGCGGAGAGTTGCACGAAGCTGGACGGAAACTCTTTTCGCAGATCGTTCAAGACAGACGACTCACCGGTGAGATAGAGCTGTTTAATCTGCGACGCGAGCGCGCCGCCGATGCGCGGCAACGTAGTCAGTCGATCTTCTTGCACGAGGCGGTCGAGATCGTTAACGGCCTGGATCGAGCGCGCGCCCGCGTTGTAAGCCTTCGCTTTGAAACGCGATTGACCGCCGCGCAACTCCATCAGTTGCGCAATCTCCTGCAACGCCGCCGCGATGGCAAATTTGTCGAGTTGTGGCTTCTGTTCGGGCATCGATCTACACTAACTTCATCATGGGTATAGCAACAATAAATCCTACCACGGGCGAAACTGTCAAAACTTTCGACGAGCTAACCAGCGCAGAGATCGACGCGAAGCTCGCCCTCGCGGCCCAAACGTTCCAAACGCATCGCCAGACTTCTTTCCCGGATCGCGCGCAAAAAATGACGCGCGCGGCCGAGATTCTCGAAAGCGAGAAACAGGAGTTAGGCCGGTTGATGACGATTGAGATGGGCAAACCACTCAAGGCTGCGATCAGCGAGGCGGAAAAGTGCGCGTGGGTTTGTCGTTACTACGCTGACAACGCGGAACGACATCTGGCAGATCAGATCATCGAGACAAACGCGAAGCGCAGCTGCGTGCGTTTCCAGCCGCTTGGTCCAGTGCTCGCCGTGATGCCGTGGAATTTTCCTTTCTGGCAAGTCTTTCGTTTCGCCGCGCCCGCGTTGATGGCCGGTAACGTCGGCTTGTTGAAGCACGCTTCGAACGTGCCGCAGTGCGCACTCGCAATCGAAGACATTTTTCGTCGTGCCGGTTTCCCCGAAGGCGCGTTTCAAACGCTGCTGATCGGTTCGGACAAGGTCGAGCACATCTTGAACGACGCGCGTGTTGTGGCGGCAACGTTGACGGGCAGCGAACCGGCGGGCGCAAGCGTCGCGAGCATCGCGGGCAAGCAGATCAAGAAAACTGTGTTGGAGCTTGGCGGCAGCGATCCGTTCATCGTGATGCCTTCGGCGAATCTCAAAGAAGCGATCACGACTGCTGTGAAAGCCCGCACGATCAATAACGGCCAGTCGTGCATCGCAGCGAAGCGCTTCATCGTCCACGCGGAGATCTACGCTTCGTTCGAAAAGCAATTCGTTGAACAAATGAAGGCGCTGCGTGTCGGCGACCCGCTGGAAGAGAAAACCGAGATCGGCCCGCTGGCGACGCCGCAGATTGTTAAAGACCTTGATGAGCAAGTCCACAAAGCAGTCGCATCCGGCGCGCGCGTGCTAACCGGCGGCAAGCGTATCGACCGTTCCGGAAACTTCTACGAACCGACCGTGCTCGTGGACGTCGATCCGTTAACACCGGTTTCCTGCGAAGAGATCTTCGGACCAGTCGCGATGCTGTTTCGCGTCGACAACATCGACGAAGCGATTCGTCTCGCAAACGCGACGACATTCGGTCTCGGGTCGTCCGCCTGGACCAACGACGCCGCCGAACAGGAACAGTTCATCAACGAACTCGAGGCCGGCTGCGTCTTCATCAATGGTATGGTGGCTTCCGATCCGCGGCTGCCGTTCGGCGGCGTGAAGCATTCCGGCTATGGCCGCGAGCTCGCGGAGTTTGGCATCCGCGAGTTTGTGAACATCAAGACCGTCTGGATCGGCGAGAACAAAGCGCACCGGGAAGACACGGAGTAACAACACATCGCGGTGAACCGCCTGAGCGCCGGAGGCGCGGACAGAAGGTAGCCAGGGGCGAGCGCGTAGCGCGCTGCCCCTGGAGCTCCAAAAACAGACGGAGAGGCCTGAAGGGCCGACAGAAGGTGGACGCGTGAACTATCCCTTTGCAGACCTGGAATTGGCGCGGCGGTTGGAACAAACCGAAGCCCGTGGCAATGCGCAGTTTGTCGAGGCCCGCGCGCGGGCGTTTCCGGAGGTGGGCGCGAAGTGGATCGAAGTCGCCGGTGCTTACGCGATGTTCGATGGTCCAGGCTCCCCTGTGACGCAGACGTTTGGTCTCGGCATGTCTGAACCGCTCACGGCCAAACACTTCGACGAGCTCGAACAATTTTTCTTTACGCGTGGCGCGGATGTGTTTCACGAGGTCTGCCCGCTCGCCGATCCGACGACGTTTGCGTTATTGAGCGAACGCGGTTACAAGCCGATCGAGTTTTCAAACGTGCTGTATCGCCCGATCACCGCCGACCTAAAACTCGACGCGTCGCGCAACCAAGAGATCGAAGTGCGGCTGAGACGCGCTGATGAAGTCGATCTGTGGGCGGCGACGATGGTTGAAGGCTGGAGCGAGTTTCCGGAAGTAGCAGACTTCCTGCGCGACATGGGCCAGGTCACGGCGCGCTCGCAATCGCTGGCGTTTCTCGCCGAGTTGGACCACAAACCGATCGCCACCGGCGCGTTGACGATCGCCGGCGACGTTGCATTGTTAGCCGGAGCGAGTACGATTCCCAGCGCGCGCCGCCAGGGAGCACAACTCGCGCTGCTCGAACAACGCCTGCGTTACGCAGCGACGCAAGGCTGCACGATCGCGATGATGGTGACGCTGCCCGGCAGCGGCTCGCAACGCAATGCGGAGCGACACGGCTTCCGCATCGCTTACACACGAACCAAGTGGCACTTGCAAGGGGGACAGAAATCGGATGCAGGATTTTGAAAAACTGGGCGCGTTCTATCTGGGCCGTCCGTTCGATCTGCAGCAAAAGAAACCGAAAGAAGGTCTGCTGCTTTACGATTCGAAGGACCTCGTGACGCATGCGGTCTGCGTCGGCATGACCGGTAGCGGCAAGACCGGACTGTGCATCGCGTTGCTCGAAGAGGCCGCGATCGATTCCATTCCCGCGATCATCATCGATCCCAAGGGCGATCTCGGCAATCTGCTCCTGACCTTTCCCAATCTTGCGCCCGAAGATTTCCAGCCGTGGCTGAATGAAGGCGAGGACGCCGCGCAACAGGCGCAACTGTGGAAAGACGGGCTCGCCAAGTGGGGCGAGGACGGCGAACGCATCAAACGTCTGCGCGACGCCGCTGACTTCCGCATCTACACGCCCGGCAGCAACGCCGGCATTCCCGTTTCGATTCTGAAGTCGTTCGACGCGCCCAACGACAGCGTCAGAGACGACAACGAACTACTCGCCGAGCGAATCAACACCACCGTGACGAGCCTGCTCGGCCTGATCGGCATCACCGCCGATCCGCTGCGTAGCCGCGAGCACATTCTCATCTCCAACATTCTCAGCGCGTCGTGGTCCAACGGCCGCAATCTCGACATCGGCGGCCTGATTCAACAAATCCAATCTCCGCCGATGACGAAGATCGGCGTCATGGAACTCGATTCGTTCTTCCCGGCGCAGGATCGACTCGAGCTGGCGATGGCGCTGAACCATCTGCTCGCGTCGCCGACTTTTGCGAGTTGGATGGAAGGCGAGCCGCTCGATATTCAACAGCTACTTCATACTTCGAGCGGCAAACCACGAATGTCGATCTTCTCCATCGCGCACCTCGGCGACGCGGAACGCATGTTCTTCGTTTCGCTGCTGCTGAATCAGGTGTTGGGCTGGATGCGAACGCAGTCAGGCACGACGAGCCTGCGCGCGATTCTCTACATGGACGAGATCTTTGGTTACTTCCCGCCGGTGGCGAACCCGCCGTCGCAGTTGCCGCTGTTGACGCTGCTGAAACAAGGCCGTGCGTTTGGTCTCGGCGTCGTGCTCGCGACGCAGAACCCGGTCGACCTCGATTACAAGGGACTCGCAAACACCGGCACGTGGTTCATCGGCCGCTTGCAAACTGAACGCGACAAAGCGCGCGTGCTGGAAGGTTTGGAAGGGATCGCCGCGGGCACCGGTCAAACGTTCGACAAACAGGGCATGGAGCAATTACTCGCCGGCCTGAGCAATCGGATCTTCCTGCTGAACAACGTGCACGACGATGCGCCGGAAGTGTTCGAGACGCGTTGGACCATGTCCTACCTGCGTGGCCCACTGACGCGCGCACAGATCAAATCTTTGATGGACCCCGTCAAAAGCGAAGGCCGATCTGTGGAAACAACTCCTCCGCCACCAACGATCAAACCAACAGCCGGCGCTGAACAACAACCACTGCTGCCGCCGGAAGTCACACAGTACTTTCTTCCCGCCCGTTCAGCGGGCCCCGTGTCTTATCAACCGATGCTGCTCGGCCACGCCGAAATCCACTACAGCAAGTCGAAAACGATCGATCTCACGCAACAACTCACACTGCTCGCGCCGTTCGGCGATGGTCCAATCGATCTTGACTGGGCCGATGCGAAGCCGATCGATCTGCCGATCGAAGATCTCGAATCGACGCCGCAGCCCGGCGCGCAATTCGCCGAGCTGCCGCCGAAAGCAGCGAAACCAAAGTCCTACACTACGTGGCGCAAAGACTTCGCGAGCTGGGTCTATCAAAACGAGCGTCTCGAACTATTCGAAAGCCCGAGCCTCGAGCTCGTTTCCAATCCCGGCGAATCGGAACGCGACTTCCGCGTTCGTCTCCAACAGCTCGCACGCGAGCAACGCGATGACGCAGTCGAGAAACTGCGCCTGAAATACGAGCCGAAGTTTGCGCAACTCGAAGACAAGAAACGTCGTGCGGAACAGGCAGTCGCACGCGAAGCGGAACAAGCGAAAGATCAGAAACTCCAAACCGCGATCTCGTTCGGCGCGACGCTGCTCTCATCGTTCATGGGCCGCAAGCGCGTCAGCATGTCCACGCTCGGACGCGCGACGACCGCGGCGCGCGGCGTCAGTAGAACAATGCGCGAAGCAGACGACGTCGATCGCGCGGAAGACAACGTCGCTGCGATCACGCAACGCCTCGCCGATCTCGAAGCGCAGTTCAACGCGGAAACTGAAACTCTTAAACTTCGTTCGATCCGCAGTCGGAACAACTCGACAAAGTCAGTCTCAAGCCAACGAAGGCAAACATCAACGTCAAACTACTGACGCTCGTTTGGGCGCCGTATCTGCAAGACGCAGCAACAGCCCAAGCCGGCATGGGAGTAAACACCCGATGAAAATCCCCCTCAAGTACGGACTGCTGACGGCGCTCGGCCTGATCGCCTGGGTGCTCGTCACCCACGCGTTCATCTCGAATCCGCAATCGCTCATCGTGCAACCCGGCACACCGATTTTTTACAACGTCCTGCTCTTCGTCATGATCTTTCTCGGCGTGAAGGCGTTCGAACGCGAGAAAGGCGAGAAGCCGCTTTTCAAAGAAGCGTTGAAGACGGGCGCGTCGATCGCTCTTGTCTGCGCGGTGACCGCAACGCTGTTCTTTGTCTGCGTCGTGCTGCTGGTCGGCTCGCGCTGGATGGGCGCTGAACCCGGAGCGGCCACGATGCCCGCGTGGATGGTGATGGTCCAGGCGTTTGCCGGGATATTTATCGGCACGATCGTCTTCGGCTTGATCTACGCGACCGTGATCTCGTTCTTCGTCGCGAAGCGACAGTCGGAACAAGCCAGGACCTGACGTTCTTGTTCACTCCGAAAACAAAACTCTACTCGTCGCGCAAGCTCTTCATCCTGATCGTGTCGTGTGCGACGTTCATCGCGTTGATTTACGGCGCGCGGGGCATCCTGGCTGCCGTGGCCCGGCAACAGCCGATCGATTGGGTCCGCCAGTTCGGGTTCGAGTTTGTTTACTGGTACGTGTGGGCGGCATTTGTGCCGGTAGTAATCTGGTTCGCTCGGCGATTTGATCTTCAGCGAAATGCGGCGAGAAGCGTGTTGGCGCTGATCGCGTTCGGTTTGCTAATCGCGCCGCTGCAAGCTGCGATTGAGTTTTCCCTGGCTTACGCGATCGATTTTCTCCGTGGTGTGCCCGCGGCGGAAATGCTGCAAAGACGGCGCATACTTCTTCCCGCGATCGCCCTCGAAACGCTTCCCAACATCGTCGTCTACGCCCTCATCGTTTGCGGTCACTACGCGTACGATTACTACCAGAAATATCGCGAGCGCGAGATGCGTTCGATCGAGCTCGAAGGCCGGCTCGCGCAGGCGGAACTGCAAAACCTCAAGATGCAGTTGCACCCGCATTTTCTCTTCAACACGCTGCACACGATCTCCGTGCTGATGATGCGCGACGCGAACCTCGCGAACCGCATGTTGATTCGCCTGAGCGATCTGCTGCGCATCACGCTCGACAGCACCGGCAGTCACATGGTGCCGCTCAAACAGGAGCTCGATTTTCTGCGTGGCTATCTCGAGATCGAACAGACGCGCTTTCAGGACCGGCTCACCGTAAATATCGACGTGCAACCGGCGGCGCTCGATGCGCAAGTGCCGAACCTGATCCTGCAACCACTCGTCGAGAACGCGATCCGCCACGGGATCGCTTCACAGCCGGGCAATGGAACGATTCATTTGCGAGCGGCGCACGATGGTCCAAACCTGCGGCTGCAAGTCAGCGATGATGGTCCGGGTCTCGACGGCTCGTTCAAGAAAGGCATCGGGCTGACGAATACTGAAGCGCGTTTGCAGCAGCTTTACGGCGCCTCGCATTCATTCGACATCCGCAACTTAACCGGCAAACGCGGCGTAGAAGTAACGATCACGATTCCGCTCAATGGCCGTTAACGAACACAAAACGCGAGTCGTAATCGTCGACGACGAACCCATCGCGCGCGAAGGCATTCGCACGCAACTCGCGCGTGAGCCCGCAGTGGAAATCGTGGCCGAGTGCGGCGACGGTCTCGAAGCGGTGGAAAGGATTCGCGAACTCGCGCCCGACCTGCTCTTCCTCGACGTGCAGATGCCGGGCATGAGTGGTTTCGAAGTGATGCACGCCGTGGGGCCGGATCTCGTTCCCGCGGTGATCTTCGTCACTGCTTACGACAAGTATGCGTTGCAGGCGTTTGACGTGAACGCTGTCGATTATCTTTTGAAGCCGTTCGATGCGGAGCGTTTTCAAAAAGCCTTTCAGCGCGCGCTCGTCCAGATTCAACGCAGCACTACGGCTACGATTAACGAAAACCTGAAAGCATTGTTGGAAAGCATCAAGCCCGGCGCGCGTTATCTCGAACGTCTCGTCGTGAAGTCGAAAGGACGGATCTTCTTCCTGCCGGTGAGCGAGATCGACTGGATCGAATCCGCCGATAACTACGTCAGTCTGCACGCGGGCCGCGAGACACACCTGATTCGCGAAACGCTCACGAGCCTCGAAACAAAACTGAACCCCGAAGAGTTTCTGCGTCTTCGTCACGCGGCGATCGTAAACGTGAAACGAATCAGAGAACTGCGACCGCTGTTCAAAGGCGAGTATGAGATCGTGTTGCAGAACGGGACGAAACTGACGTCCAGCCGCAGATATCGGCGGGGCCTCGAAGAGTTGCTTGGCTCGTGAAAGCGCCCGCCTGTCCCCGCCGTTGACCCGGCTATACCAAATTCGTCGCGCCGCGGCCGCACAAAATCTACGCTCCGCGGCATTATGAAAAACCTGACCATCACCCTCCTCGCGCTCGTGCTCGCGAGTGGTCTAATCAACGCACAACAGCAATCGAAAACCCCGGTTGAAAAATCATATCTCCAGGCGCGCGAAGTTTTGGACGCGGGTCTCAAGGCGATGGGCGGCCTCGACGAGTTGCAGAAGATTGCCGACATCAGTCGCGACATGTCGGGCACGCGCAGCGACGAAGGCCAGGGCATGATGCCCGTTTGGCCGCGCGTCGCGGAACCGCCGGTGTTGGCCCAGCCGAAGATGAAGAGCGTGCGCGACCTGCGCGGCCAGCGCGCGTACGAGGAAGTCGAAGCCGTGATCTTTGGTGGCCAGCCGTTGCATTTCAAAAGCGTCGTTGCTGGTCCAAACGCATTTGGTGCTTCCGAAATGGCGCAGGAAGTGCGCTCATTACCGCCGCAGGCGGTGAACAATGCGCGGGCCGCGCGATTTCGCCGCCATCCGGAAAGCTTGTTGTTGACGGCGTTCAATCGGCCTGAGGCGTTGCGCTATATCGGCGAGGGCGAGTTCGCGGGACACAAGCAGCGCGTGATCTCTTTTGCTGATGCAGACGGAACTGAAGTCGCGCTCTACTTCGACGCGAGCACGAACCTGCTGACGAAAGCGGAGTCTCTCAATGACGATCCGGTACTCGGAGACATCGTGATCGAGACTGTTTACGCGGATTGGAAGCCCGTTGAAAAGATCGTGCTGCCGTTTCGTTACATCGATCGCGTCGGTGGTTCGGTGTTGCAGGATCTGCGAGTCACGTCGGTGACGATGAACACGCATCCGCCTGATAGCTTGTTTGCGTTTCCCGAGTCGTACGCGAAGCTTGAGCCGCTGGCGCCGGCGCCGGCCGTGAAGAAACTCGGCGACGATGTTTACGCCCTCCTTGGTCCATACAACAGCCTCTTCGTTGTGTTTAAGGATCAGGTCGTGGTGGTCGAAGCGGGCGCGAGCAACCGTTACTCCGCGGCTGCGATCGCGGAGATCAAGAAGATCGCACCTGACAAGCCGATTCGTTATCTCGTCTCAACGCATTTTCACTTCGATCATCTCAGCGGCGTGCGCAGTTACATCGCCGAGGGCACGACGATTGTTACCACGCCGGCGGCGAAGTCTGTGATCGAGCGCCTGGCAAACACGTCACACGTGATGCGGCCCGACGCGTTGTCGCGCAATCCGAAGGCGCCGGTGATCGAAACGATTGCGGACAAACGCGTGTTTGATGATGGCGTGCACAAAGTGGAGCTGTATCGGTTTGCGAGTCCCCACACGGGCCAGATGATCGTCGCGTATCTGCCGAACGAAAAGATTTTGTTCGAGGCAGACATGCTCGACATTTCCGAAGGAGGGCGCGTCGTGGCAGGTGATGATACGGTTGACTTGGCGAAGCAGATCGAGAGGCTGGGATTGCAGATCGAGACGATCATTCCGGTTCACGGAAGGATCGGTACGATGGCCGATCTCACTAACGCGATAACCGAGCGCGTCTCGAAGAAAGAATAACTAAGGAACGAGCACGACCTTGCCGATGTTTTTGCGCTCTTCCAGATAACTGTGGGCCTTCCCGATGTCCTCGAACGGGAAGGCCTGATCCACGTACGGCCGCACCCAGCCTTCTTCCACACCGCGCAAAATGTCGCGCATCCACAATGCGATCTTCTCCGGCTCGTGCCACATGTGACCGAGATTCAACCCAAACACACCGCGGTTCTTGTTCATGAGCGTTAGCGGCTGAAATCGCGGCATCTGCAGCAACGCTTTAATGATTTTGAACTTGCCCGCGAGACCATTCGCGGACGCAGTCGAAACACCAAACATCCCGAGCCGGCCCGTGTGCCGCAGCGCCGCATAACTCTTCTTCCAGTGCGCGCCGCCGAGCGGATCGATGATCAAATCGACGCCGCGCCCGTTCGTGAGTTTTTGCAATTCCGGCAACCAGTCCTGCCCGCGATAATCAATCGCGTGGTCCAACCCGCGCTCGACGAGAAACTTGTGCTTCGACGGACTCGCGGTGCCGTAAGTGACCGCCCCGATCTTCTTCGCGATGTCGATTGCCGCGAGCCCGACGCCACCGCCCGCGTTGTGAATCAACACCGATTCGCCCGCGTGCAGCGAGCCCATAACGACCAGGAGACCATAAGCAGTCAGGTAGTTCACGGGAATCGCCGCCGCTTGTTCAAACGTGAGCTTGTCTGGTTTGTCGAAGACCTGGTTCGCTTTCACCGCGACCAAGTCAGACTGCCCGCCGAAGCGCGTCATCGCCGCCACAGATTTGCCGACAAACGAACTGTTGATGTCTTCACCCACCGCTTCGATCACGCCGCTCACTTCGTAGCCCATCACGCAAGGCTTCGGCGGCGAGTCGGGATACAAACCCTGGCGCGAAAGGATGTCGGCGAAGTTCAGCCCGGCAGCGCGCACGCGAATCAACACTTCGCCCGCGCGAGGTTGCGGATCGGGTTTCTCCTGGACCTTCATCACTTCGATGCCGCCGGTCCCTGTCGTCACAATTTGTCGCACGGTTTGCATAATATCAGTGTTACTCTGTGGCGAAAACTATGCGCCTACTTACTGCCCTGGTCCTGGTCCTACTTTTAATCACCGCGTGTAACAAACAAAATTCTAAACAACTGACGCTCGCTGTAGTCGAAGGCGTCGAAGGCGAAGCGCTCAAACAAGCCGCGCTCGACTACGAAAAGCAGACCGGCGTTCACGTCCAGATAGCTCAGTTTCCTTACGCCAATCTGTTTGAGAAAGAGTTGGTTGACTTCAATGCGCGCACCGGCGCTTACGATCTCGTGATGATGGATGACCCGTGGTTTCCGCGTTTTGCCGGCAGCCAGTTGTTGACCGATCTCACGCCGCTCCTGCAGAAGCGCGGGCAATCCGGACCGGACGCAGACTTCGTCGCCACTTCGGTCGCGGTCTGCCGTCATCCTTATCAGACCGGCGCGCTCTTCGCGCTGCCTTACGTCGGCAACTCGCAGTTGTTCTTCTATCGCAAAGATCTCTTCGCGAAGCACGGCTTGAAACAACCGGAAACGTGGACCGACGTGCTCGCCGCGGCAAAGACGATTCAGGAAAACGAAAAGGATCCGAGCGGCGGCAAGATGTACGGCTACGTGATGCGTGCGGCGCAAGGCAACGCGGCGGTCGCCGACTTCATGCCGATCTTCTGGGCGTTCGGCGCGGAGATGTTCGACGCGAACGGCAAACCCAGGGTGAACAGTCCGGAAGGAATCGACGCGCTGCGATTCATGCTGGAGCTCGGCAAATATTCGCCGCCTGGTTACGCGAGTTTCAATGCCGACGAAGTGAGCGCGCACCTGCTGCACGGCACGGCCGCGATGTCGATCAACTGGCCCGCGTGGATCAGCGCCTTCGACGATCCGGCGAAGTCGAAAGTGATCGGGAAAATCGAGTTCACGACGCTGCCCGGCGCGCGCAAGGCGGGCCAGGCGGAGATCGGCAACTGGCTGATCGCCATTCCACGTTACTCGCAAAATACCGAAGCCGCGATGGATTTTCTGCTGTGGGCCACGAGCGCCGAACAGATGAAACGCTCCGCCGAACGCGGCAATCCGCCGACGCGCAAATCGTTGTTTCAGGACGCGGAGCTGGTCGCGAAGTTTCCCGCGTATCCCGCGCAACTGCGTTCGCTCGAGACGTCGCGCCCACGGCCGCGCACGCCGCAGTGGAACGAGATCGAAAACGCGTTCGGTATCTTTCTCTCGAAAGCAAACAGTGGTGAGTTGTCGCCCGCGGAAGCAATGAACCAGGCGAATGCCGAGATCGAGAAGATTCTTCAACGCGCCCAATAGGCGCGAATCGCTGCTGCCTTACCTCCTCGTCGCGCCGGCGCTGGTGGTGCTGCTCGCACTTTCAATCTACCCGCTGCTTTATTCGATCACGATCAGTCTGCAACAGGAAACTGCCGCGGGCGTTGTTTGGAGTTTGACTCACTTCAAACGGCTCGCGACCGATGGGTTCTTCCGCGCCGCGATGGTCCATACGTTTGTTTACGCGGCGGCGGCGTTGACGTTTGAGTTTCTATTTGGGCTCGGGTTGGCGTTGTTGCTGAACGGACAGCTTCGCGGGCGTGGTTTGTTTCGCGCGAGTCTGCTCGTGCCGATGATGTTGCCGACGGTGGTCGTCGGTGTTGTGTGGCGTCTGATGTTGAATCCGAACTTTGGCGCTGTGAATGGGACGTTGAAGCAGTTGGGCGTGAACACGGAGAGCTTGACGTGGACGGCGTCGCCGCGTTTGGCGCTGCTCGCGGTGATTGCGGTTGATGTTTGGCAGTGGACGCCGTTTGTGTTTCTCGTATTGCTCGCGGGGCTGCAGGCGATACCGCAGGAGCCTTACGAAGCGGCGCTGATCGATGGCTCGAGTCGTTGGCAGACGTTTTGGCATGTGACGCTGCCGTTGTTGAAGCCGGCGATTCTGATCGTGTTGTTGCTGCGCACGATGGATCTGCTGCGGGTGTTCGATCAGATTTTCATTTTGACGGAAGGTGGGCCGGGGTTCGCGACGGAGACGATCAGTTTGTACATCTATCGCGCGGCGTTTCGGTTTTCTGATTTTGGGTATGCGGCGGCGATGTCGTTTGTGCTGTTGGCGCTGACGAATGTGATTAGCGTTGCGTATTTGAAGTTGTTACGACAGTGAGAACACGGATTTTGAAAACAGGATTGTTAGCGCTGGCGTTAGTAATAGCGCTGGCGCCGGTCTATTGGATGATCACGATCTCGTTGAAGACGGAGATCGATCAGTTTGCGGTGCCGCCGAAGTGGTTCGCGTTCACGCCGACGCTCGAGCATTACTACGACGCGTTTGTGCTGCGTTCGTTTGGACAGTATCTGATCACGAGCGCGATCGTGGCGGTGGTTTCGACGGCGTGCGCGCTGGTGATCGGAACACTCGCGGCGTATGCACTGACGCGTTTCCGGCTTCCTTACAATCTTGATCGCAAGCTCTCGCTGTGGATTCTGTCGACGCGCATGTTTCCGGCGATCGTGACGGCGGTGCCGCTGTTTCTCATGATGCGCGACTTGCGGCTGCTGAACACGAAGGCGGCGCTGATTATTGTCTATACCGGATTCAATCTGCCGTTTGTGGTTTGGATGATGCGCGGGTTCTTCGCGGAAGTGCCGCGCGATCTCGAGGAGGCCGCGCTGGTTGATGGTGATTCGCGTTTGGGCGCGCTGGTGCGCGTGGTGTTGCCGCTGGTTACGCCGGGGCTCGCGGCGACTGCTGTGTTTTGTTTGATTGTTTGCTGGAACGAGTTCTTGTTTGCGCTCGTGTTGACGCAGACGGATGCGGCGATGACGTTGCCGGTGGGGATTGCGGGACGTGTGACGCAGTATGAGATCAAGTGGGGCGTGATGAGCGCCGCGGGCGCGGTGGCAATGATGCCGATACTTATCTTCGCGCTCGCAATGCAACGGTACTTAGTGAGGGGATTGTCGCTTGGTAGCGTGAAAGGCTAAACGAAGGGATCGATGCGCGTTAAGTTCGACAGAACCAGCAAGCGATACGGTGAACTTACCGTAGTTGACGATCTCTCGCTGGAGATCGACGACGGTGAGTTTGTCGTGTTGCTGGGGCCGTCAGGGTGTGGGAAGACGACCAGCTTGCGGATGCTCGCGGGGCTGGAGACGGTTACCAGCGGCGACATTTACATCGGCGACGAACGCATCAACGACGTGCCGACACAACAACGCGATCTGGCGATGGTGTTTCAGAGTTACGCGCTGTATCCGCACATGACGATCGCGGAGAACATCGCGTACCCGTTGCGCGTGCGCAAACTCGCGGGGAATGAACGCCAGAATCGAGTAGCGCGCGTCGCAAAAATGTTGGAGATTGAGGCGTTGCTGGAGAGAAAGCCGAGGCAGTTGTCAGGTGGGGAAAGACAACGGGTCGCGCTGGCACGCGCGATCGTGCGCGAGCCGCGCGCGTATCTGATGGACGAGCCGCTCTCGAATCTCGACGCGCGTTTGCGCGTGCAGATGCGCGGCGAGCTCAAACGACTCCAGCACGAGCTCGGCACCACCACGATCTACGTCACACACGATCAGGCGGAAGCGATGACGCTCGCCTCGCGCGTTGCGGTGATGAAGAAAGGACGCGTGCAGCAGTTCGACACGCCGCTCAATATCTACAACCACCCGGCGAACCGTTTTGTAGCGGAGTTTGTCGGCAGCCCGAGCATGAACTTCATCGACGGGAGGATCGATCGCGGACTCTTTCTTAGCGACATAATCAAGATCGTGGTCGACAAACCTGACGGAGAGGTCTCACTCGGTATTCGTCCCGAGCACGTCCACGTGTTCACACAACCACAGGACGGCGCAATCCCCGCGCGGGTTTACGTGACCGAGTTGATGGGCAACGAGACGTTTGTCTTTCTGTCTGTGGGTGGGCAAAAACTAATCGCGCGTGCTCCGGCAGACTTTCGTGCGGAAGTCGAGAGCACCGTGTGGCTGCTGCTCGAAGCTGGAAAGGCGCACTTCTTCCCAAGAGAATAGGTCCTGCTGAAACCAACAGGACCTACTCCAATACTACAATTTTCTTAGTTCGCGCTCTTCGCGGCCGTGTCGCTGCTCGCTGTCTGCTGCTTGTTCGGTTGTGGCGTGATGCGCAGGTAAGGCTTCGGCGCGCGCCAGCCAGCCGGAAACTTCTCCTTCGCCGCTTCATCCGAAATCGACGGGACGATAATCACGTCGTCGCCATCTTTCCAGTTCACCGGCGTCGCGACGCTGTACTTCGACGTCAATTGTAACGAATCGATCACGCGCAGGATCTCGTCGAAATTGCGCCCGGTGCTCGCCGGATAAGTGATCATCAACTTCACCTTCTTGTCCGGACCAATGACGAACACCGATCGCACGGTGGCCGTCTCGCTCGCTTCCGGATGGATCATGTCGTAGAGTTCGGCAATCTTGCGATCTGGGTCGGCGATGACTGGGAAGTTGAGTTCGGACCCCTGGGTTTCTTTGATGTCCTCCGCCCATTTCTTGTGGGAGTCAGTCGGATCGACGCTTAGACCAATGACTTTCACGCCGCGCTTTTCGAAGTCCGGCTTCGAGCGCGCCACGTAACCGAGCTCCGTGGTGCAAACAGGGGTAAAGTCTTTGGGGTGGGAAAACAGAACGGCCCAATTGTCGCCGATCCATTCGTGGAAGCTGATCGGACCTTCGGTCGTATCTGCTGTGAAATCGGGTGCGGTATCGCCAAGTCGTAAAGCCATCTTCATTCTCCTTTGTGGTTACGGAACACGACGCTTTTAACTCCGATCCGCTCGCAAGTCAAACTCGACGGTCGGATCATCCGTGTTATTCTTGGGCAAATGAAAATCGCATTGAACGGCGCCACGACGATGCGCGCGGGACTCGAAACCGACTTCGCCGCAGCGCAGGCGGCGGGCTTCGATTACGTCGAGATCTGGGCCGCAAAACTGCGCAAGTTTCTGCAAGAACAGACAACCGACGCCCTCAAGAACTTGATCGCTCGGACGGGCGTGCCGCCCTTGAGTATCAACTCGATCGAGCACGTCACGTTTCGCGATGCGCGCAGCTTCGAAGCGATCAAAGCGGAGTGCGAAGAGCTGAGCGGCATCGCCGCAAAGATCGGCTGCCCGTTCATCGTCGTCGTGCCCGGTAAACTGCCGAACGACGGCGCTTCACGCGCAGAAGTCATCGCGGAATCGGTGCGTGTGCTCCACGAATTGTGTGACATCGCCGCGCGTCACGACGTTGCACTCGCGTTCGAGTTTCTCGGCCAAACAGACTGCAGCGTGCAGACGCTCGACCTCGCGCACGAGATCGTACGCGCCGCGGATCGTCCGAACCTCGGCCTCGTGATCGACAGTTTTCACTTTTACGCTGGCGGCTCGACGATCGATATGATCGAAGCGGTGGATCCGAAATTGATCTACGTCTTTCACATCAACGACGCGGAGGACTTGCCGCGCGAACAACTGCTCGACAAGCATCGACTGCTGCCGGGTCTCGGCATTCTGCCGTTGCGCGAAATGATTGCGGCGTTTCGGAAGATCGGTTACGACAAGGTGGCTAGCGTGGAGATCTTTAGGCCGGAGTACTGGGATCGGGATCCTTTCGAACTAGCGCACGCCGCGCACATCGCCACCGAGAAACTACTTAATGCGTAAAACGACGGTTGGAATCATCGGCGCCGGTTACATCGGCGGTGTGCACGCAGGGCTGCTTGCGCGTGACGAGCGCGTGCAACTCACCGCGATCCATGACGTGGACAACGAACGCGCCGTGAAACTCGCGCGTGCTCACGATGCGCACGTCGCTACAACTCCCGCCGAAGTCATCGAACACTGCGACGCCGTTTACATCACGACTCCAAACACACAGCACGTCGCACTCACTCTCGCGGCACTCGACGCCGGCAAACACGTCTTCTGCGAAAAGCCGCTAGCCATTAACATCGACGATGCCCGCGCCGTGTTCGAGAAAGCACAAAACGCCGAGTCCCGGAAGGCGGTGATGCAAGTGGGACACAACCGGCGCTTCGCTCCCGTCTACTCAACTCTCAAACAACTCCTCACCGAAACGCACACTCCCCACTCCGCGCACGTAAAAATGAATCGCGGCGAACTGCTGAATCCCGTCTGGACCGGCGACCCGTCAGTCACCGGCGGCTTCCTCTACGAAACGCCGATTCACATGTTTGACATGATGCGCTTTCTCTTCGGCGAAGTTGAAAGCCTCGTCGCGCTCGGCTCGCGCCATGAGTACCGGGAGATCGACGACTTCTCCGTACTGCTGAAATTCACGAACGGCTTTCATGCCACGCTCGCCACCGCCGCGGACGCGAGCTGGCTTTTTCCTTTCGAGCGCGTCGAAGTCTTCTGTCATCACGCGACTCTCGTCACACGCGAAATGGAGAGCCTCGTCATCAGCAGCAATCTCCAGGGACACTTCAGCGAACAATCGATGCAGCAGTTGCCGCGCGAAGAAAAATGGGGTTACGCGCAGGAAGATCGCGCTTTTATCGATGCCATCGTTAACCAAACGCCCTCACTCGTCACCGCTTTCGACGGGCTGATGTCGGTCGCGCTGGTCCAGGCTGTTTACGAGTCTGTCGAGTCGGGTAAGGCAGTGGCGGTTCCGGTGTGTTAAGATTCGCTTACCCCATACCCCCCTGGACTTGATTTCCCGCTTGTCACTTCGGGGCGTAGTATGTCGCAAAACGCGTTCTCACGATCTGAAGAGCGCGTCGAGCCGCTGGCTCGGCCGGTGGAACTGCACGCGGACCTCTATCGCGAGATCTTCGACCACTCCAAAGAAGCCATCGCCATCATCGACCCCGACGGTCATTACCTGCAACAGAACGGCGCGCATTTCACACTCCTCGGCTATCCCGACCAGGAGTTGAAAGGCCGAACGCTCCGCCACGATGTCGGCGAAGAAACAGCAAACGAAATCAAACGCCAGCTCGCCGAGTCTGACGAGTTTTCCGGCGAGGTTGTGTGCCGCACGAAGAGTGGCGACACGCGAAACATCGAGCTCTCGATCTTCACGATGCGGAGCGGTCTCGGCGAACCGCTTTGCTACGTCTGCATCAAGCGCGACATCACCAAACGCAAACAGGACGAGCTCGCGCTGCGCCGCAGTCAAACCGAGCTGACGGACTTCTTCGAAAATGCCTCCGTCGGTCTCCACTGGATCAGTCCGAACGGAACGATCCTGCGCGCCAATCAGGCCGAACTCGATCTCATCGGTTACACGCGCGAGGAATACGTCGGCCGCAACATCGTCGATTTTCATATCGACCGCGAAGCAATCGAAGACATTCTCGACCGGCTGCGCAAAGGCCAGGTGGTGCGCGACTACGAAGCGCGGCTGCGTTGCAAGGACGGCTCGATCAAGATCGTCCGCATCGACTCCAGCGGCTACTTCGAAGACGGTAAGTTTGTTCACTCGCGCGGCTTCACGCGCGACATCACCGAACGCCGCCGCACCGAACGCCGGCTCGCGCTGCAATACGCGATCACGCGCATCGTTTCGCGCTCGATCGATTTCGTCGAAGGCACGCACGAGATTCTCGAAACGGTTTGCGAGAGTCTTGGCTGGCAAGTCGGTGTGCTTTGGGCGGTGGATCATCAGGAAGAAGTGCTGCGGTGTGTGGACGTGTGGGAAAGCCCGGCGCTGGCCGTGGACGATTTCGAATGCGCGTGCGTGAGCATGTTGTTTCCCAAGGGCGTCGGGTTGCCGGGCCGCATTTGGGAGACTGGCCGCCCGGCATGGATTCCGAACCTGAAAAAGGACCGCAACTTTCCGCGCGCGCCGCTGGCTGAAAGCGCTGGCTTCCGCGCGGGTTTCGGCTTTCCGATTCAACTCGGCAATGAAGTGATCGGCGTGATCGAGTTTTTCAGTCAGGAGATTCGCCAACCCGACACCGAACTGCTCGAGATGATCGGCAGCGTGAGCCGCCAGATCGGGCAGTTTCAGGAACGAAAGCGAGCGGAAGAAAAGCTCGCCCATCTGCTGGTGCGCGAACGTTCCGCTCGTGCTGACGCGGAGAAGGCGAATCGTTTGAAAGATGAGTTTCTCGCGACGTTGTCACACGAGTTGCGCACGCCCTTGAATGCCGTGATCGGTTGGGCGCGCATTTTGAAGTCCGGCCGCGTCGATCAAGAAAGCGCCGAGCACGCGATCGACGTGATCGAGCGCAATGCATGGGCGCAGAAACAGATCATCGAAGACATTCTCGACGTTTCGCGCGTCATCACCGGCAAGCTGCAACTGCATCTCGCGCGCGTCGATCTCGTGTCGGTGGTGAACGCCGCGCTGGATGCGGTGCGTCCGGCGCTCGATGCGAAAGAGATCAAGATCGAAACGCACTATCAGGACGGGTTGCAGATCATCGCCGGCGATCCCGATCGGCTGCAACAAGTCGTCTGGAACCTGCTGTCGAATGCTTCGAAGTTCACGCCCCACGGCGGCTCGGTGGGCATCAGTGTCACGCAGGACCAGAAATACGCGCAGATTCAGATCAGCGACACGGGCCCGGGCATTGCGCCCGAGTTTCTACCGCACGTCTTCGAACGCTTTCGCCAGGAAGACGGCTCGACCACGCGCACTCACGGCGGTCTCGGTTTGGGTCTTGCGATCGTGCGCCATCTCGTTGAGTTGCACGGCGGGATAATCTACGCCGAGAACGGGACCGTGCGTTCGGGAGCAGTCTTCACCGTGAGACTGCCGCTGCCGAGTGGGAGGCTCGATCTCGCCCCGACAGCTTCACCCGAAGTGGTCGAAGAACGGGTGACAGACGGTACTCTCAACAATCTGAACATTCTCGTTGTCGAAGACGAGTTGGATGCGCTCGATCTGCTCGCGATCGATCTGCGCGAACACGGCGCGAACGTCGTCGGGGTTGCGTCTGCGTCCGAAGCGCTCGCAGTGTTTCGCGAGCAGAAGTTCGATCTGATCATCAGCGACATCGGCATGGCCGGCACGGACGGCTACAGCCTGATCCAACAGGTGCGCGAGCATGAAGGCGCGGAAGGCGAGCACGTGCCCGCGATTGCGTTGACCGCTTACGCGCGCGCGCAGGATCGCCTCCGCGCCCTCAGCGCCGGCTATAACACTCACGTTGCCAAGCCGGTCGAGATCCGCGAACTCGTTTCCGTGGTAAAGTGCCTGACAGGTAAAATCAGCTAGCCGTCACGAAGCACAAAAGACTATTTGGAGTGCGCCGACTCGTCGGCGCTTTGGCCAAAGCGGTGACAAGTCCCCGCACTCCAAGTGTGAAACTGACCAAAGATGGAAAACCCGCGCCGCTGCTTTTGGGCCACGACGCCATTATCGATCGCCTACCACGATAAAGAATGGGGCGTGCCCGTTCACGACGACACGCGCCTGTTTGAGTTTCTCATTCTCGAAGGCGCGCAGGCCGGATTGAGTTGGGAAACGATCCTGCGCAAACGTGACAACTACCGCGCGGCGTTTGACGGCTTCAATCCAGCGAAGGTCGCGCGTTACGACGAACGCAAGATCGCGGCGCTGCTGAACGACGCGGGGATCATTCGCAACCGCTTGAAGATTAATGCGGCCGTCACGAACGCGCACTTTTTTCGCGAAGTGCAGAAAGAGTTTGGCAGTTTCGACGCTTACGTCTGGCGCTTCGTGAACGGTAAACAGTTGCGCCGCAAACGCGGGCAAGCCATGCAGCCGCGCACGCCATTGTCTGACGAGTTGAGCAAAGACCTTGCAAAGCGCGGCTTCAAGTTTGTCGGCTCAACCATCTGTTACTCATTCATGCAAGCCGTCGGCCTGGTCAACGACCACGACCCGACTTGCTTTCGTTATCGTGAAGTATGAACAAGATCAATCTGCACGAGAAGCTTTCGCTAATTAACGATCACTGGAACCCGCGGATTGCCGCGGAGTTGAATGGACAGTATGTGAAGCTGGTGAAGTTTCAGGGTCCGTTCACCTGGCACCATCACGAGACTGAAGACGAGCTCTTCATGGTCGTGAAAGGCCGCTTCCGCATGGAGTATCGCGAGGACGGCGCGGAGAAGAGTGTGTGGATCGAGCCGGGCGAGTTGATCGTGGTCCCGCGCGGCGTGGAGCACCGGCCGGTGGCCGACGAAGAATGCGAAGTCATGTTGTTTGAGCCCTGCTCAACGCTGAACACCGGCAACACCGAGAATGAATTAACACGAAAAGAACTGTCGCACATTTGAACGAGCCTGTAGTATTAACCCCCAAACCATCCCGGAGGTTTCCCTTTGAAGATATTTTCTACGCTGCTCTTAGTCGTAACCATCGCGCTTCTGGTCCTGTTGCCGACGACGGTGATGGGCCAGTCGGCGGCTGCTTCGCTGGCGAGTCTGCCGGATGCGGACATGCTAATTTACGTGAGCCCTCAAAGAATTCTGAATGACGCGGCGCCGAAGTTTATGCCCGCGACCGAGCTCGCAAAAATGCGCGCGCAGTTTGCCGACATGAAGAAAGGCGTCGGCGTCGATCCGTCGTCTGTCGAGTACCTCGTCATCGCCGTGCGCTTTCACAAACCAGGCGGCGATCTAAGTTTCAGTGCGCCGGACATCATGGCGGTCGCGGGCGGAGACTTCAGCGCCGACTCGCTTTTCACGATGGCCCAACTCTATCTCCAGGACAAAGGACGAATGGAGAAACACGGCTCGAAAACCATCGCGGTGATGAAAGTCGATCCGATCGCGGAGCAGGCGGTGAAGACGCCGATGCTGAAGTCGCTGGTCGAGATGGGTCTCGTGCCGTTGAGCGCAAACTCGATCGCCGTCGGTAATCTGGCGTATCTCCAGTCAGCCGTTGACGCGAGCGAAGGCACGGGCCGTATTAACCCGGCGACGCTGCAGTCGCTGATGCGTGATCCAAACGTGTTGATGGCGGCGACGGGCGCGCCCTTGACGTCGCTGGCCAAAGCGTTCGGTCTATACGGCACGGAAACAACGCCGCGCACGAGCCGCTGCGAGACGACGCTCGGCAACTTTTACAGCGCAGTCACGATTAACGGCGATAACATCAGCCTCCGAGGCGCAATGGACGCCGATAATCCCGACACAGCGAAGATCATCAGCACTTTACTCGCCGGATTGATGCAGCAAGCACTCAACGGCATACCTGACAAACAGGTGCAAGCGATTTTCCAGACTTTCAAGATGACGCCGCAGGAAAACGAGATCGTGTGGCAGGCGGACGTGCCGGACAAAATGATCACCGACATGTTGATGCCGAAACCGGCGCCGCCCGAATCCGCGGTTAAGCCGGCCACCGTCAAAACAACAACAACTCCCCGCCGCCCGATCCGAAAGAAACGCACGCGACCATAACGATAAGGAGACACTTATGTTCATGACCTTGCGCCTGACCGCGCTCGTCCTTTTACTCGCCGCTGCCTTCTTGTTTGTGAGTGCATTGAAGATCGAATCGACGTCTTCGGCCCAAAACGCAAACAGCGCGGCGCCGCAAAACGCGAATCGCTCCACCAACAAAAACCAGAACGACAGCCGCTCGATTGCGCCTGCCGAGAAAGCGCCGGATTTCTCGAAGAACACCTGGGAACTCCCGGCGGATGCCGACAAGACGACGAACCCGGTGCCGTCGTCAGCCGAGTCGATCGCGAAAGGCAAAGAGCTTTACATGGAGCGGACAAAAGGCAATTGCGTCTTCTGTCACGGCGACACGGGCGCGGGCAACGAAGCAAACCTGCCGCGGCTGCGTCGCAAACCGGCAGACCTGACGAACAAAGAACACATGTCTGCGATGACTGACGGCGAACTGTTTTGGAAGATCTCGAAAGGCATCACCGGGATCATGCCGGCCGGTGAGAAACGCATGACCGAAGAAGAGCGCTGGCACGTCGTCAACTACATCAAGACGCTCGCGAAAGACAAACAGTAGCTCAAACCATCCACAGATTACGCAGACTAGTCTTATCTGCGTAATCTGCGGATTGCTTTCTCAGAAGAATCGCTCCGCGTACTCGCCGATCTCACGTAACGAACTCTCCGCGAGCACGCGAAAGACTTTGACTTCGCAACCCGCGGGTATGCGCGGCGCCATCAGCGAGTCGGCGATCACAAAGGTCGCCGACCGCAAGCCTTTCTCCCAGCCGCGCTCGCGTGCGTCACGAAAACTCAACGCGTCACTGTCGAGTCCCGCAGCAACGAGCATCGTCCGCGCCCACTTTAAAAACTCAGGCCAACGAGACACGATCGCCACGAGCGCATCCGCGGGCGGTCGTGTTTGTCCCTTCATCCGTTCGACTACCGACGCGGAGTGAAGCACGAGCACTTCGGTTTGCGGATCGATCCGGTCGGCGAAGTGTTGCAGATGCCCGTACAGGACCAGCGGCACCGCGCCCGTTAACAACGCGCCATCATCAAGCTCCGCTGGACCAGCGCCCTTAACTCTGACGTTCGCTGCTGACGAGACTTCCGCGACGAGTATCTCGCGCAGCTCCGGATCCGCTTCGAGCAACACGAAATGATCCGGACGTTGCAGCGAGAACGAGCGGCGCACCGCGTCCTGAATCTCGGCGAGCGAGTGTCCGTCTTCACGCAACTGACGAAAGAACCGCGAGACCAGTTGGTCCAGCGCCAGCTCGTCGAAGTTGTCGTCGGTGCGAGCGCGGACGTAAACGCCGCTGCCTTTGCGAAACACGACCCAGCCACGCCGCGCCAGCTCGCGATAGGCGGCGCTCACGGTGTTGGCGTGAATGTCATAACGGCGCGCGAGATCGCGCGTGCTCGGCAGGCGTTCGCTGATCTTCAGGTCGTTGCTGACAATGCCGAGGACGATCTGCGTGACGAGTTGTTCGCGAATCGGCACTTCGCTATTTTTGGAGAGCCAGAGGCGCATCGGGTTTTGACAGGATTACAGCATTGACTATAAAAGAGCAATGATGAATATGAGTGCAGTTGGGGCTTCGCAGGGTGAGGCGTCGTATCTCGGGCTGTTGCGCAACGGTGAGTTGGCGCGGCGTGTCGCAGAGCTCGAGCGCCTGCTCGAACGTTGCACCGTCTGCCCGCGCGACTGTCTCAACAATCGCCTGAACAACGATATCGCGGCGTGTTACTCGGGTCGTTTGCCGATCGTCTCGTCGTACACGGCGCACTTCGGTGAGGAGCCGCCGCTGGTCGGCACGCACGGCGCAGGCAACATCTTTTTCGGTAACTGCAATCTGCGCTGCGTCTATTGCCAGAACTACCAGATCTCGCAAACACACAAACAGCAGCTCAAAAACGAAATCACGCACGAACGGCTCGCGGACATGATGCTCGAGTTGCAAGCGCGTGGTTGTCACAACATCAACTTCGTTTCGCCAACGCACTTCGCGCCGCAGATGGCGCGTTCGATCCTGCTCGCCGCCGAGCAGGGACTGAACGTCCCGATCGTTTACAACACGAACGCGTACGACGCGGTTTCAGTGTTGCAACTGCTGGATCGCGTCGTGGATGTTTACCTGCCGGACTTGAAGTATGCGGATGACGAGTCGGGTTATTTGTATTCGAAGGTGAGCGGCTACAAAGAGTTTTCGCGGCTCGCGTTGAAGGAGATGTTTCGGCAGACGGGCGACGAGCTCGTGTTTGGCGAAGACGGTTTGTTGAAGCGCGGATTGGTTGTGAGGCTGCTCGTGTTGCCGAATGATATCGGAAGCATTCGCGAGTCGATCGAGTGGATCAGGGATGAGCTGAGTCCGCGCGTTGCGATCTCGCTGATGGCCCAGTATTACCCGACGCACCAAGCCGAGACGAACAACCGTTACGTGTTGCTCTCGCGGCGCATTCGCGAGTCGGAGTGGATGAAGGCAACGGCGGCGCTGGAAGAGTTAGGGATGGAAGAAGGTTGGGTGCAGGAGTTTGACGGCGCGTCTTATTACTACCGGCCGGACTTCAATGACGCCGACCGGCCGTTCCGCGACATCAGGGATTTTGAGTAGGTGATTCATACCTCACTGCTGGACTACCAGCCGGATAGAACACACCTAACAAACGCAGCTCGCCCGTGCCCGTGTTCTCAACGCAGTGGACTTGCCGGCGCGGCAAGTAGATACAAGATCCGTAACTAATCGGCGTCGATGTGTCGCCGGCCCACATACGTCCTTCGCCACGCAGGATAAACAAGACTTCTTCGTACTCGTGAAAATGATCTGGCGCGCGGCCCGGTGGAATCGAGCCGACGAACTGCGTCACTTCCGAGTCGATCAAAACGCGGTACCAGCGATCCGCTGTCGGCATCGCGCGTTGATCTGCAAGACGAACTACTTGTTGAGAAATTTCATTGTGAGTGGCCGGGCATTGAACGCCGACGAAAGAGACTGGCTCAGTTCCACGGTTTTCAAAGCGAAAGGTTTTTTGAGCGGGGATAAAAACACCGGATTGGGGTTCCACGCGCTGCTCAACCCCTTCGATTACCAGCGTGCAACTTCCCGACGAAAACAGCACTTCGTCGCGCTCTTCATTTCTAATTGAAGTCGACACGCCCGGCTCGATCTCGAGCACGCGTAACGAAATCAGTTCACCCTGAACCTGCGGTGCGTCCTCGTGCATGTCCGCGACACGACAACCTCCCTCAAGCAAAACAGCCATTCGCTTCTTCCTCGAAACTGCTTCCGCCGCTTACTTCAGTGCTTCTCTGCTTACTTCTTCGTTTTCAGATGATGAGTCGTGTGCTCGGTAACGGAGATGAGCTGAGGATTCGCGCCTGGTCCAAGCTCGTTCGTGGGTCCGGCAGTCGCCAACGTCGGCTCAAACGTCGCGCGACTCTGCGCCGCATCCAGCGCCTGTTGCGCCAGCGCGTCGCTCACATCGCCCGGCAACTGCTTGCGCATCACCGTAAACAGCAGGCCGTTAATAATAATGCCGAGGCCCACCATGAAAGTGATGAAACCCGGGATCATTAACGGAAGGAAATCGTTCTTGTCGAGCGCCAGCAGGAACGCGACCGCCGTCAGGCCCAATCCAACTGAGCCAGTGATCACGCCACCGCGCAATCGCCGCAAACGTCTCTCTTCCGGCGACTCCAAAAACTTTTCAAACGACGGCAACACGTCTTCCGCAACGTGTTCGAGATCCTTGCCCGAGCGCATCTGCCGAATCTGATCGGCAATCGCGAGCCCGATCTGTTCGCGCGCCGAAACAGCCGACGCCGTGATCGCATCCGGCTTTTCCAGACTGGTGCGCACGATGCGCAGGTCCGTACCGCACGCGCGACAGAACTGGCTCAGTTGTCGTTCTTCAGAACCACAGGACGGACAGTACATATGCTCAGCTTTCCCGATTCAGGGCAGGATTCCTTCGGGCACGACCCACGGATGAATCTGCAACGCCAAACGTCCGGCCTTCACCGCCGGATCTGTCTCCGCGAGCGAACGCGCTTCTTCAAGCGACGCGACCCGAAAGACGAAGATGCCGCGCAGTGTACCGTCGTCTCCACACGGCCCAGCGACGACGAGCTTCTTCATTTCCGCGAGCCGGCCGATGTTCGCGAGATGGGCTTTTTGAATAGCTTCGGTTTCGGGAGTCTTGTCGGGCGTCCACTTTTCACCGCGCACGAGTAACGCGAGATATGCCGTCATCGTCTCGCCCGGCTTCGCGCCTTTCTTGAACACGTCTTCGGACCACCACGGGTGCAGTTCGGGAGTGAAGAATCCGGCGGTCACGGCCGGGTCGCCCGTCATCCACGTCCGCGCCTCGTCACTTGATTTCGTGTTGAGAATCGCAACCCCGACCAGTTCAGGGTCGTCCTGGATCGGACCGGCAATGATGACCTTTCCGGAGGTGATCAGCGACTGAAAGTATGCGATGTGGTCCCGCCGCATGGCCGGCGGAAGCGCACCGCGCGTCATAGCCTTCGGCCCGCGCTTCAGCAGCACCATCTGAAACTGAACGAGTTTGTGTTCCGTCTCGTGTTCCTGCGCAATGACGGGCACGCAGCAGAAGCAGAACAGGGCAAGCAGCATGAGAGGTCGTTTCATAGTCAGTCGTCCTACGAGTTTGATGGGCCGGGGGTTCGGCGAAATGCCGAGGATTATAGCTGGCGAATTGCTAAAGGCGAACTTGAATTGTACGATCCCCCAATCCCATCGCAGAGGTATCCGATGACGAAATTGTTTTTAGTACTTGTGGTTCTTGGCGTCTCCTTCCTTCCTGTTCTGGCTCAGGATCAACCGGCCGCACAGCCCACGGCATCGCCAACCGCCGAAGATCAGGAAAAGGAAAAGGCCGAGCGCGAGAAGAACGCCTACCGGCTGCTCGAACAGGTGATCGATGAGGCGCAATCGCTGCGACTGCCCGAGAACCGCGTGCGCGTGCAGATCGTCGCGGGCGATCTGCTCTGGGACAACAATCAGGCACGCGCGCGTTCGCTCTTTACGATGGCCGCCGAGGGCGTGAACGAGTTGAACCGCAACCAGCAGAACGCGAACAACCGCCGCGGCGGCGGACCGCCAAATCGTACGTTTCAACTGCGTCAGGAATTAGTGCTCGCCGCGGCGCGTCACGACGCGCAACTCGCGTATCAACTGCTTGCTTCAACCAAACCACCGGCGACGATCGAACTCGATCAGAATGCCCAGAATGCGCGCAACCGCATTCAGCTCACGCCTGACGACAATCTCGAACAAGCTTTGTTGGGACGCGTGGCTTTGCTCGATCCAAAACTCGCGGCGACCAACGCCGAGCAGATGATGGACAAGGGAACGTTTCCGCGCACGCTGCCGGACGTCCTGACGCAACTACAGAAACAGGATGCTGCCGCCGCGGCGAAGTTCGCCGACAGGACCGTCAAGAAACTCGAGGCCGCGAATCTGTTGAGCAACAACGACGCGGCGAACCTGGCGCAGACGTTGATAATGTCCGGCCCACGTCCGGCAAACACCAACACGACAAACACTGACACCACCACGACCACACAAAGCCCGCAAACAGGACGCACGCCGCTGTTGGACCAAAGCGCTTACATCGACCTGCTGGGAAACGTTGTCGATCTCGCTCTGAAAGCGACTGCCGTCAATCAGGGAACTCAACGAACCGCGGTGCCGGCGCGTCGCGGAGTTACAACCGTTATCGGCAGCAACACCCAGTCACAACCGACTGACGAACAAATCGAACAGAACGGCGCGCGACGTTTGTTAGCGAGTCTGCAAATGAGTTTGCCGCTCGTGGATCAGTATCTGCCCGGGAAGTCTGCTCAGGTGCGACAGAAACTTGTCGAAGTCGGCGTGGGGGGCGGCTCTAACTCGCCGATGAATTTCATGCAAACGATGAATGCGCTGCAAGGCGATCCGACCGCAGACGCCCTCGTCCAAGCCGCGGCTACCGCGCCGCCGCAATTGCAATCGCGTCTCTATCAGCAAGCGGCCTACAAGGCATTGGACGAAGGCGACACCACGCGCGCGCGGCAGATCGCGACCGACCACTTGCAAGCGAACGTGCGCGACAGCGTGATGCAGCGCATCGACTTTCGCGAGATGACGGCAAAAGCCGACGGCGCTCGTCTCGAAGACATCCATCAGATGGTGGCGCGCGCGCAATCGGACGATGACAAGCTCAGTCTGTTGCTCCAGTTTGCCGGCGACGCACAGAAGACGAATCCGAAACTGGCAAACCAGTTATTGGACGAAGCCAAACAGATGGTGAGCCGTCGTGCGACGGGTTACGACCAGTTCGAGCAGCAGCTTAGAGTCGCGCGCGCGTTTGCTACCGTCGATCCGGCGCGTAGTTTTGAAGTGTTCGATGCGGGCATCAGCCAACTCAATGAGCTGTTCCAGGCCGCCGCGGTGCTGAATGGTTTTGAATTGAACATGTTTCGCGACGGCGAACTGTCGATGCAAGCGGGCAGCGGATTGACGAACATGGTCAATCGCTACGGCCAGGAGCTGGCGCAATTCGCGCAGAGCGATCTCGAACGTTCGGAAACACTCGCGGGTCATTTTGCGCTCATCGAACCGCGCATCATGGTGCGCCTCGCGATCGTGCAGGGGTTGCTCGGAGTTAGACCAACGATCGCTCAACCGGCGCCTATTCGCCTGTTTCGCAACTAGTAAGGCCAACGAATGCTGCGGTTCTTTTTCCGGTTGGGTATCTTTGGCCTTTTTCTGCTGAGTGCCCTTGATTCTTCTTTCCTCGTCCTGCCTTTCGGCAACGATCTGTTGCTGATCGCCCTCGTGAGTGCAGGCAGAAGCAGCCTGCGATGGATCGCCTACGTGATCGTGTCGGCGCTGGGTTCGCTCGTCGGCGTCTTTGTCGTCGACGTGTTGATGCGCAAGGCCGGCGAAAAAGGTCTCGAGCGTTTTTTGAGTCCGCGCAAGATCGAGAAGTTCAAAAGCAAGGTCGAGAACAAGGCGGGGATCAGTGTCTTTATCGCGACGCTGTTGCCGCCACCGTTTCCGTTCACGCCAGTGATCATGACGGCTTCGGCGTTGCAATGTTCGCGGCGCACGATGTTCATCGCCGTATTCGTGGGCCGGTTGATACGGTTCTCGATCGAAGCGTTGCTGGCCCTTTATTTCGGACGAAAACTCATCCGTTTTCTGCGATCCGACGTGGTCACGTACACGGTGTATGGACTGATGGCGCTGGGCGCTGTTTTGAGCACGTTATCGGTGATTACTTGGTTGCGGCGGAAGTAAGCGGGAGAGTAGAATCCCGGGGCAAAAACCTCCTGAAGGGAGCCGCAGCATGCCAGAGAGACGTGGCGTCCAGGCCACCGACGAAATAAAAGCAGAATGGGCGTTTGCTTACAAAGTCTACCTCAGGGCGCCAGGCGACCGCTTTGACAAGAAGAAAGATCGAACCGCCCGAATCGATTATGTAGCCCAGGAAATGAAACTGACCCGCAAGCAGGCAAAACGACGAATAAGAAACTACGAAGCGTGGCAACGAAACATTAAAAAAGGTATCGCCAACCCTTAACCCGGAGATCCGCACTTCCGTGTAAGCTCAGATTCACCGTACTCCCGTTACGCGGATTGCAGTTTCCTGGTCCAATTCACCAATTCCTGGAGCAGTTGCCGGATTAATTTCCGGGCGGTTTCGTCCGTCAGGTTGCCGTGCTCGTCGAAATGCTTGTGCGCGTTTGGCAGCATGACTTCGGGTTGATTGACCGCGTACATGTTGAGGAAGACGAACATCTGCCGCAGGTGATACTGGGCACGTGCGGTGCCGAGCGTGCCGACTGATGCGCCCATGATGGCGACGGGCTTGCCGTTCCAGGCGCTGTCGCCGTATGGTCGCGACGCGGCGTCGATCGCGTTCTTGAGCACACCGGGTACGGAGTAGTTGTATTCCGGCGTGACGATGAGGATCGCATCGGCGTTGCGGATGCGTTGTTTTAGTTCCGTGACTTTCGGCGCCGGGTTTTGTTCGTCGTCCTGGTTGAAGAGCGGGATCTGGTCCAACTCCTCAAACGTCTCGATCGTCACACCCTCCGGCGCGAGCCCCTGCGCCGCCCGCAACAACCCGCGGTTGTATGAGTCTTTTCGCAAACTTCCGGCTATCCCTAAAATGTTCATTGCTTCGTTCCCTTCAACTCTTTATACATGTCCTCAACGTTCGGCACGGCGAAGTTTTGGAATGCGAAGTCTTTGTACTTCTCCGGCAGTTTCAACTGCTCCTTCGCCTGCTCGATCGTCAACCCTGCGGCAATCGCCTGCGTTACCCGCGCCTTCAAGTCCACGAGGTAATCACGAAACTCACGCAGCTCCGCGGCAGTCGCCACTTCACCATGGCCGGGCACAAACTTCGCATTCGGATACTCCGCCAACAACTTGTCCAGCGACGCGATCCAATCATTCACAGTGGCATCCACGAGATTCGGCAGCGTCTTGCGCCAACCCATATCACCCGTGAACACAACATTCGCATCCGGCACGTACGCGAGCACGTCACCACCCGTATGTCCCGGCAACGTAAACAAAACAACTTCGCGTTTGCCGAGATGCAAGTGCACGGTGCCCCACGCAAACGTCACCGTCGGGTTCGTCAACTTGATCGCCATCATCGCGTCGATCCGGCGAAGTTGCCGTTCGAGCGGCGCTCGTTTGTCTGCCTGATCAGCCGGAATGTCGCTCAACTGTTTCGCCGCCGTATCACGCCGCTTTTGCAATTCATCCGCAGCCGGCAGAAAACGACGGTTCTTCACCGTCTGCCACTCCATCACCTTTTCGTGCGCGATGATCGGAATGCCGCGCGCCACGAGCACCTGGTTCCCGCCGGTGTGGTCCAAATGGTAATGCGTGTTGAGCGCGTACTTGAGCGGTTGTTTCGTTTCCGCGGCAATCGCGCCGATCAGATCTTCCACCGCCGCGGGCGTGAAAAACGTGTCGACCATCAGCACACCGTCGTCACCCACGACAAACCCGGCATTGCCGGACGCGAGTCCACCCGACTTCGCCACCGCCGCATAAACACCATCGGCGACTTTCACGAGCGTAAAGTTGTCTTCAGCCTTCGGCGCGGGAACCGCAAACACGAGGGCCAGGATCGAGAAGAGGAGAGTTATAGTTTTCATGTTCAGTGGTCTTAGATAATACAACAGGTTATATTGTGGCCCTCCCTAAAACTCAGGAGGTCGAACCGTGAAATTCAATAATCGCGCTCGCCAACTTTCGCGCACTCGCCAAACCTGGCGCCAAACCTGGTTGGTAGGGCTATTTCTTCTCTCTATTGGACTGCTGCTTATGTCTTCCTGTACCGATAATCCAAACGTCGCTTCAACTTCTGGTCCAGCGACGAAGGAAGAGGCTGAGAAGTTTCTCGCCGACGCCGAAAAACGTTTGCTGGACCTAAACATAAAAGGCAGCCGCGCCGACTGGGTCAAGAGCACTTTCGTCACCGACGACACCGAATCGATCGCGGCCCAGGCAAATGAAGTACTGATCGGCGCGACCACCGAACTCGCCGAACAAGCGCGCCGTTATGAAGCGCTCGATCTTCCAGCCGACGATAAACGCAAACTCAAACTGCTGAAGCTCGCGTTGACGCTGCCGGCGCCGAAAGATCCGGCCGAGCGCGCCGAGCTCACGAAGATCGCCGCGTCGATGGAAGGCGACTACGGCAAAGGCAAGTATTGCCCTGACAACGATCAGAGCAAGTGTATGAGTCTGCCGCAGCTCGAAGAGCGCATGGCGAACAGCCGCGACCCGGAAGAGTTGAAACGAATTTGGGTCGGCTGGCACCAGATCGCCGTGCCGATCAAGAAAGATTACGTCCGTTTCGTCGAGCTGAGTAACAAGGGCGCGAAGGAGATGGGCTTCAAAGACACGGGCGCGATGTGGCGTTCGAAGTACGACATGGAACCCGATGCGTTCGCCGCCGAGATGGAGCGCCTGTGGCAACAGGTGAAGCCGCTTTACGATTCGCTCTACACCTACACACGTCACAAGCTCTCCGAGAAGTACGGCAAAGACATCGTCGCGGAAGACAAGCCGATTCCCGCGCACCTGCTCGGCAACATGTGGGCGCAGGGTTGGGCCAACATTTATCCGTTGCTCGCGCCGGCGAACGCCGATCGCGGCTACGATCTCGGCGCGACGCTCAAAGCGCGCAACACCGACGCGAAACAGATGGTCCGTTACGGCGAAGGGTTTTTTACGTCGCTCGGCTTCGACTCATTGCCGCCGACTTTTTGGGAACGTTCGATGCTGACGAAGCCCGCGGATCGCGAAGTTGTTTGTCATGCGAGCGCGTGGGACATCGACTTCGAAAAAGACGTGCGCTTGAAGATGTGTATCCAGATCAACGAGGAAGACTTCTCGGTGGTCCACCACGAGCTCGGGCACAATTATTACCAGATGGCCTACGCCGGACAGCCGTTTCTCTTCCGCGATAGTGCGAACGACGGATTTCATGAAGCGATCGGCGACACGATGGCGCTGTCAGTGACGCCGCAGTATCTGAAGCAACTCGGGCTGATCGACAAAGTGCCCGACCAGTCGGCGGACATCGGTTTCCTGTTGAACCGCGCGCTCGACAAGGTCGCGTTTCTGCCGTTTGGCTATTTGGTGGATCAGTGGCGTTGGAAAGTTTTCTCGGGTGAGGTTGGGCCAAACGATTACAACAAAGCGTGGTGGGATTTACGCGAGAAGTATCAGGGGATAACCGCGCCGGTGCCGCGCACCGAGCAGGATTTCGATCCGGGAGCGAAGTATCACGTGCCGGCGAACACGCCGTACGCGCGCTATTTCCTCGCGGCGATTCTACAATTTCAATTTCATCGCGCGCTGTGTCGTGAAGCGGGTTTCAACGGGCCGCTCTATCAGTGTTCGATCTACGGGAACAAGAAAGCGGGCGAGAAGTTGAAGGCGATGCTCGCGATGGGCCAGAGCAAGCCGTGGCCGGAAGCGTTGAAAGCGATGACGGGCGAAGACAAGATGGATGCGACCGCGATCATCGACTACTTCGCGCCGCTCAAGCAGTGGCTCGACGAGCAGAACGCGAAGAAGTAGGCCACAGATAAGAACTCAGATACGCGAGATGCTGCGGTCGCGCACGACGTAGTGTTGCACGTCGCTGTTCGTGACCACTTCCGCGGTTTGAAACTGGCGCAGAACTTCCGGCGGCCATACGCGATGCGTGCGGCCCTCCCGAACCGTCACGTTACTGACGCGCATGAATTCCGCACTCGAAGGCACCACTGTTTTGCGGTTGACGAGTGAAAAGAGTCTGGGACGGCGCCGTGGCGTAAATCCCAGCTTGAGGGAAACGGTTGAGTTTTGTTGGGCTAGTGCGTTCACAACTTAAAGGAACTCTCAATCGCCCGCCGTTTCCATAAAAAAGGAGTGGCCGCGAACGGCCACCCCGTTTAAGTCAGCTAACTCCGGTTACTTACCACGGCCAGATTCGGCCAATACGACTGTTGTTCCGTCGATCGTAACGTCCGCGACCGCCATATTGCTGATAGCCCTCGCGGTATCCCTGTTCAAACGCACTGCGGAAGATCTGCCGGTACTGTCCCCTGTTGCCATAGGACGAGTTGTAGCCAGCGTCACCATCCTTCCAGTAATGCGAACGCTGCGGATTAAAGTTCTGCCCGCGCTGCGCGTCCGCCGCGCCGACGTTCATGCCGTAGCTGTAACCCTGCTGCCGCGCGTTTTCGTAACCATACCCGTAACCGTTCCGACCGTTTCGGTAGTCGCGGTTGCGGTAGTCACGGTCGCGCTGATAGCGATCATCGCGATCACGATCGCGCCATTGAGCTTGAACGTTGCTGCTGGCGATTGCGGTGAAACCCAGAATCAGGAAGAGTGCCAGAATATAGCCGCCCAATTTGTTACTCGAGTAATTTAGTTTCATGTGTAAACCTCCCTTGCCCGTGCTTTTGGCAAGCACCGTGCCTTTGCGTCGGGGCGTGTTTTAAGGGGATTTCGGCGGGTTTCTTGACACGATTTCGTGCGCGAATGAACGACATCGGTTCAGCAGTGTTTGAAGGAGCAAAGGCGGGGGCGCGCTACGCTTGCCACCCTTCCTGACTTGTTCAGGTCAGGCGGGGCGCTGGAGGTAAGTTCTTAGTTCCGGGCGCGTTGCTTTGCGCACCAACGCGGCCTTCGCTTTCCACTCCATCGCGCGACTGAGCTCGACGAGAAAATGCGTGTCGCCCGATTCGAGCGCCGCGATGGGCGCGCCGTCGTGATAGAGAATGCGATTGCTGGTGTGTGCGGTGATGCGTGTGCCGGGCATGATGATGCCGGCGAGGTTCAAAGGATCGGCGGCGCTCACGGAAATCAATTCGTCCTTCGCACCTTCGCGACGAATCGCGCGCAACATGCCGACTGCTTCCGGGAGGGCAAACTGTTCGCCCGAGATGCCCGCGACGAAACGGCCGCCGCGAATCTCACCGCGCGCTTCGAGTCGATGATAGATGCGCAGCAGCACGCGCCACGGCAGCGTCATGCCTTCGCGTTCCAGCAAACGCTTGAAGACGACGCCGTAACGCTTCAACAGAGTCCACGCGATCTCTTCGGCTTTCTCCTGATCGACCGGACTCTGGTTGCCGCGGCTGTTCGTCGAGCCGTTTCCGTTTTCACGATGAATGATGGACCAACGGCCGGCGCTCGCCATTTCGTAAACAGGCTGGCGATGCTTGCGTCGCGCGGCCGCTTGCGTCTTGCGACTGCCGGGCGTCAGCAGTGCGCGTAGTCCGGTGAAACTGTCGGAGACCACGACGCCGTTCGCGACCAGTTCCGCGAGAGCTTCTTCGACCTGGCTGCGCAGGAGCTTCGCGTTCTCGACGATGTCCGTGAAGAATGAAGCGCCGCGCGTTTTGAGATAGTCGTAAACAACCTGCGTCGTCGTGGAGAATTCGTTTTCCGTCGCGATGGTCAACGGCGGAAAGACTGAGCTCCAGAGCGCGAAGTTCTTGCGGCGCAGCAGAGCGATGGGTGTGTTGCGCACTGGTCCGGCGCCGCGCGGTTTGTCGGCTGCGTTATCGCTGACGGTGCGCACCGGCGGCGTCAGCCTGGCCCATACGACTTCACCCGACAGACACAGTGCATCGAGCCAGGCGGGATCGTATTCAACGAGCCGTGACGGTAATAGTTCGCCTTCCCAAGCAGCGGCTGGCGCTTCGAAGCCTTCGAGCTGATCGATGATCGCGCGCACGCTCTCCGGACCTTCCATCTGGTGATCGGGCGCAAGTTTCTGCCACGCGAGCAGGAAGCGAATGAAGTCGGCGCTGGAGACTGGTTCGATCTCCTGGCGCAGGCGGTTGAGCGTGTAGCTGTGAATGCGGGCGAGCAGGCGGCGTGCGCTCCATTCGGTTTCGGTGATGCCGGGAGTGAAGCGGCCGCGGATGACGAAGCCTTCCGCTTCGAGCCTGAGCAGCGCGGTCTCGATCTCGAGTTTGGTCAGGCCGGAAGATTCGATTAGTTGTGCGACGGTGACTGGACCAAGACCTTCAAGACGACCGCGGATGATCTCGACGAGGGCGTCTTCAGGAGTCCACGTGGTTCTGGCGACGGACTCAGGAGCGGTGATTGGCGGTTCAACCGTGGCCGACGTGAATACAGATTGGAGCTGCGGTAAACGTTCAGCCGCTACCCACAGCCTAAGGCCGTTGGTGCTGAGCACTGCGGCTCGGCGATCGTTTTTTAGCTCGGTGAAAAGTTCCTGCCACTCGGCGCCTTCAGTCACGGTGATGAAACCGAGCTCAACCAGAGCGTCGTGCAACTCGTCGGGGTTGCGCGGGTCGGGCCAGACTTCTTCACGCACGCGATCGATCGCAGCCTGATCGAGCTTGCCCATGTCGCCCGCGGTTTCGGGATCAAGCCAGCGACGCTGAAACACCGCGCGCGTGCGTCGCTCCTCGAGCGGCGCATCGTCGAGATAGGCGTACGGCCGCGCATTGAGTATCTCCTGCGCGAGCGGCGAAGCCTCGATCACGTCGCGGGCGAAAAGGTTTTTCTCGTTGCGTTCGATCGAGGTCAACAGTTGCTCGAGTCCGTCGATGTCCATCGCTTCTTCAAGACAATCTTTCACCGTCTGATCGACGAGCGGATGCGCCGGGATCTCGCGTTCCCCCGTCGGCAGGTTCTCCGCACATGCGACTTGATCGGGAAACACCGCGGTCAACAGATCTTCCGCGTCCATGCGCTGCAACTGCGCGGGAATCTTCTTGCCGCCGCGCCGCCGCAACACGGCGAGCGAGCGCGTCACGTTCCAGCGCCAGCGAATGTTCCACATCGGCGCGTCGAGCAGCGCCTGACACAACAACTGCCGCACGGTTTTCGAGTTCAGATAATGAAAGACGTCGTCGAGCGGGAAGCTGTGCGTTGGTCCAAGCGACAGCACGATGGCGTCTTCCGTGGCCGCGGCTTGCAGCTCGAAGTTGAACTTGCGGCAGAAACGTTTGCGCAGCGCGAGACCCCACGCGCGATTGAGACGGCTGCCGAAAGGCGAGTGCAGCACGAGCTGCATGCTACCGCTGTCGTCAAAAAATCTTTCAAGAACGAGGTTGTCCTGCGTCGGCATCACACCAAGCACGATCTTCGCGCCCGCGAGATACTCGACGAGCTGTTCCGCCGCAGAACGCGAGAGCCCGACTTCATTTATGAACCACTCCATCGCCGGCGCAAGATCCACACTCTCCGGGTTAATGCGTTTGGCGACTTCCTCGCGCAGTCGCGACACCGAAACCGAAAGCTCGTGCGAACGCGCCGGCGCCTCGCCGAGCCAAAACGGAATCGATGGCGGTTGTCCGTGCGCGTCTTCGACCCGCACCTTGCCCTGCTCGACCCGCAACACACGCCACGACGTGTTGCCGAGTTGAAAGATGTCGCCCTGCAAACTCTCGATCGCGAAGTCTTCGTTGACCGAGCCGATAACCAGATCGCTCGGCTCGAGCACGACCGCGTAATCCGCCGTATCGGGAATCGCGCCGCCGGAGGTGATCGCCGCGAGGCGCGCGCCGCGACGGCCGCGCAGACGCTGGTTCACCGCGTCGTGATGCAGATAAGTCGATCTGCGCCCGCGCTTTGTCGTGAAGCCTTCAGCGAGCATGCGCACGATTCCGTCAAACTGTTCGCGTTCGAGATTGCGATAAGGATAGGCGCGCCGAATCATCGCGAACAGATCGTCTTCGGTCCACTCTTCGGCTGCGACAGCCGCGACGATCTGTTGGGCCAGGATGTCGAGCGGCTTCTCCGGAATCTCGAGCCGGTCCAACTCACCGCGCCGCACCGAATCGATGATCGCCGCACATTCGACGAGCTCATCCCGCGAGAGCGGAAAGATTCGGCCCTTCGGAAAACCCGCGACCGTGTGGTTCGAGCGGCCGACGCGTTGTAGAAAACTCGCGATGGTTCTGGTCGAGCCGAGCTGGCAAACGAGATTCACGTCGCCGATGTCGATGCCGAGTTCGAGCGAAGCGGTAGCAACGAGCGCGCGCAGTTCGCCGGCTTTGAGTTTTTGTTCGGCGGCGAGGCGCTGCTCGCGGGCGAGACTGCCGTGATGCGCGGCAATGTTCTCGTCCCCTAATCGCTCTCCCAAATGCCGCGCGACGCGCTCGGCTAAACGACGTGTGTTGACGAAGACGAGCGTCGTGTGGTGCTGGCGAATGAGCTCGGCGAGACGGTCGTAAACCTCTTCCCAAACCTCGCCCGACATGACCGCTGATAAAGGTGAATCGGTGAGTTCGATGGCGATGTCGAGTTGGCGTGTGTGGCCGCTGTCGATGATCGCGCAGTTCGGAACGTTTGCGGCGTCGATGTTCGCGGTGCCGACGAGAAAACGGGCTACCTCTTCGATCGGGCGCTGCGTTGCAGAGAGACCGATACGGACGAGCTTTTGCTGAGTGAGCTGTTCGAGACGTTCGATCGAAAGCGCGAGGTGCGAACCGCGTTTGTCACTTACGACCGCGTGAATCTCATCGACGATCAGCGTGCGCGCTGTTTGCAACATGCGCCGGCCGCCTTCGCTAGTCAGCAAAATGTAGAGCGACTCGGGTGTCGTGACGACGATGTGCGGCGGACGCTTCGTCATCGCGGTGCGCTCCGAGGCGGGCGTGTCGCCGGTGCGCACGAGCGTGCGAATGTTTACTTCGGGCAAGCCCATTGCACGAAGTTCTTTTTGAATTCCTTCGAGTGGTGTTTGCAGGTTGCGCTGCACGTCGTTGCTCAGCGCCTTGAGCGGCGAGACGTAGATGACGTGCGTGGTGTCGTCGAGTTTTCCTTCGAGACCGAGGCGAACCAGATCGTCGATCGCGGACAGAAATGCGGCGAGCGTTTTACCTGAACCCGTGGGCGCGGCGATGAGCGTGTGGCGCTGTTTCTTGATTTCGGGCCAGGCTTGTAACTGAGGTTCGGTTGGCGCAGGAAAACTCCGCGCAAACCAGCGCGCTACTGCTGGGTGGAAAAGTTCCAGGCTCATAAGGGACGTTCATTATACTCGTGGGTCGTGAGGTTGCATAGCTGAAACACGACCGTAGCGCTGAAACAATTAATCGAACTGTTTCTTGAACTCGTCAAACTGCAAACGCAGCTTCTCGACTTCCGCTGCCAGCGCGTCGACTTTCTGTTCGAGACTTTGACGAGTGGGGATTGGAGCCGCTTGCGTAACGGGCTCAATCGGGATTTCAGCGGGTGGACCGGACAGTAAATGCGCGAAGCGAATTTCTTTTTGGCCGGGTTGACGCGCCAAACGTGTCACGAGCGGATCGGGTTCGTGCGTGATGAGGCCCGCAAGCGTTTGCTCGACTTCATCAAGCCCACTGAACTCAAACATCCGCGAAGCATTGCCGCGCAGCTCACCGGGCGTCTGCGGCCCACGCAACAGCAAAACACATACGATCGCCGTTTCCGGCGGCGTGAGATGCAGCACTTCGGGTACGACGTGCTTGTACTTCGGCACCCGGCTCGTGCTCCCGTAGAACACGTAAACGAGGTTCTTCTCGCGCAGCGTCTCAACTGCAGCAGCGACCTCATTCTCGTTGTACGACGTGACGGGATAGCGATTGTTTTTCTGGTTGCACGCAGCAGTGAGCGCGTTGAGCGTCAGCGGATAGTATTCCGGCGTGGTGAGCTGCTTCTCCACCAACGCTCCCAGCACACGCGTTTCGATGTCAGAAAGGTTCATAGGTCCTACAGGTCTTGAGAGGACCTATTGATCGTCGCCCGCGGTGCTCGTGCTCTGACCGCGACCGCCGCGCGGCTCTGCTCTGCCCGCGTCGAGATTGTTGTAGTTCAGCGCCGCATTGAAGATCAGGAAAAACTCGCCCTGCGTCTGATGCCGCCACATCGGGTTCGTCGCAAACATCACCACGTGCCCGCGGCCAACCGGAACGTCAACGACCGCCGGCTTGTTCGCCAGCTCGTTGCCGCCCGCGAGCATGCCGCTGACCAGCAGGTTCTTCTCGTCAGACGCAAACCGCAGTACGACGCGCGGCCGCGCTTGCGGCGGCACGAAGAACGGGCTCTCGCGTTGGTCCTGATCGTCCGGACGCGCGTTCGGATCAGCCGGGCGCGGTTGCGGCATCGCCTGAATCACGTCTGGATCGTTCACGCCGCCGCGTCCCGAAGCACGCGACTGTGGACCACCTGGTCCACCCTGGCCACCACCGCCGCCGAAACCGCCGCCACCGGCCGCCGCAACCTGAAACAGCGGCGCCTGGTTGAAATAGATCGGCAACGCCGCGTCGTAGCCGTAAGCAATCGGGCTCTTGCGATCCGAGAAGTTCGAGTTGTAGATCGAGCCACGCGCTTGCAGCCGTTCTGACTGCTGAATCGAAACGCCGTTGGTGATGCCGTAGTCGATCGCAACCTGCGACACGCCGCCAATCGTGATGAACAGCCCGCCGTCTTCGATAAACTTTTGCACGTTCGCGACGCCGGTCACGCCCATGCCGCCGCGCATGTCGTCGGTCTGGTCCGGCGACGACGCGAAGTTGGGCGTTACTTGCGAAGCTTTCCACGGAATCGGGTCACCGCGCATCGGCATGCCGTTGACGATCGTCTGCGCGGAGCCGCCGACCGGCGGGAAGATGATCACGTCAAACTTCTCGCGCAGGTTCGGCGTGTCACGCAGCACGTGATCGGAAATGTAGGTGTAGGGAATCTTGTATTTATCAAACTCGATGCGATACCAGCCTTCATTCTGCGTGTTGATCCAGGTGTGAACGATCGCGATTCGAGGAACGGCGAGCTCGTGCGTTTTGACCTCAGGGAGTTTATCGACGCCGATCGCGCTGAGTCCGAGGTTGACAACCGCCGCCTCCAGTTTCTGGCGGAGATCCGGCGAATTGCCGACCTGGTTGATGATGAACGAGCCGGCGTTGAACTGCTGGTCGCCGATCTTGAAGCTGTCTTCCGCGGCGCTCATCTTCACGTCTTTCAACTGAAAGCGCAGCGTCGCGAGCGTGTTGTCGGTGTTGTGATTGATGACGTAAGCCATCGCCGACGCGGGGGCGATCAATTGGCCGGTGATCTTCGCGTCTCCCGTCAGCAGTGTCGCGTCGACATCGAGAATGCTCTTATCGATAATGCGCACCGTCTTCACGTTGCGCATCGCGCCGATGGTCCAGCCCGTGTCGTCGTACGGCGCGGGATCGCTCACGTTGTAATACTGCGTGTCGAGCAGCATGTCGGCCATGCGTGAATACGGCTGGTCCATGCGAATGATGTAAGAACCCGCCGGAAACTTCTGGTCCTTGACGCTGAAATTTTTATTGGCGCGATGCACTTCAATTCCCTGCATGCGCATCAGGTTGACCATGTCGGCCGCTTCGACCGGGCGCGGCGTGTCGCCGGGAATGACGTAAGCCGCCGGACCTTCATTCGTCGCCTTTGCGATTGCCCGTTTGCTCTTCAAATAAAAATTATTGAGAAAGCGATCTTTGTCCTTCGCGACGAAATTCATCGCGAAGAGAATCGCCGACTGCTGCATGTTGATGTTGTTACGCATCGACCAGTTCACGCGCGGAAACGGCGGGTTCGGCCGATACCAGACGCGCGACGTGTCGGCCGGCCGCAGCGTGCGTTCGCGCGTGTCGGCGCCGCCGTTGCCGAAAGTCTCGTAGAAACGGCCGATGGCGTTATGGCCGGTGGCGATGTAGAGCATGTAGTTCGGCGCCCAGCCGTCGTAAAAACCATGCGTCCAAACGCCGGGCACGCCACGCTTCGTCATCTCTTCGATTTCGTGATAGGCCAGCAACTGAAACTCGTCGATCGCGAGCGGATCGAGCCACGCGTTGTACGGCCCGGTGCCGGTCATCGTGTAGAGATACGGCACTGACTCGTGCAGATCGTGCAGCACGGTCGGGTGATACTCGAGAAACGTGCGCATCTGGTTGCGCGTGAGGGCGAGCGCCATGCCGAGTCCGTCGCGATTGTTGTCGTGCGCGACGTACTTGCCCCAGTAGAGCAGCGGCGGCGTGGGTTTGCCGGGGTTCGCGCGGTGGTAGTTGTAAAGGTCGACCATGAAATCGCGGCCGTCGACTTCCAGCGCCGGCGTCATCATCACGATCATGTTTTTGCGAATGTCTTCGATGAAGGGCGAATCCTCGACCGCAAGACGATACGCGAGCTCCATCAGCATTTCCGGCGAGCCTGTTTCGGGAGAATGGATCGAGCCGGAAGCCCAGTAGAACGGTTTGCCTTCGGAGATCAACGTGTGGGCGTCAGCGTCGCTGAGTTTGCGCGGGTCGGCGAGTTTGGCCGTGATCTCTTTATAACGATCGAGCTTCGCGAGGTTTGCTTCGTCACTCACGAGCACGAGTATCTGCTCGCGTCCTTCTTCGCTCTTCTCCGGCGCGACGAGCACGCGCACGCGCGGCGACGCGGCGGCAAGCGCGCGAAAGTAGCGATAGAGATCTTTCGTGTAGGTCAACTTGTTTGGCGTGCCCACCGCGTAACCGAGGATCTTTTCCGGCGAAGGCACCTTGTCGGACAGCGGCAAGTGGTCCACGAGTTCCGTCATGAAATACTTTTCGGTCGTGTACTCGGCGATCTTCGCGCCGTAGGCCGTGTCGAGTGGATTCGTCGGCGTCGTGTAGCTCGGATCTATCGCTGGAGTTTTGGCGGGCGCGTTTCCGGAGTCACTTTGGGCACAGATTGACGCGGATAAAAAAAGCAGGATCGAAAAGGCGCACACTAATCGGCAATGAAAGGATCTTCGGGACATGATGGGCTCCTAATCTGTGGTTACACGTCGCGCGCACAGCGGAAGCCGGAGAGCATCCAGCGTTCGTGCGCGTGAAAGAAGTTTCGATACGTCGTTCTGATGTGCGACCAAGGCGTGGCAAACGAACCGCCGCGCAAAACCTTTTGGTTGACGAACCACTTGTCGTTGTATTCGTCAAACTCCGTCTTGAATCCGGGATACGGCACGTAATCCGAGGTCGTCCACTCCCACACGTCGCCAATCATCTGCTGGCAACCGTAAGGATTCGCGCCGTCGGGAAACGCTCCCACGGGCGCTACCGACCAAAAACCGTTTTCGAAGAGATTTGCGTTGCCGCTATCGGGATCGTTGTCGCCCCAGGGAAATCGCCGCTTAACTTTGCGCTCGGCATCATAACACGCCGCCTTCTCCCATTCAGCTTCGGTGGGGAGTCGCTTGCCCGCCCACTTCGCGAAGGCAGACGCTTCGTAGTAACTGACGTGCGACACGGGATCTCCGGCGCGGTCGCTGGCCGAGTGAAGACCGGTGAAGTCGCGAATCATCCATTCGTTGTCGTGCAGTTCCCAGTAGAGTGGCGCTTGCCAGTGTTCGCGTTTGACTGTTTCCCAACCTTCGGAAAACCACCAGCGAAAGTTTTGGTAGCCGCCGTCGTGGATGAAGTCGAGGTATTCGCGATTGGTTACGAGCGCGCGATCGATGGCGAAGTCTTGCAGGAAGACCTGGTGCGCAGGTTTTTCGTTGTCCCAGGCGAAGTCCGCACCTTTGTATCCGAGTTCGAAGAGTCCGCCTTCGACTTCAGCCATGCCTTCGACCTTCGCGCGCGGCTGTGGCAGAGGATTCATCGTCGGCTGGAACTGATCGCAAAGCAGGTGCTTGATGTCGTAGACGAGCAACTCCTGGTGTTGCATCTCGTGTTCGAGACCCAACCTGACAAGTTTCAAAACCGGTTCGTCAGCAGAACGCAAGAACTCGAGCATCTGCTCGTCGATGTGGTTACGATAGGCGACTGTCTCGCGCACCGTTGGGCGCGACTTTGTGCCGCGCTTGGGGCGTTCGATTCGGGCCCCGAAACCTTCGTAATACGAGTTGAAGTAGAACAGAAAATCTTCGGAGTAGACTTTGTAACCCAGCTTGTGGGCTTGGAGCACGGTCTCGAAGAACCACGACGTGTGGCCGATGTGCCAGCGCGGCGGGCTCATAAACTCCGCCGTCTGGATCACGTAGTCTTCAATCTCGAGCGGCGCAACGATCTCCATCGTGCGCGCACGAACCCGCTGGTAAAGGTCTGTTATCGACATGATTCGGTGCGGACAATAATACTAGCTCACGACAAGGGAGCGTGAGCCGCGCGGGGAAACTCGTCCGATAATCTGGGCTCGCGGGTAATGCTCGCGCAACGTACGCAGCAACGCGTCGGCTTTGTCCTCGGCGATCGCGATCAGCATTCCGCCCGCCGTCTGCGGATCGAATAATAATCTGACCAAATTCGAATCGACTGCCGAAGTAATCTCGACGTCCGCGCCGACGTACTCGCGGTTTGTTTTGTCGCCGCTCGTCAACATTCCCGCAGTCGCGAGTTCCAGCGCGCCATCCAGCAGCGGCACCGCACGCGAATCGATCTCGATCGTGACTTTGCTCGCGCACGCCATCTCCCACGCGTGACCGAGCAGCGCGAAGCCCGTCACGTCCGTCGCGCCTTTCACGTCAAACTCGCGCATCGCTTCGGCCGCGTATTTCCCCGGCGTCAACATCGTCTCCACTGAAGCATTAACAACTGCTTCGCTCGCGCTCGCCTTCTTGATCCCGGTCGAAATCACGCCCGTGCCGATTGGTTTCGTCAAAACAATCACATCACCCGGCCGCGCTCCCGCATTCCGCGCCACTTTATTCGGATCGATCACGCCGGTCACGGAATAGCCAAACATGATCTGCGCATTATCGACGCTGTGCCCGCCAACGAGCGTCACGCCGTAACGGTTGAGTGTTTCCAACCCGCCGCGCATGATCTCCGTCAGGATCGACGGATCGACGCCCGACTTCGGAAAACACGTGATGGCCATCGCCGTGATCGGCGTGCCGGCCATCGCCCAGACGTCGTTGATCGAATTCAGCGCACTGATGCGGCCGTAGTCGAACGGGTCGTCGACAATTGGGGTAAAAAAGTCGACTGTCTGCACCAAAGCGAGGTCGTCGCGGAGACGGTATACTCCCGCGTCGTCGGCGGTGTCGAAACCGACAATCAGGTTTGGGTCATTCGGTTGTTTTGGTAGCTCGCTCAGAACCTGAGCGAGTAAGCTCGGGCTAAGCTTCGCCGCTCAACCGGAACACGAAACCATCTCGGTCAGACGCATCGCCGTTCCTCCTTTCGACACAATTCCGTTCTTGCTCACGCAATTCTGTGTTTTACCATAGTTGCGGAGGAACTCATTAATGATCCACATCGGACCGGCGGGTTGGTCTTACAAGGACTGGGAGGGAATTGTCTATCCGCACAAACCCGGCAAGAACTTCGATCCACTCGAATATCTCGCGCATTACTTCAACACCATCGAGATCAACAGCAGCTTTTATCGCCCGCCGACTGCTTCGACGACGAAGGCGTGGGCGCAGCGCGTCGCCGCGAACAAGAAGTTTACTTTCACGGCGAAACTCCACCGGTTGTTCACACACGAACGCGGCAAAGCTACCAAGGCGGATGAAAAAGAATTTAACACCGGAATGGCGCCACTCTTGAAGGCGGGAAAACTCGGCGCGCTGCTGCTTCAGTTTCCGTGGTCGTTTAAGAACACGGTTGAAGATCGGACTTACCTGGCCGAGTTGATGAAAAAATTCGCGAAGTATCCGCTCGTTCTCGAAGTGAGACACGCGTCGTGGAACACGCCGGCGATGTATGAATGGTTACAGGAGCGCGGTGTGGGCATCTGCAACATCGATCAGCCCGTGTTTTCGAAGTCGATCAAACCGGCGGCGCTGACGACTTCACCGGTCGGCTACGTTCGGCTGCACGGCCGGAACTATCACAACTGGTTTCGCGAGAAGGCCGCCCCTCACGAGCGTTACGACTATCTTTACTCTCTGGACGAGCTCGAGCCGTGGCTGAAGCGAATCAAGGAAGTGGCGAAAGAAACGCGCGAAACGTACGTGATCACCAACAATCACTTTCGCGGGCAAGGCGTGGTGAACGCAATCGAGATCGAGGCCGCGCTCAAGGAAGAGCGCGTCCCCGCTCCCGAGCCGCTCTTTGGTGTTTATCCCCGGCTTGAAGAATCAGCAATCTCTGAGACCGACGAACAAAAACTCTTCGATTAGCTTGCCGCGCCGCGCTTGCGCGCTTTGCCGCTGCCCATCGTCACGATCACGTCAAACTCGTCTTTGGTGAGCGGCATGACCGACAGTTGCGACTGACGAATGAGCGGTAGTTGACTGAGTCGTTTGTCATAACGAATAGCGGCGAGTTGGACCGGCGTGGCCAAAGGCTTCACTGGTTTCAGATCGACCGCGACCCACTGCGGGTCGTCAGCAGTCGGATCGGGATAAGCACTCTTCACGACTTCAGCCAAACCAACGACCTCTTTCCCCTTTCCGGAGTGGTAAAAAAGAACACGGTCGCCCACCTTCATGCCGCGCAGATTATTTCGGGCCTGGTAGTTGCGCACGCCGGACCAATCGGTGCTGCCGTCTTTTACAAAATCGTCCCATGAATAAGTTTCCGGTTCCTGCTTCACCATCCAAAAGTTATGTTTGTTAGTTGAATTTTTAGTCGAGGTTTTCATGATCCGCACTTTCAATCTACAATTGGCCCATGATTAAAGAAGGAACTAACGCACCGGCCTTTAAAACAAATGACGCTGATGGTGAAACCGTTTCACTGAAAGATCTGCGCGGCCAAAAGGTCGTGCTCTACTTTTATCCCAAAGACGATACGCCAGGCTGCACTAAAGAAGCCTGCTCGTTTCGCGACGCGTGGGCAAAATTCAAGAAACGCGGCATTACCGTGCTGGGCGTATCGCCCGACAGCGAAGCGTCACACAAGAAGTTCGAAACCAAGTATAGCCTTCCCTTCACCCTTTTGGCCGACAAGGACCATGAGATCGCTGACGCTTACGGCGTTTGGGGAGAGAAGAAGTTTATGGGACGAACGTACATGGGTGTTCATCGCACCACTTTTCTGATCGATGAGAAGGGCAAGATCAAAAAAGTCTTCGAAAAGGTGAAGCCAGAAGATCACGCCAATGAGGTTCTGGAGGCTTTCGCTGACTAACGAACCACTAACCGCAAGAGATGAAACCGCCGGTGGGACAGACACGAATGCCTGTCCCACTCTAAGAGACTAGGCTGCCACCCAGCCTCCGATTTTCGCGGGTTCCCCTTCCGGGTTTCTTCCGGGCATTAAGCCCTGCAAACAACTGAACGAGCTCGGCACGTCTCGCTTACGCGCGGGCAAGCGCGGCGTGTCTTCAACAGCGGCGGCGTCTTCGGCTTCGTTAAGGAAGTAAAGCCGAGTGTTTCCGACCACCTGGGTTCTGATTTCGTGGGTCCAAAGGAGGAGGTTAGCTAACGCATCGCCAATCTCGTCTTTGCCGAGCTTGGTTTCCAGGGCGATCTCACGTTGGGTCCGTGAGCCTTTGCGAATTGCGTCGCGCACACGCTCGACGGGAGAAAGTTTACTGATTGATTTCGCCGCATAAGGCGCGTTGTTTGGATCAGCAGCGATGAGTTCGGTCATTTCGATCTGCTGCGAGACATATCGTTTGCGTGCTGACTTGTATTCCTTCAAAGCGCGGCGGCTCTGCGTGACTTTCTGACGAATGCAACTCTTGCAGTAGAGATTCCTTCCGTCTTTGCGTGCTCGACAAATTCCAAATTCGGCTATCGGTAAATCCTGTGAACAAATCGGACAATGTTTCAGTTGGGGGGACAATAAATTTTCCTCTTTCATTTCTCGCACTCCACTGGGCAATAGAAAACCATACTGCAGTCCGCAACGCGGACAACACACTTCACCTACCCGGCTTGATAGACCCTTCCGGTAAGAAGTTTCAGATTGAGGTTATTGTTTGGCGAAGAGGCCCACCACAGGGCGACCGCCTAGATTGCCTTTGCGCGACTGCCGCACGAGCCGCGCCCCACCATTCACCTGACTCGTTTTTTCGTCGAAGGCTCCGGGCAAATGCGAGAATAAGGATAAGAGCTTAGTAACCTTCAACGAATCAAAAAACAGGCCGCTGACCCTACATGTTCTGGCAATCAATGTTCAGCGAGGGAATCGCATTATAGTTATGGGCAGCTTTTTTGCAACACCTTTTTCAGATCGGTTTCGAGTGAAAGTCAATTGGGAAAAATCACGCTGAGATGTTAAGTGATGCGATCATCTATCCTGCGATTTAAGAGTTGTTTGCATTTCAAAAACCTCGAAACGTGTCGACTGCAAGTTATGTTTTTGTTGTGACGATGTTCAGATTGAGCTACGCGATTTCTTAAGAAAATGCACGCTTGAGTACAAAGTTAAAAAGCGTTCGCCGAATGTTTCGCGCTACTAGTGCGTATGTACTTTCTCTGGTCCCACAAAATGTAGATGCAGCGCGAATGAATGGATCAGTGCGAGTTGTTTTTTATCGCGAAGTTGGACCATCAACCTATGTACGCGCGCGATCGCACGTGAAAGAACTAAGACGTTCACACGTAAAGAGTTTTGGTCACGCCGCTGATGTGTGCAAAATGTTGTAAGTGCGCGTTTGTAACAGCTTTGTAAAATAATCCCCTGTGATTTCCACAAAGTTTTCCTCAGATCCTGTGGAAAAGATCAGCGTGCCTGTCGATCGCGCAAACGAAAGACGAATTTCAGACCCGACCACGTGTCGTCGATCGCGCAGATCTTCACGTCGACGAGTCCCACATCGAGGCCGATGCGTTGCACACGTTCGAATGAAAGATCTGTCGTAACCTGTGAACTCTTCTTCGGCCACGCGATCCAGATCATGCCGTTCGTCGCGAGCTTTTCGGAGAGTTTTGCAAAGTCTTTGGCAAGCGCGCGCTCTGTTGTGACGAAGAGAATCACGATGTCGATTGGTTTTATTAATCGCTTCATGATTTCCGCGCCTTCAGGAAGTGCTCCGAGGTAATCAGCGAAGCCTGCGGGCGCGTTGACGAACGCGAGGCGCGACTGTTCTTTGATTCCGAGCTTCTTCGGTAGTGGAGTTGAAGAGTATCCGGCCATGATTTGTTTTGAACGCGTTTACCAGAGTCGCAGCAGTTTCCACCAGACAACACCGACCGTGCTCCAGATGATGATCGTTGTTACCGAAGTAATCAGGCCAAGCCACCACCAGGTGCGTTGTGTTGTGTAACCCGAGCCGAAATAGATCGGCGCGGGTGTTGTTCCATAGTGGGTCAGTGCGGCGGAAAGATTTGAAAAGTAAGCGAGCGAGAGCACCGCGAGATATGGCGGCGCTCCCGCTGCGAGTATCACGATGAGAAACGGAACGAACATCGCGGTCACGTGCGCCGTGATGCTCGCGAAGACGTAATGCGCGTAGAAATAAATCAGGAGCAGCGAAGCGAGCGCGAGCCACCACTTCCAACCAGTCGTGAGTCCCGCGGACGCTTCCGCGAATCGTTTTGTCAGACCAGTTTGCCCCAGCGCTTCGGCCATCCGCAGCAGACCACCGTACCAGATGAACACGGCCCACGCCGCTTTCTCGGTGATGAGATCTTCCCAGTCGAGCACGCCGGTGATCAGCAGCACGCTGATTCCTAACAACGCGACCGCGGCGTAGTCGATGCCGTGAAAGCGAGTCGTCATCCAGAGCGCCGCCACGACCCCGAAGACCGCGAGCATTAACCACTCCGACCACTTCACCGGCCCCATCGCGTGCAACTCCTGCGACGCGAAGTCGCTCGCTGCCGGGGTGTGTTTGATTTCCGGCGGAAAGACGCGATAGATCAACCATGGCACGGCGAACAGACTGACGATTCCCGGCACGATCGCGCCGATGGCCCAACGCGCGTAGGTGACGTCGATTCCGGTCGTTTCCTGCGCGAAGCGCGCGATGATCGGATTCGACGCCTGTCCTGTAAGGAACATCGCGCAAACCACGACATTACACTGGTAGACGCTGGTCATCAGGAACGCGCCGAGGCGGCGCGCCGTTGGCCCGGGTCTCGATTCGTATGCTTCGGCGAGGCTTTTCGCGATGGGAAAGATGATTCCGCCCGAGCGCGCGCCAGTTGACGGGATGACGGTGGCGAGTACGGCTTCGGTCGAACCGAGAGCGTAGCTGAGTCCGAGCGAGTGTCTGCCGATGGCCTTGATGAACAGAAACGCGATGCGGCGGCCGAGGCCGGTCTTGATCATCCCGCGCGAGATGAAGAACGCGGCCAGCACGAGCCACACGACCGGATCAGCGTAGCCCGTGAGCACCTCGTTCATCTTCATCACGTTGAAGAGCGGTAATGCGGTGACGCCGAGCAGAACGACAGCCGCGCCCGGAATCGGACGCACGATCGATCCGGTGATCGTCGCGGCGAAGATCGCTAACAGTCGCCACGATTGCGGCGTTACGCCGTTGGGAGCGGGAATCAACAGGATGCCGATCGCGACAAACAACACGACCACCCAACGCAGCAAGCGGCTTTTGAATCCCATCCTGTCGGGGGATTCCTTTTCAGATTCGGGGGTGTTTTGCATACTTAACGAGGCAAGGCTCCAAAATGCGGGACAAGATAACCGATAAACAAACATATTTGAACCGTCGATTTTTCATGCAGGCGGCGGTGCTCGCCGGAACCGCGACCGCGAGCACGCTTCTTTACCGGGCGATCAATCCCGCGCCGGTCGAGCCCGTTAAGGGTGAAAAGCTCGACGCAGCGGCTGAAGCGTCGCAAAGTGATGCGGTGAAAAACGGCTACGTTGTTGAAGAAAAACTAACGCCGCTCGAAGCGATTACGACCTACAACAACTTTTACGAGTTCGACACGTCGAAAGGCGGCGTGGCGAGTGCGGCTGCAGATTTCGTGACTAAGCCCTGGCAGGTTTCAGTCGGTGGACTCGTAAACAAGCCGCGCGTGTTCGATCTCGACGAACTGTTGAAGTTTCCGCTCGAGCACCGCGTTTACCGCCTGCGCTGCGTCGAAGGCTGGTCCATGGTGATTCCGTGGATCGGGTTTCCGTTGAGCAAGCTGCTGGAGAAGGTTGAGCCCACATCGCAGGCACGCTACGTTGCGTTTCAAACGCTTTTCGATCCGGACCGCATGCCGAACCAGCGCACCGGCGTGCTCGATTGGCCGTATGTCGAAGGACTGCGCCTCGACGAAGCCATGCATCCGCTGACCATCATGGCCACCGGTCTCTACGACGAAGTGCTGCCGCCGCAGGACGGCGCGCCGATCAGGCTTGTCGTGCCGTGGAAGTATGGATTCAAGAGCATTAAGTCGGTGGTGAAGATCAGTTTGGTTGCTGACGAACCGCCGACGACCTGGAACATTCAGACGCCGAATGAATATGGGTTTTATTCCAACGTGAATCCTGACGTGCCACACCCACGTTGGAGTCAGGCCACTGAGATACGCATCGGCGAATACACGAGGCGCAAGACACTTTTGTTCAACGGCTACGGCGAACAGGTCGCGCACCTGTATCAGGGCATGGACTTGGTGAAGAATTACTGAACTCATGACGTTTCCCAAACTCGTCGTCTTCATCAACGCGCTCATCCCGCTCGTGCTGCTGCTCTGGGATCTGTATCACAAACGCGTTGGACCAAATCCGCTGGAGTTCGCGACGCGAACGACCGGCATGTTGACGCTCGTGTTTTTGTGTCTCGCGTTGGCGATCACGCCGCTGCGAAAGATCTTCGGCGTTAACGCGCTCGTGAAGTTTCGCCGCATGCTGGGTCTGTTTGCGTTCTTCTACGGATCGCTTCACCTTTTGACCTACGTTTGGTTTGACCGGCAATGGCACTTGCTGAGCGCCATCGAAGACATCGGACGCCGCCCGTTCATTCTCGCCGGCATGACTGCGTTCGTGCTGATGGCCCCGCTCGCGATCACTTCGACTAATCAGATGGTCAAGCGCTTGGGTGGAAAGCGTTGGGCCAGACTCCATCAACTCGTCTACTTCGCGGCAATTGCCGGCGTGGTTCATTTCTGGATGCTCGTGAAGTCTGACACGAGCCTGCCGTTTACCTTTGCGTTTATTCTGCTGTTCCTCCTCGGCTATCGCGTGTTGCTGAAGTACGCGCCGGCCCAACCGACGCCTCCAAACACAAGTCTCTTTCCGAGAGATTAGTCTTCGCCTTAGAATGACGCTGAGGCGAGCCAGGGCTAATCGTAATGCCTGAACGACGAAGCAACAGCCGGAAAAAGGTTTTACTCGAAGCGAAATGGGCGAGCATGTCGCGGCGGCATGAAGCACGCGTGGACGATGTTAGTCTCGGCGGGTGCTTCGTGAACACGTTTGGCCACGTCGAGCTTCAAGAGCCGGTGGAATTGCAGATTTTGTTGCCTTCAGGTGAGTGGCTCAAGCTGAACGGCACGGTCGCGTCCTACCATCCGGGCGTCGGGTTCGGCATCTCGTTTACGTTGAAGAACACGGCAGAAGAAAACGCGGTGAAAGAGTTGATAGCGTCGGCGGCTGAGCGGGTTATTTGATTATCTTTCGTTTCTTGCGCTTCACGTCGTTAAAGACGATGCTGCCGGCGAGCACCATGCCCGCGACAGCCGCCAGCAGGAAGAAGATCATCGGCAGTCCGGGATAGCCAAAGATACGGAACGACGTATCCACGCGCATCAACATCGCAGCGCCCACGATCAAAGCAGCAACGACGAGTCCGAGCGTGATTCGGTTCGCGACCTTTTGCAATCCTTCCAAAAGAACGATCTCGTCGATCGCATCCACCTTGAAACGCAGTTCGTTGTTGCCGATCTGGTCCAGAATGCGATTGACGCGCGGAGGAAACTTCTCGGCAAACTCCTTCAGATCGACCACGCCGCTCAACAAATTATTCGGCGCGAGGCTCTTCACGATGTTTTGTTCGAGAATCTCGTTGGCGCGTTCGCGAATGACGGCGTTCGGATCGAACGTCGGATCGAGCGTGTAAACCACGCGATCGAGATTCAGCAGCGCCTTTGCGATCATCGTGAACTCGGAAGGTAAACGGAACCAGCAATCGGCGGCGACCTTCGTGATCTCGAACGTAATCCGGCCCGCGTTTTGGCGGCTCAGGATCGCGTCGCTGTTGTCGACCACGAGCTCGGCGATGCGGCGGTCGAACGTCTTGCGATCGAATCCGTCCTTCGGCTCACCCATTTTCATCGCTGCTTCCGCGGCCGTGTCGCCGCGTCCCTCGCTGATCGCGAGCAGCAGGCGCAAGAGGTTGTCCTGAAAATTGCGATTGACGCGGCCGACCATGCCAAGATCGAGCAAAGCAACGCGATCGTCGTCGGTAATAAAAACGTTTCCCGGATGCGGATCAGCGTGGAATAGGCCATCGACGAGAAACTGTTTTAGATAGGCGCTGAACAGTTCGTCGGCCAGCGAAGCGCCGTCGATCTCCAGCAGACGCAGCGGATTCAGCGCTGTGATTTTCTTGCCGGAGATGTATTCCATCGTCAGCACGCGCGTGGTCGTGTAGTCGTCGATCGGACCGGGAACTACGAGCTGTTCAAACTCGGCAAGGCTTTGGCCGATGGCGCGGAGGTTGTTTGCTTCAATCGTGAAATCGAGCTCGCGCAAAAGGCTCTTGCGCAGGTCGATGAGCATGTTTTCGAACTCGTAGCGTTTTCCGAGTTCGGTGTGCTCGTCGAGAAAACGCGCGATCTCGCCGAGCGCGTCGAGATCGCCGACGATGAGTTCGCGAATGTCGGGTCGTTGGACCTTGACCACCACTGCGCGGCCGTCGCGCATCCAGGCGCGATGTACTTGCGACAACGACGCTGCTGCGAGTGGAGCTGGATCAAATTCGGCAAACGCTTTCGAGAGTCTGACGCCGAGTTCGCCCGCGACGATACGTTCGACTTGTTCGTAAGGGAAAGGCTCGATCTGATCTTGCAGTCGGCTCAGTGCGTCGAGATATGGACCAGGTAAGAGATCCGCCCGGGTCGATAGCAGTTGGCCCAACTTGATGAAAGTTGGACCGAGTTTTTCTAGATCTTTGGCGAGCTCCTCCGCCGGCGCAGCGGCGCCCTTTTCTTCAGCTATTTCGTCCGGAAGAACGCTGTTTTCGAGTCCGGCCGCGCTGATCAGATCTGAGCGACCATACTTGATCAGCAACATCGCGACGTCTTTGTAACGCTTGAGTCGCTCCGGCTTGAATGTGACTACCATGTCCAGAACACCTACAGTCGGGCGCGGGCACGCGGCCAGCGGGCGCGCCACGTGTAATCTTCACGTACGGTTGTAGAGGGAGTGTTTGTCGGGTTAGCAACAGAATTTTAACGTAAGGTTCACACGCCGAGGGTACGCCGAAGGCGCGGCCAGAACGTAGTCAGGGGCAAAGCTTAAAGCGCGCTGCCACTGGATTTATTAAGAAGGTAAGTTAGGCCCGCAGGGCCGACAGCCTTTGCGCGAGCTCTGTTGCTATTTCGGCGCGGTGGCTGTTGCGGATTTTGCTGCTCGGTCGATCGCTTCACGCAAGCCATCGGCGCTCAACGTGCGGAGCTGTACGCCGTTGATGAAGATGGTCGGCGTGCTGCCGACGCCGTACATCTCGCCGTCTTGGACGTCGTGCTGTACCTCTGCCGCGTAGACGCCACGGTCCAACGCCGCGTCAAACTTCGTGCGGTTCAGGCCCAGGTCGCTCGCGTACTTTTTCAACGACGCGACGTCGAGCGCTTTCTGGTTTTTGAAAAGGATCGCAATGTACTCGAAGAACTTGCCCTGTTCGTTCGCGGCGTCCGCAGCTTCAGCGGCTTTGCGCGCGTTCTCGTGTTGGTTCAACGGGAAGTCACGCACTACGAAGCGGACCTTGTCGCCGTAAGACTTCAGCACTTCTTCGAGCACCGGATGCATTGCGGCGCAAGCAGGACACTGGAAGTCAGTGAACTCGACAATCGTTACCGGAGCATTTACACCGCCGCGCGCAGGATCGTCATCGACGCTGATATTTTGCACCGGCTGCGGAGGCTCAGTAATGAGCCAGCGAACGTTCGCGTTTTTGCGCAGCTTGTCTGAGAGCTCGCTTTCGGCGCGGCGCCTGCTCTCGTCCTGGAGATAGAGTGCGACCTGATTGCGCACGGTGTTTAGATCGCCGTTGATGCGCGCCTTGTTCTCTTCGTAGAACTTCGCGACTTCGGCTTCGGTTGGCGGATGGACCTTGTCGCTAACCTCCGTGCGAATGATCTCTTCTGGTCCAACGTTACGTTTTTTCGCTTCGTCGAGCAGCAACATGTTGTCGACGAGCTGATCGGCTTGTTGCTTTGTGAGCAGGTAAGCGTCTGAGCGAATCTTGTAAATGATCGGTTTCAGTCGCTCTTTGACAGGCGCTGCTTTCACGGGCTGGCCGGCGATGGTCGCGAGCACCGCGTCGTCGCTGAGGTTTGGCGAATTGACATCGACGCCCATCACCACTGGGTTGGTTTGGCGCAGCTTCTTCACGAGATCGTCAGCCAACTTATTTTCGGCCTCGTCGTGCAGGTACGCGGTCACTTGTTGATTGATACTCGCCTGGTCCACTCCGTCTAACTGCAACTGCGAACGGTTGTCGTCGATGAACTTTTTGATCTGCGCAGGTGTCGGGGTGGGGATGCGATTGGTGACTTCCGTTTGGTAAAGCCGATGGGTGTCGATGCCGCGTTTTTTGGCTTCCACCTCGAGCAGCATGGTGTTGATTTGCAGATCGAGCACGCTGCGTCGCGCTTCGGCGATCTTTTGTTCGGCTGTTTCGAGTTCCTGGCGAACGGCCGGGTCGAAGTCGGAAGTGGTGAAGGTTTGACCGTTGACGATGACGACTTGAACCGGTGTCGCAGGCGGCGCTGATGGGGCGGTTGTGGACGCAGAGTTCGTAGGTGTTGCTGGTTGATTCTTCGGCGCTGAGTTAGTCGCCGCTGAATTGGTCGGTGTCGGCGCCGACGCATTTGACTGATTCGCTGGTTGGCGTTGTGGTGCTGTGACGGCTGCTTTGCGCGCGGGCGTGGTGCGTCGTTTCGCAGTTTGCGCGAACGACGTTGGCGCAAGTGCGAGCAAGATAATCAGCGACAGCACGGGGGCAATCAGGGGCAACATGAATGAAGTCCGGGGCAACGGGTTGACAGAACGTTTCACACTCGAGCTCATGGTTTTGAACACAGCGAAGACGGTTTTAAGTAAAGAATACTTGTGAATAATAAAGGCCGGTTTATTAGAGCACAAACAACGCAAAGGCGCTGCCTGTTACGGCAGCGCCAAAGGGAAGGGGGCCTTGGTTATTCGTTACAACGTTTCTCGAATTATCTTTCTGCCTATCTTACATCGCTGGTCGGCCTACAAATGCAATGCTTCTGGGAGAAAAACATTCGCGCTCCTGAAATTTTGTACTTCTTCTTACTCCAACTTTGTACTTCTTAGTCTAACCTGTACTTCCTTTACTCTCTCCGCTGCGAATAACGCTAAGGGTGTCACGGTTCTGCACGACGTTAGTGATGGCGAATGATGCTTCGTCTCCGTTTCTTGACAGGCGTGCGAATCGATAAGAGATCGCTGTGACGGCCGTTCAGGATGAAGGCGAGGCCTTGGTGCGTTACGCCGAGCAACCGTGCGGCTCGGGTGACGCTGCCGCCTGAATCTTCGAGCGCTTTACGGATCAAACTACCCTCGTAGCGAAGCACCTCGGCATCGAGGGAAAACCCGGGTCGTATCGCCCCCCCCGCCTCCACCTCTCCTTTGCTACCCGCCAACTCCGCCGCAAGCACCCGCCGTGCACATTCTCCAAGGCGGGCCTGCAGACCGCGATCTTGCGATTGGGCCAGTAGCATCTCCGCCGTGCAATAATACGCTTGAAGATCATTTACCGAAAGATAGAAATTCAGCTCTTCAATTACTGTTACGGCAGCAACTCCCCCACCGTCAGGATTGCCAGCATCTTGTGCGATTACAATTGCCTCGTCCAACGTTGATCTTGCAACCGAAAGTCGATTTAGGCGTGCAAGTGCCTTTCCATATGTCGTTAAGGCTTCTGCCAGTCGCGCTTGCTCACCACCTTGGCTTAGCAAACGCACTGCTGATTGAGCCGCGCCCTCGGCCAATTCATTTTTACCTTCAAGTAGAAATGCTTGGGCACGACTATCCTCAACCCCAGCAGCACCGCCTTGGTCACCAACACTCAGAAGTAACGAGCGGGCCCTTCGTAAGTGCTCCTGCGATTCATTGAACTTGCCAAGCGTCGCAAAGAGAAATCCCACGTTATTTTCAACGCGACCTTGGAAGCGCTTGTGCCCAGCCTGTTCAAAGTGATAGCTCGCAGCCGTATACTCAAGTAAAGCGTGATCGATATAATCTTCGCGATTCTCAGCAGTACCTAAGCTTCGCAATACGGTGGCATAGGAAGTATGGAATCTCCCCTTCAATGAGTGATTGGAACTGGAATCAAATAATGGCGCCGCCTCTCGGTAAATCAGTAGTGCATTGCGATCTCTCGTTGCAGCAGCTTCAACGATGGCGCTCGTCAATAGTGCTCTTAGCTTCTGCTCACTGTGACTCTCATTGAGGCTGTCAAGCACAAGACTTAAGTTAACTCGTGCTTCGTCGAAACCGCCTTCGCGCCAATAGCAAACTGCTAAGTTAACGCGAGCTTCAGCGAGCTTTTCGGTCCAACCAAAGGTTTGGAAAACACCGACGCTTTCGCTAATAAGATCTTTAGCTACTTCTTGCGAGCCGGGAATCTGTTTCGTGCTACCCAACCAGCCCGTCAACGTTCCCGTTCGAAGCAAGAGCTCGGCCTTCGCCTCATCAGTTAAACCTTCGGTGTTTGGACGGTGGGGAACTCCTTTCCAAAACGGACGCAACGTCTCCTCAGCCAGTTCAAACTCGCCAGCCTCTTCGAGCTCCCCTGCTAACTCGCACAAGGGAAGGAGATTATCCAAAATCGGACTGTGGGCTTCCCGATCATAAAGGGATGTCTGCAAATCCATATAAGGTCTCCAGTTGCACTCCTTGGTAAGGAACCTTGCAAGCCTCTCAATTGACGGATATTATCATGACTAACCAATTATCTCTTGGTTGCACACCACTTCACCGGCTTGACTACAACATTCTTGAGGAGAAGATCAATGAAATCCGTCAAAAACCTAGTATTTGCTCTGCTACTTGTTTTCGCCATAACATCCAGCGTCGCGGCTGGAGAAATGCCCATACCGCCGGCACCAGAGCCGGCACCTCGGGCAACGGTAACGACACCCACTGATGGTACTCAACCATCTTTGGATCCTAACTCCGTACAGTCTGGAGAAACAGTCGAATCAGATTACTTGTTATTCGATACGCTCGCAGCCCTGCTGTACTTGTATTAAGAAGCGCACATATACGAACAAGGCACTCGATGCTTACGCCGTGGCGTAGTCTCGCGGCCTGTGTTCTGTGTGTCCGGGCTCACCGATAACGTTCGAAAAAGCTGACTGGGAGGCGGTGACGCGTTGCATCGTACCCCCATCTGGCCGCCGTGGCAATAGGAACTTTAACTATTTACACGGCTAATGATGGGTGAGATTCAGCCGCCACCCCCGGTTCGCTCTTTCTTTTTCTCAAGGATCCGCCCGTCCTAAGGCGCTTCTATGCCTTCGACGAGCCGTTTCACCGTCTCCAGATTATCAATTTCCGCCGTCGTTTTGTCGGGCCTTAACCGCAAAATTCGCGGAAAACGAAGCGCGTACCCGCTCTTGTGCCGGTTCGAACGCTGGACTCTGTCAAATGTTACTTCGATGACAATGGTCGGTTCAACGATGCGAACCCGGCCGTGGGCAAACTCCTGAAGAGTATGGGCTTTGAACCACTCAGTCAAATCCATTAGCTCCTGATCCGTCAGCCCGGAGTACGCCTTGCCAATATTTAATAACTCGTCGTCCTCGGTCGAGCGGCGCACCGCAAACGTGTAATCAGACAACAGGTGCCGCCGCTTGCCATGGCCCACTTCCACCGCGGTCACCACAACATCGAGTGTCGCGATCGCCCTCTTTAACTTCAGCCACTCCCGTCCGCGCCGCCCTGGCTTATAAGACGAGTTCGGACTCTTGATCATCAACCCTTCATTGCCACGCGCCCGCGCCCGGTCGAATTCGTCGTCAAGCAGACTCGCTTCCGAAAATGTCTTCCCCTCCGACAAACGCACCGGACCAGCCTGCGGCACCATCTCCGCCAAAATGCGGCGTCGCTCCGCCAACGGCTCGTCAATCAACACCTTTCCGCGTGCATATAAAAGGTCGTACGCAATCAGCACCACGGGCACTGCTTGCAACAACTGCGTGCCCACCGTTTTCCGGCCCAACCGCTTTTGCAACTCACTGAACGGCAATATGGCATCGTCCGTCGCCGGCAAAACCTCGCCATCAATGATCAGGTCCGCCGGCAACGAACGCAGCGGTTCGACCAACTCCGGAAAACGATGCGTGATCTCATCCATCGTTCGCGAATAAATTGCCACTCGTCCATCCGCCACATGCGCCTGCGCCCGAATCCCGTCAAACTTGTCTTCAACTAAAAACTCTTCCGGCATCGTTCGCGCGATGTCCGTCAGGTCCGCCGCCGGGGTTGCCAACATGAACTTGATCGGATGAAACAGACGCATGTTCACGTCGCGCAGATCTGCACGCCTGGCGCGCACCGCAGTTTCACCAATATCGCCTAAAAGCATGTTTGCATAAGAAACGTCGGCCAGCGGCTGCCCAAACACTCGCGCAATAGCGTCCTCAACCAACCCCTCACGCAGGCCAATCCGCAAATCTCCCGCCAGCAATTTCACTAAATACTTCGCCTCGAGCGGCGTAGCGTGCTGGAGAATCGTCGTCAAAAGCGCGGTCTTGTTTCTTATGCCGCGAGTTTCACTGAGCCTGCTGATTAACGACTCGGTTTCCGTGAGCGTCACCGTGGCTTGAAAACTCTGTCGCGCCTCCTTGACGATCTCTTCAGCTACGTCACCCGCATCACCCAGCCGCACGTAGCGCGGAGAAAGATCTTCCGGTCTGAAACCAGTGGCTTCACTCAACGCCGCACTGATGATGCTGCCGCCGACGTTAGTCGTGCGCGCGTCGTTCAGCGCAAACTGCTGACCCGCAAAGTATCGCGCGGCGCGAACAAGGTCCGCATCAGAGAGTGTCTTGAGATAGTCTCCGAGCAACGCGGCCTTCTCCAGTTTCTTCGTCGTTGCCGCTACCGCCTCGGCACATTCAGCGAACGCCTGGAGCGTTCCCGCCGCGTCGATGAACCCTTCGGTGCTCGATTTTTCTTCGCTCATCCTTGACACAACAAATCTCGCTAGTTGAGACCACTTGCAGGTTTCGGCATTTTAAGTGATCCTAGCGGCATCTATTAGCTCAGTGAACCGCGCACACCGAAGGCTAATTACAATTCGCAGCTTTATAGGAAGGTAAGACAAGCCGTGTTTGGCCTCATTCTGGAAACGCTAAGCAGCACTGAGTTGCTCTTTATTCTGGTCATCGCTCTGATATTTTTCGGTCCGCGCAAGTTGCCACAACTCGCTCGCTCGATGGGCAAAGGTATCGCTGAGTTTCGCAAGGCTTCTGACGATTTCAAACGCACGTGGGAACGCGAAGTCGCTATGGAAGAGTCGAAGTATGAACCCGAAAACTCGATACTTCCCGCCGCCGAGCCACTTGACGCAACGCAACCCCTGACTGAAGGACAGCCACAGCCGGAACCACTGCTCGCGCCAGCCAATCCCGAGCTGGTCGTCGCTCGCGGCAGCGCGCCCGAATTATTTCAGCAGCCCGAGCCGCTGGTCGCCGCCGAGCCTTTGAGCAGTCCGGAACCCGTAGCCATCGCTGCCGAAGCCGCCCCCGATCCGCTCCGCAAACAAGAATGGTTGTAACGCAGCCGCAATGTCAGCATTCATAAGAGCTCTATCGAACAGAGGTAACGAAGAAGAACTCGGCGGCCAGATGTCATTTCTGGAGCACCTCGACGAGTTGCGCCGCCGCCTGATCCGTTCCTTCGCCTTTGTCATCATCGCGGCTTCCGTTTCATGGTTCTTCTCCGATCGGATTTACTCGTTTCTCGCGGCGCCGGTCGAACGCGCGCTCGCAGAGCAACAACGCCGCCAGGTGCCCATCGCGGGTTACAGCGGCGGCGAAACGATCTCAGCGTTGACGTCGCTCAAAGAGAACGACACGGGTCGCTACGTTTTCGCCGACGAAACCAAACTCGGCACGAGCTTGATCCCCGCAGGCGCGTCGGTGATGGCCCGCGTGCTGAAAGACGGTCAAGGCAAGCTCGCGCTCTTCACTGACGAAGCGCTGTATTCCGGCAACGCAGTGATCCCGAAAGGCGTGCGTTTGCCCACCGAGATCGGCTCAACTCTCGAAGCATATTCCGGCATCAACGACAAACTGATCGTCACGACCGCACTCGAGCCTTTCTCGCTCTATTTGAAAGTGTCGCTCTACGCCGCGATCTGTCTCTCGGTGCCGTTTCTGTTGTTTCAAATCTGGGGCTTCGTCTCGCCCGGACTCTATCCACACGAGCGCGCGTACGTCACGCCCTTTATTTCTCTCTCGACGATTTCGTTCGTGCTCGGCGCGGCGTTCGCTTACTACGTCATCTTTCCCCCTGCCGCCAAGTACCTGCTCGGTCTCGGAACAGACTTCCGTCTGCTGTTAAAAGCCGACGACTACTTCGATTTCATCATTCTCGTGATGCTCGGAATGGGAATCGTCTTTCAAATGCCGGCGGTCACTTACGTGCTGGCCCGTATCGGTCTCGTCACCGCGCGTTTTCTCATCCGCATCTGGAAAACCTCGCTGATCGTGATCCTCGTTGCCGCCGCCGTCTTGTCGCCGACGAATGACATCCCGAACATGCTGTTGTTCGCGGCGCCGATGCTGGTGCTTTACGTTATCTCGATCTTCGTCGCCTGGCTCTTCAGTAAGCCGCGCACGACGACCTAAAAACCGCGCACCAAACCCAGGAATTCCTCAGTTTTAGCCGACTTTCGGGCAACTGAGGTTCACTCCGGTCGCATCCTTGACTCTGTTCTTAACGCGATCTTAGAATCCTGGGTCTTCAGCCAGTGTCCGGCAGCAGTCCGTACAGTTCGAATTCGTCAACCGTTTTCATAGGAGTTTTTGTATGTCTTACCAGAAAGCCGCTCTGCGTCTGGCTCTCGTATTCGCGTTGGCTTTGATCGCCAGCCCGGCCGTCCCGGCTCAGGACCAGCAGCCCGATCCGAGTAACAAGCCGCGCAACGTCAAGCCCGAACTCAAAAAAGCGTACAAAGACTGGCTCGATAAAGACGTTACTTACATCATCACCGACGAGGAACGGAAAGCCTTCAAGAAACTCGCCACCGACGACGAGCGCGAACGCTTCATCGAAGAGTTCTGGCGCCGCCGCGATCCGGATCCGGACACCGACGAAAACGAATTCAAAGAAGAGTATTACGAGCGCATCGCCTACGCGAACGAGCACTTCAGTTCCGGCATTCCCGGTTGGAAAACGGACCGCGGCCGCATCTGGATCATGTATGGCAAGCCCGACGAGCGCGAAACGCACCCGATGGGCGGCGCTTACGAACGCCCGTCGTACGAAGGCGGCGGCTCGACCACCACTTACCCGTTCGAGGTCTGGTTCTATCGCTATCTCGCCGGCGTCGGCTCGGGTATCGAGATCGAGTTCGTCGATCCCACGGGCAGCGGCGAGTACCGCATCGCGCGCAATCCAAACGAAAAGGACGCGATGCTGAATATTCCCGGCGCGGGTCTCACGTTGTCAGAGCAACTCGGCTTGACCAGTAAAGCCGATCGCATTTCCGGAGCCGGGGGCATCGGCAACACGCAGTATCAACGCGAACAGGACAGCCCGTTCTCGCGGCTGCAATTGCTCGCTGACTTGAGCCGCCCGCCGCAAGTGAAATTCAACGATCTCGCGAGTGCGGTCAACACGGGTGTCGTCGAAGAGAATCCGCTCAACTTCGATCTGCGCATCGACTTCTTCCGCCAGTCGGACGAGCGCGTGATCACCGCGTTCACGATTCAAGCTGACAACAAGGACCTCGTGTTCCAGGACAGCGGCGGCTTGCAACAGGCGCGCATGAACATCTTCGCGCGCATCACCTCGGTCGCGGGCCGGCGCGTCGGCATCTTTGAAGATCCGGTGATCACGACCGCCACCGCCGAAGAACTCAGCGAAGCGAAAGATCGCAAGTCTGCTTATCAAAAAGCAGTGCCGCTCGCTCCCGGCACTTACAAAGTCGACGTGATTGTTCGCGACGTAGCATCAGGCGCAACCGGCTTGAAACAACTCGGTTTCACCGTGCCGCGTTACGATGCGGAAAAACTCCAGACATCAACCATGATCCTCGCCGCGAAACTGGAAAGTCTTCAGGACCAGCCGGCGGTGGGCCAATTCGTCATCGGCACGACAAAAGTCATCCCGAACGTTGCCGGCGTCTATCATCGTGGTCAGCCCGTCGGTGTGTATCTGCAAATCTACAACGCCGGTATCGATCAAACCACGTTGCGTCCGTCGGTCGACGTCGAATACGCGCTGCTTAAGGACGGCAAGGAAGTCGGCAAGCAATCTGAGGACTGGCGTGGCATGAGCGACTCGGGCCAGCGCCTGACGCTCGCTCGCCTGATCGACACGCGAAACCTTCCGGCGGGAGATTACGAAGTCGCGATTCGCATTCGCGATCGCGTCACCGGTCAATCACTCGCGCCGTCGCAGAAGTTCAGCGTAGTTCAGTAGCATCTCTACTCACCACTGCTCCACGAATGAATTGCTCGAGCTGGTCCAGGTAAGCTGGACCAGCAGAGCTAAAGACACTGTGTCCCGCGCCGGGAAAGATCAGCAGCTTCTTCGGCTCGTTCGCAGCGGCAAATAACGCACGGCCCTCGTCGGTGGGAATCGTCAGATCCGGCTCGCCGTGAGTGATGAGGACGGGCACGTTCACGCTCTTCAACTTCCGCGCGGATTCAAAACGGTTTCGGCCGAGGAAATGTAACCAGCGCGGCAACAGCGGCAACCTCCGCGAAGCCAAAGAACTCGCCGAACTAAAACCCGATTCGAGAATAAGCGCGCCACAGCCGCAGCGCGTCGCAACGTCACTCGCGACCGTCGTCCCCAGCGATTGTCCGTAAAGCACGATCTGGTTGGGCCTCGCGTGTTTCTCGTTTACGACGAACGAAAGCGCCGCCTCGCCGTCGTTGTAGAGATCCGCTTCATTCGCCGCCGTGCCGCCGCTCAATCCATAACCGCGATAATCAAACAGCAGCACGTTGAATCCGCGTCTTGCGAGACTCTGCCCCCACCAGCCGACGTTCGTAACGTTCCCGCCGTTCCCGTGGAAGTAAATGATCGTCGCCGCGGGGTGGCCACGACTGCGCGTTGAAATACCAGCCGTGCAAGCGAGTCCCGTCAGCCGAGTTGAACCAAACATTCTCCGCTCCGGACGGCGGTTGCGGTGGCCGTTTCGCGTCGAGCAGCGCCGGACGAAAGGTCATCAACGACTCGACCCAACGCAGTCCAACGACGAAGGCAACTGAGCCGAGTACGAGTGCAACTACCAAATAGGCGCCGATGTGAGTGAAACGTTTCAAGTGATAAGATACGAACGAAATGAACCAAAGGGTTGAGTTAATTGGGCTCTCGCAGCCGGAGCTCGTCGCGTTTGTCGAGGGCCTCGGCGAGCCGGCGTATCGCGGGCGCCAGATCTTCGCCGCGCTGCAGCACCGGCGCTTGCGCAGCTTCGACGAGATGACCGATCTGCCGAAGGACTTGCGCGCGCGGCTGAACGAAATCGCCCGCGCTTCGTCATTAAAGATCGAATCGCGTTACATCTCCGCGGACGGCACGCGGCGTTACCTGATGAAGACCCATGACAACCTTCCCGTCGAGACCGTTTTCATCCCCGAAGAACATCGCGACACGATCTGTTTCTCGTCTCAATCGGGTTGCCCGCTGCAATGCACCTTTTGTCTCACGGCCCAACTCGGTCTACTGCGTTCACTAACTCCCGGCGAGATCGTCGAACAAATCCTGATCGCCTTGAACGACGCGTACGGGACCGGCGTAAAGCCGCCGCGCGGCACGAACCTCGTCGGCATGGGCGCGGGCGAGCCGTTTCTCAATTTCGACTCGCTGCTGAAAGCGTTGCGCATCATGGCCGATCCGAACGGCCTCTACATCGTGCCGAATCGCGTGACGATCTCCACCGCCGGCATCGTTCCCCGAATTCTCGATCTCGCGCAGATTGAAGATCGACCGCATCTCGCAATCTCGTTGGCCGCGCCGACGGACGAACTGCGCAATCAACTGATGCCGATCAACAAGCGCTGGCCGCTCGAAGAACTGCTCAAAGCCTGCAAAGTGTTCGAGCAGTCGCTCAAACCCGGCGAACGGTTCACGTTTGAATACGTCATGCTCGACGGTGTCAATGATGCCGAAGCGCACGCGCGCCAACTCGCAAACCTGCTCAATCGTCACGGTCTGAAAGCGAAAGTGAACTTGATCCCACACAACCCGGCTGAGCCGCTTCCGTATCAACCGTCACCCGAAGACACCGTCGCGCGTTTCAAAGACATTCTCGAAGCGAAAGGCATTCATGTTTACGTGCGGCGGCCGCGCGGCCGCGACATCTTCGCCGCCTGCGGACAGCTCGCCGCGCGCCAGGAAAGATCACTGCCATTGGAGATAGTAACTACATGATCAAATTGACTCGCTTACTTCCTTTACTCTTCGTCCTCCTTCTTCCGGCGACTCTGTACGCACAGTCCGCGTCGGACGTGAACGTCAGCGGTTCACTCGCGCCGGATAAAATCAAGAAAGGCCGCGTCGTGCGCGGCACCGTTACGATCGACATCCCTTCCGGTCTGCACGTGCAATCGAACAGACCACTCGACAAGTATCTCGTCGCCACGAAGCTCGATCTCGAAACCCCTTCGGGAATGAAAGCTGGTCCGGTCAGTTATCCGCGCGCAATGATGCGCAATCTGAAGTTTTCAAAACAGGCTGTCGCGGTTTTCGAAGGACGCGCGGTGCTGCGCTTCAACGTGACGGTGCCGCCGAATTACAACGGCTCGTCCGGTGAGATAAAGGGCAAGCTGCGGTTCCAGGCGTGCAACGACGATTCGTGTTTTCCGCCGCAAACGCGCGAAGTGAAGATGTGGTTGAACGTCGAGTAGTTACTGCTTTCCGATCACAGCCATCAGCCGCCCGACTTTTCCGTGCAGCTTCTTCTCGTTGCGATACGAGAAGAAGATATCCGTGCGACACATCGTGCAGAATGGCAAAACGTGAATCCGTTCCAGTGACACGCCGATCGACACCAGTTGTTCGCGGTTCGCTGTGATTAGATCCACAAACGCATGGCCCGGCCGCGTCGGCGTAAACAACTTCGCGCCATCTGGAAAGCGACTCGTAAACGCGTCAATCACATCGCTCCCGACTTCATAACAACATGGACCAGCCGAAGCGCCGATCGCCACGCGCAAATCTTCGGCGCGCGCGCCGTACTCGTCAGACAAGCGTTTCACTCCCGCGATCACCGCAGTGGCGAGTGTGCCGCGCCAACCGGCATGCACCGCCGCAAACGAACGCGTCCGCGGATCGCCAATAAGTATCGGCACGCAGTCAGCCGTCTTCACGCCGGCCAGCACGTGCTCGGCGTTGCTGACGATCACGTCGCAGTAGATCGTCTCGCCGAGTTGATCTTCCGCGGGCTTCGCCTCCGCCACCGAGTTCACTACGCGCACGTCTGCGCCGTGGACTTGCCAGCAACCCGCGAGCGACCACTGGCCCGGGAAAAGCTTGAGAAAGCGACGGCGATTCTCCAGAATGTTCTCAGGCCCGTCGTCGTGAAAACCCGCGAGGCTGAGCGCATCCTGCGGCATCGGACTGACGCCACCGTGACGCGTAGAAAAACCATTTACAAAACCGTCCTGCTCCAACGGCCGGCAAACCAGCGCGCGCACGCCGTCGAGCTCGCGCCAGTAGAACCCAGCTTCAGTTAATTCTCGATCGCTCGTGATTGTTTCCATCGGCATAGACATTATCGAAGTTGCGCGAATTCGCGAAGTGCTGCTGCGCACACCGCGGTTTACTGAGCGCGTGTTCACGCGTGCCGAACGCGAATACTGTGAGAGTCGCGGCGCGGTGGCGGCGCAGCATTATGCCGCGCGCTTCGCTGCGAAAGAAGCGGCTCTGAAAGCGCTGCAAACAGGTTGGCGCGGTGGGATTAGTTGGCAGGACGTGGAAGTTTCGGCGCGTGACAGCGGCGCGCCTTATTTGATCTTCACCGGCGAGGTCTTGGCTACCTTTGAACGTTTCGGCGCGACAGCTACGCACCTCTCACTCTCACACACCAGCGAACACGCGATCGCGCAAGTCATATTAGAGCGGTGATCTAACGTTCTTCCGCAAATGGACTGCTCTGCACCGGCACGTTCCCATGAAAGTAACACTCGAGATGCGGCGCGGTCTTTTCCGTCACAGCAATCAACTCGCGCAACGGACAACTCACAGTCGAGACCAAACCCGTCTGCGAATCGATCTCGACAAATTCGATCCCTTCGGGACATTCAAAATGCTCCCCACCCAAATCCGGCCGCAACGCAATCGCGCCCTTCATGAATTCAACCCACGCCGGTAACGCGGCTTCAGCCCCCGTTAAACCGAGCTGCTTGTTGTCGTCAAAACCGATCCACACCGCGCAAACGAGATTCGGCGAGTAACCGACAAACCATCCGTCGCGTGACGTTCCGGTTTTGCCTGCAAGCGCAGTCCCCGGCACAGCGCCGCGGGCCTTGCGCGCGGTGCCGTGATCGATCACCGCAGAAAGCATGTTGGTGATCATGTACGCCGTCGTCGGGCTCACGACCTGGTTCTCCGGCTGCGGCAACGGATGCGCTGCCGGCGGCTCGTCAACACTCGCGATCACGCGCGGCTCAACGCGCCGCCCTTCGTTCACGAAAGCCGCGTACGCTGACGCGAGTTGCAGCGGTGTGACTTCCTCGGTTCCCAAAGCAAGCGCCGGATAACGTTCGGGCTTCGGCAAACCAAACGCGGCCGCGAGATTCGCGATGCGTGCGAGACCGGTTTGCAAAGCAACATCGACGGTCACGACGTTCAACGACTTCACGAGTCCCGTGCGCATCGGCACGTCGCGCATCGAGTAACCACCACCGTAATTTGCCGGACGATAAATCTTGTCGCGGTCGTAAACGAATTCACGCGGCGCGTCCATGAACAGCTGCACCGGCGACATGCCGTCTTCAACTGCGGCTGCGTAGACGAAAGGCTTGAACGTCGAACCCGGCTGGCGTCGCGCATCAGTGGCGCGATTTAACTGCGAGGTCGCGTAATCGCGCCCGCCGACCATCGCCAATACCTCGCCGGTATGAGGATCCAAAGCCACCAGCGCAGCCTGCGGCTTCGCTCCGCGATCCTTATAAACCGAATCGAGCCGCTCCAACTGTTTGCGCAACGCGTTCTCCGCGAACTCCTGAAGCTCGAGATCGATCGTCGTATAAACGCGCCGCCCATCCGCCGCTTCATCGACTCGATTCACGTAATCGACAAAGTACGGCGCGAGCGAGTTATCGAGCTTCACATTCGGCGAAACTCGCACCGGCTCGGCGCACGCAGCCTCCTTTTGCTCGCGCGTGATCGTTCCGTTCTCCAGCATCGCGGCCAAGACAGTGTCGCGCCGCGCCTGCGCCGCATCGGGATGCCGTAGCGGCGAGTAACGCGCCGGACTCTGAATCATGCCCGCAAGCGTCGCGGCTTCCGGCAGCGTCAGGTCACGCAGCTCCTTCCCGAAGAACACGTCCGCCGCTTCCTTAACACCACGCACACCGACCACACCACGCTGGCCTAAATAGATCTCATTGCTGTAAAGCGCAAATATGTCCTGCTTCGACAAACGCCGTTCGAGCGCGAGCGACAACATCGCCTCCGCGTACTTCCGTTGCAGCGTTTTCTCCGGCGACAGATACGTGTTCTTAACGAGCTGCTGCGTGATTGTCGAGCCGCCCTGCCCCAAACGCTCGTCACCGGCATTGCGTAACAACGCCCGCGCGAGTCCACCAACATCAACACCCGCATGATCGAAGAAACGGCGATCTTCAATCGCCAAAATCGCATTCACCAGCACCGGCGGAATCTCGTCGTAGCTCAACGCCTCGCGCTTGCCCGCTTTCGCCGAAAGATCGTTCGACAACACTTCCGGCTCGAGCGTAAACGATTCAAGCGACACACCATCGCCCGTCAACTCCGCGATCTTTTCCCCGTCGAAGGTCACGCGCACGGACGCAACCTGCTTTCGCACACTGCTTCGGCCCGGGCGAATCTCGACCGCCGCATCTGACGCAATGAAACTCCCGCTCCAAACATTGCTCGCGCTCGTTTCCAAATAACCAGCGCGCCGCAAACACGCAACGAGCTTATCGCGCGACAACTTCTGTCCCGCCTGCAACACGCGCGGCGCGGCATACAGTCCCGGCCGGCTCGTCAGATAACCACTCGCCAAACGTGCGTCAATGATTTGTGAGTAATAGTTGTAGGAACTAACGAGCGCGCCGGCGCCAATCGCCGCCGCCGCGATCATCACGAGCACGGCGACCCGCATGAGCCGGCGCGAGACGCGCGCCAGCCGTTCGACCGTGCGCGCATCGGGCACAGATGTAACCTCGATTGCCACCGCCACCCCCGCAACCTTCAGTGCTTCCTAATCTCGTGTGCTTTAGTTAAACGGTTAATGCGTGAGGATTTTTGGAAAAGTCGAGAAGGGCGCGAATTTCCGGCGCGGCTGCGAGTCCCGCCTCGTAACCAAGCGCCATCAACTCCTCGGCGCGGCCCATCTCGTCCCAGCGAATGTGGCCGACTTTCGGTTTGATCACGTAGTCACACAGCGAGAGTTGATGATGCGATGCGGTTTTCTGGACCACCAGCATCGATTGCAGCACCACGCCGATCACCGAGCTCGTCGAACCGATGAACTTTGCGCCTTCCGCGTTCACATCGACCGCGATCACGATGTCCGCGCCGAACGATCGCGCAACCGAAGCAGGAATCACGGCCACCAATCCGCCGTCGACGAGTTGCCGTCCCTGTTCGTCCGTGACCGGCACGTACCAACCGGGAATCGCACAACTCGCGCGAATCGCAAACGGTACGTCGCCGTGTTCGCGCAGGATCACCGCCGCGCCTGTTTTCAAATCCGTGGCCACGGCCGCAAACGGCAACGGCAGATCTTCAAAACGAGTGACCGGCAAACGATCGCGCAGATACTGTTCGAGTCGATCGTTGGTTTGCACGCCCATGCGCGACACCGTCATGCGGCCCACGTCGCGCCAGCGCATCTTCCGCCCGAGCTCGGCGATCTGGTCCAACGGCATTCCCGACGCAAACGCGCCACCGACGAGCGAGCCCGCCGAAGTTCCGGCCACGTAGTCAATCGGAATATCGTTTTCGACGAGCGCGCGAAGCACGCCGACGTGCGCCATGCCGCGCGCGGCGCCGCCGGAAAGTGCAATGCCTACAGTTGGTCGATCGGAATTCACGATTACACCGGATTCAACGTCACGATTTCAGCGCGGTCGCGCAGCGTATCCAGAAACGCGTCCGTGTCCGATTCAATCTTCGCTTCCATCAGCGTTTTCTCGATCTCGTCGCGCACCTGTTCCAGCGTCGGCACGATGCGGCCCGGATTGCGCGCCCGGAAACGGGGCACGTAAGCGTCGCGATAGTAATCAGCAATCTCCTGCTGACTGATCACTACAAAGTTGCGAAAGCGGAAATCGAGGTACTTTTCCATTCTCAAACGCTGATCGATGATCTCGTCGAGTTTTTCACTGGTCAATCCGACGCGCTGCAACCGCTCGCGAAACACCGGCTCCGACGCGAAGTGACGCGCCAGTTCCGCGCGTGCGTCCGCGATCTCGGTGGGCGTTGGCACGATGGTCGGCAACTTCTCGGCTTCCTGAAGTATCAGCCGCTGGTCGATCAGCAAACGCAGCGCGCGATTCAATTCCTCCGAACGCGGATTGTCGAGCGGCGTGTCCGGTTGCAGCGCGAGCTGCCACATCAGGTCCGAATACGTGATCAACTCCGTCCGGACGCCGCCGTTCACCGTCGCCACCATCTTGTCGACGACCTGCTGCGCGCGCACCGCGCCCGCGAGGCCAAGCGCAAAGACGAGAATCAGAGTTCTATTTACCAGTTTCATCTTAGAATGTTTGCGTAATCCGGAACTGCAAGTGGCCCCGGTTCAGGCGAAACACCGCCGGCGTACCGTCGAACCCGTTTGGGCCACGCTGCGGAATCAAAAACTCCGGTGGATTCAACAGCCAACCGTAATCCACCGCCAGCGCGCCGCCAAACGGCGTCTGCACGCGAAAACCGAGCCCGACCGTGTTGGTCCAATGCGCCCGCAGGTTCGCCGCATTGATGGCCGCGATGATGTCGCCCGGCGGCGTCACCGTGTCGTCGTGCTTATGAAATAGATCGCCGACGCGCCGAAAAACGTTGCCACCGTCGTAAAAGGGCACGACCTGCAACGAGCGTGTCCACGGAATGCGTGCTTCGAGGTTCACGATCGCGAGCGCGTTCCCGCCGACCGGCACGGTGAACGGATTCAGAAAGACGAGGTTCTTGTTCGAATCCCGAAACTGACCTTCCGGTATCACGACCTGGCGCGGGCCGGCCTCTTCAAAACTAAAACCACGCAAGGTCGTCGCGCCGCCCGAGAAAAAACGTTCGCTAATCGGCAGCGTGCGATCGATCTCGTCGATCGTGCCGTTGCCGTCGCGATCGATCGGGTTGAAAAGGTTCGCGAGACCGAGCGTGAAGTTGCCGGCAAACGTCGTGTCACGCAGCGCGCTGACTTTGTAATACGTCCGATACGTCGCCTGAAAACGATTGAACGAGATGTTACCGCCGAGCTGACGCAGCGCGAGGGCGTAGTCCACGCTGAGAAAACTGCCGCGCGTCGCATCGAGCTGGTTGTAACGGCAGATCTCGCCGGGCTTACCGGGCTGCTCGTCTTCGTCCGCGAAGCTGCGCGCGAGCAAGCCCTTCTCGCAACGCTGGCGCGTGTCGCGCACGAACGAAGCGCCGATACGCGCGAGACGCACTTTGCGATCGGGCTCGAGAATCGGTCTCACAACCAGACTCTCGAGGTTGTAGAGACGCACGTCTTCATAACTGAACCGGCCGAAGACGATGCTGCGCGTTTTGCGATCGAGCACGCGCTGCGTCTCGACGGCGGCAGTGAAACGATTGATCGTCGGCTCGTGGACCTGGTTGCCGAAGATGTCAATCGCATTACCCTTTTCGTCGAGACGTTGCACGATGCCCAGCGAGCCGCGGTCGATCGCCGAACGGAAGAAACGCGTGATCGTCGAATCGCGTTGATACTCAACTGACGCCGCGAGCGGCGCAAACTGCGTCTTGTTGTAACGAGCGAAACGCGGATCGAGATACTCGAGCCGCACGCGCTGCTGCAAACGACTCGCGCGCAAACGCATCGCGCCCTGCCGCAGCTTGTTCATCAGATTCACGTTGCTGATTTCAAACAGACCCAGTGCGCCCTGGTCAGTCGAGGCGCCACCGCCGTAGTCCATCACGTTCGGCGGCTTCTCTTCGACGTCGATGATCACGTCGCTGCGTTTGTAACCACCGGTTGTTTCGCCCGCTGGCTCGGTGCGAATGATCACCTGGCGATACGCGTCCGTCAGATAAAGCTCGCGCTCCGCGTCGGAAATGCGATCGGCGCGCAACACGTCGCCCTCGGTGAAAGGAAGCGCGCGCCGGATCGCGGCGCGTTTCGTTTGCCTCGCCTTGCGGTCGCCGGTCACGCCATTGACGAGAATCTGATTGATGATGGTCTTGTCGCCTTCGCTCGTGATCGAATAGATCAACCGGACGTGTTCTTCATTGTCCGTGGCCGGCAGCTCGACGATCGAGAAATCCACGCGCGCGTTGACGTAGCCCTCGCGCGAGTAGAGCGCGGCGACTCTATCAGCGTCAGTGCGGGCTTGCGATCGCGAATATGGCCCACCGATAACAGTCGTGAGCTGCTGACGAATGCGATCCTCGGTGTAGATCTGGTTTCCCTTCACGTCGACACCGGCGATGCGCGTCAGCGGTCCTTCCGTCACTTGAAACGTGATGATCAGGTTGTCGCCGTTGATCGACACGCCTTGCAGCACCTGCGCGCTTGCCTTGCGATAACCGATATCGCGCATGAACGCCTCGACCGTGCGACGATCCTGTTCGAGCAGCGTCAGGCTCGTGTAACCGCGGCCGTAGCCGAGCCACGGAATCAAACCGATCGGGTTTGCTTTCTGGCTCTTCAGGTTCGCGGAGATGTCGTCGTAAGTGAGCTTGTTGGTGCCCGTGATGCGAATGTCGGTCAGACGAAAACGGCGGCCTCTTTCGACGTCATAATCGATATCGATCGTGTGCCCGCTCAGCGTAGTCGGATTCAGGTTCTGACACGTTTCCTCCGTGCCGTTTGGTCCCATGTCCGCCGGCGGATTATCGACACGGCAAGTGCTCGTTACGTCGGCAAAGAAGTAACCATCTTCCTGAAGCTTGTTGCGAATGCGGCGCGCGCCCTCGACGATCGCCGAGTAATCGATATTGCCTTCGCGCTTGACCGGCAGCAGATCGTGCTCCGTCTTCTCGCTCATCTCGTAGTTCTTGACGGTGACATTGACCTTCGGGCCGACACTGCCGGTCAAAAAGATCCGCACGAGGTTCTTGTCCGGATCGCGTTCGACGCGCGCGTCTTCGAGAACCGGCGTGAGATAGTTCTGCGCGATCAGCGCGTCGCGAATCTTCTTCACGTCGTCGGCAAGCGCGTCGCGCGTGAACGGCGTCTGTGGCTGCAACGTGAGCGAGCCGCGCACGGCCGAGGCATTGAAGCCGTTGATCTGGATGTCGAACGTATCGACGCGCGCCTGCTCACCGGGCGTGACTTTGTAAGTCACTGTTTCGCGCACACCACGCGGGCCGAGTTGTTCGACCGGATCGACAGTGGCGTTGAAATAACCGCGGTCGCGCAGGTAGACGAGGATCTCGTCGGCGTTGCTGAGAATCAGTTGTTTGGAAAGACGCGTGCCCGGTTCGATGAAGTTCAGGCGGGCGCGCAGTTCGTCGACCGAGATCGGAGTTCCGGTAACCGGCCCGAGCTCGATGTGCACGTCGCCGATCTGCACCTGGCGTTGGACCACGAAGCGCAGCCGCACCGGACCAGTACGCGGCGTGCCTTCCTCGACAACTTCCACGCGCGCATTGCCGACGCGTCCCGAATCAAACAACGCCTGCAACGAGTCGCGCACGCGCACCGCCGAGAATTGCGTGTTGGCCGAGACTTTCAGCAGCGCCAGAAACTCAGTCTGCGTGTTCGGGTCCGCCGGCGAGCCTTCGATTACGACCTCGACCGCAGTGATCTGCCGGCCTTCGTAGTCTTCGATTCGCGCGTCTTTCGCCGCCCTGTTTGCCGCGTTACAAATCGCCGGAAGAAACACGAGGACCAGCAGAATTATGAGCAGCAGTCGAATCTTAGGCGCCTCCGGCAACAATTCCCTCACGTACCCCTTGTTCAAAATCGCTTTCTAAACCGGATCTCAAAACTGAAATTATTCGTGCGCGAAGTCAGCCTGCGCGTCGAAGCCTGCTCGTATTGCGCGATGAACGACAGCCGATCGGACACGCGATATTCGAGCGACAAAATCTGGTTCGGATCGGAAGTGACGTTCGTCGAATACGTGACCGTGACTTCCTTGCTGATGCGCCGTCCGAGGGTCAAGCGCGCGGACGGCGTCGAACCCGTCGTGCCGCCAATGACGGGACTGATCTCAAAGCGCGTCAGACCAAACAACTTGCTCGTCGCTCGTTGCGCAGGCGCGTTGATCAACGCATCCGTCAACAAACTCGTCGCGGCGCCGACTTCCGACTGCGACAGAATCGACGTGCTCGTGTCGCCCGAGGAAAGCTGTCCGGTCGTGATCAACGAAACGACGTCCGCTTGCGGCAACGCCGGCTCGGAACGCACCGCCGCCTGCGGCTGCGACAATGGACCAGTCAGACTCACGATCACGCGATAACCGCGAATGCTCGACTCAGCCTGAATGTTGACGATCGGATCCTGGTTGCGGCCCGGCGGCAAATCGAGCAACGCGCGCGTGATCTCATAACGATCGTTGCGGAAGTTGAGTGTGCCGCTCGTCGCAGTGATGCGGCCGGAGATAGTCGGATCGTTGACCGGGCCATCGAGCTGCAACGAAACCGAACCAGTCAGGTCCGCGAGATTGTTGCGCACGACGAGGGCGTTGCGGCCTTCAACGTGCAGCGCCGCGAACACCGCGGTGCGCGCCAACTCGATCTCCGTACCTTCTTCGATCGACTCGCGCCGCGTGTTGATGATGTCTGCCAGCTCGATGTCCTTCGTGTACTCGGTGCGGCGCAGGTTCACGGTGCCGCCGATCAACTGCTCGCGCGACGAGCCGCGAACCTCCACGTCCGCATCGAGCGTCGAACGGAAGTCTTCGGGAAACGGCACGGTGACGTTCGTTCCATGAAGGTTGACGCGAAACGCCGAGACTCTGAAACCCTCGAGCAGCGCACCGCCAGTTGCCGAAATGCGGCCGCCGCCGAGCATGCCGTCAAACGAATCGATCTGCGCCTGGTTCGCCGTAAACCTGATGCCCGCTTTCAAATTCGAGACGGTCCAACGCTCGTTTCCGATCAGCGCGGACACCGAACCGTTGTTGACTGACGCGGTGCCGATCACGCGCGGCGCTTCGAAAGTGCCGTTGATACGCATCGCGACCTGCGCCGTGCCTGACGTAAAGAAATCGGGTGACACGCCGTTCAGCACGCGCAGGTTCAGGTCGCCGTTGATGTCGAGATTTTGCTTGCCGCCGTTGCCGCTGGCGATCGTCCCGTCGAGCACGAGGTTCGTACCCGGGCCGGTGAAGCGCGCCGAGTTGAAAGCGACTTCGTTCGGGCTGAAGTGCACGACAAAAGGCGTCGTGGCCGTGAGTTGAATGTCTTCAACTCGGAAACTCAATTCCGAGAAGTTCGCCTCGCCGGTCAGGCCGGCGAGTGAGAAGTTTCGATCTTCGTCGACCAGATTTCCCTTGGCGCTGATCGTTCCATTCGCGCGGCCCGAAACGCGCACGCCCGTGTTGGGCAATACAATCGCGAGCAGGTTGGTCAGATCTGCGTTCGTGAGCGTCGTATTGATGGTGGCCGGCAACCGCTCGCTCGCGAGGTTCACTTGCGCAGAAACCACTTGTTGTTGCGGGCCCAGAAGACCGGTGGTCAAAGTAATGCTGAGTTGCTGGTTCAGCGTGCGGCCTTCGAGCGCGAGGTCGCCCGCCGGATGACCGTTGACGGAGACGCCGGTGGCTGTGCCGTCGAACGTGATCTGATAACGCGAGAAGCCATTGAGATCGCCGATGACGTGCGCGTTGACGTTCGCCACACCGCTGATAGAAGCGACGCCCGGACGGGTCGTGAGAGCAGCAAGCTGCGCCAGTTGAATATTGTCTGCGCGGCCCTGCAAATCGAATTCGTTGCTCTTCGTGTTGTAGGTTCCACTCGCCACGATGTGACCCGCGCCAAGACTCACGTCAACGTTTTCGATGTTCACGTTTGGACCATTGAACGTCGCGCGCGCACTGCCGCCTTGCAGAGGCTCGCCCGCGAGACGACCTGGACCAAGCGTCACGTTCGCGCTGCCGCTCATCGCGTTGGGAATGCCGGTGATCTTTATCTGGCCTGAGATGTCAGCTTGCGTGTCCGCAGTGACTCGCTCATTGCTGCGGAACGACGACAACGCGAGCAGCGAGCGCGCACTGAAGCGATCGAGCGTTGCGTCGAGCGATACGTTGTCCTTGCCGCTGCGTGGCGCGAGCAGCGAGAAGCGCACGCCGCCGCCGTCTCTTTCGGACAACTGTCCGTCGGTCACACGTGTTTCCGTCTCATTCATCGCGATCGACGCCGAGAGCGCGCCCATCTCGGTCCCGTTTACAAGCAACGAGCCAAGCGTTACGCGGCCGTTCACATCGGGATTCGCAAGCCGTCCGCGAATGTTTCCATTGAAGGCGAGTTGGCCCGCGAGACCGATGCCATACTCGTGCAGTTTCTCTTCCACTTCCGGCAGCAAGCCCGACGAGAGAAATACTGCCTGGAACTCGGCCGCGTCGGTCGAAGCGACGTCGAGTTGCAGGTTGGAATCGTTTTGGAACGAGAACTGGCCGGTCGCCGTGAGACGCGACGCGGGCGTCTGCAAGTTCACTTGTTGAATGTCGAAGACACCGCGATTCGCGCGCAGCGCCACGGTGCCGTTGATGGGAATGCGATCGGCGCTGACTTCGCCCGCTTGCGCGACCAATTGTGTGGTTAACGAGCCGGACGCGAGTTTGTAGTCCGTGCCGGGGAACGTGAGATCGACGCGGCCCGTGGCGCGTCCGGTCAACGGCACAACGCTGCCCGCGATCGCCGTGAGTGGACCAGCGATGTCGACGTTGTTGAAGTCGGCCGTGATCTGCGACGTACCGCCGCGCGCGATCGCGACGCGCGCGTTTCCAGTCGCGCGTCCCTCGAACACGTCCGCCGTGAAGTTGTTCAACTGGAGCTCGCGATTGGTAGCCACGACAGACGCGCGCGCCTGGCCCATCTGCATCTGCCCGAGCACGCCGCCGCCGATACTCAAGTCAGCCGACGCGCGATAGCTGCCCGACGGCGCGACGACAAACACCGGCTTAGTGAGCTTCACGCTTTCCGCCTGGCCGTCAGCGAGCTTCACCGTGCCCACGTCGATGTCGGCAGTCGAACCCTCAATCTGTTGATTGCGCACAGACAAACGCACGCCCGCGATGTTCAGGCTGCCCACTTCCGCGCCCGCCGCGCTCATCGCGCCCACCTGCACCTGCTTCACCACGACGCTCGTGACGCCGCCGCGATCGTCGATAGAAACGTCGTTTGCGGTGACACCTTTCACCGTCGCGCCGGAAGCGTTGATCGTTCCCGCTTTCACACTCGCAATCGTTGCGGTCGTGACATCGTTCTCGCTGCGCGCCCGCAGATCCGAAGCGGTGATGCCGTTAACTTTCGCGCCTGCAGTCGAGAGGCTATTCGCCGTGAACTGGCCCGCCGACGCGGTCAGGTTGCCGTTGTTCATCTCCGCGCGGGCGTCGCGCAGGATCAGTCCGCCGAGCGTGGTGCCGTAACTTCTTTCGGCAACCGCGCGCAGTTCGCCGACCCAGCGAAAATCGGTGCCGGTGCCCATCACCTGTCCGGCGATCTGCAACGTGTCGAGCCGGAAGTTACCGGCGTTCAGAAGATCGGCGACTGCCTTGCCGTTGATCTCGTAACTGCGCCCGTTCACCGATCCGTTTGCGCTGACGTTCAATCCCTGCAAGCGCAAATTGTCGGCCGCGAGCGCGTCAGACTTGATTTCGCCGTTGACTTTGAACTGATCGCCCTGACCCGTGATCGTGCCCGCGAAATTTCCCGCGCCGCGCAATGTCGTGCCGGAGTGCAACACGTCAGAGAGCTGCGTGAGATCGACGGAAGAAGTCACGCTCAGGTCGTAATTCAGCGCGCGCCAATCGTTCATCTTGCCGGTGAGACGCGCCTCCGCGACCGGCGACTTGAGCACGAGCTCCTGAATGTCGGCGCTGGTCTGGTCCACCCGGCCGCGCAGGTTCAGATCGATATTTTCGACCGTGCGCCCGTCGTAAGTGAAAGTCGAATTGGAGAAGCCGAGTGTGACTGCGTTTGTGCGGCTGTCGACCGGCGCGTTTGGGTTCTCAGGCTGGATCGTCGCCTGGAGGTTGCGCGCTTCGCCGGAGATCTCGTGCCGCGTGTCTCCGTAGTGAATCACGCCGTTCTTCACCTGGATGTTGGCGCTCGAGTAGGCGAAGAGGATGCGTTTGTTCGGCTCGGGCGGCGGCACGTGAATGTTGCGGAAATTCGAACGGCCCTGATCATCAAACGTGACCCACGCTTCGAAGCCTTCGATCTTGAGATCTCGGAGACTTATCTCACGGCGCAGATTCAGCGCGTAAAGATCTTCGATACGAATCGTCGCGCTGAGTTTATCGATCTTGCCGAGCTTTTCACCCGAAACCGAATCGTAAAGCTCGACGCCGTTCATTTCGACGGTGTTCGGCGGTACGGTCGCGTGAAACTCTTTGATCTCCGCACGGATGCCGTAGTTTGCAAACGTGTTCTTGATCTGTCCGGCGACGTAGCGATCGACAAAGCCGAGCCGATAAAGGAAGAAGGCCAGCAGGACGAGCACCAGCACGCCCACGCCGAGGACGAGCCCGGCAAGAATCGCGTGGCGCCGCGTGAAGTAGCGCCAACGTTTTCGCACCGAAGGCTTAGGTGGTTCCGGGCGCTCGGGTAGATCTGTTGGTCTCTTGGGATCGTCTACACTCATAACGCACAGCCGCTTGGCGACATCGGGGAGCTTCGAATTCTAGAGGGAGAGACCGAAAGTTGAAAACCCTGACCAACTTTGCGGTCAGACGGCAGTCTCGTGGCCCTTCGATGCCGGATGGCCTAGCGGCACGTTGCCGACCACCGACAACTCGAAACCCTCGAGCGCTGCGACTTTGGGGGGATGATTCGACAGCAGCAGGATCTGCCGCAACCCGAGGTCGTGCAGAATCTGCGCGCCCACACCGTAGTCGCGGTCGATTCCATAACCCGTTTGCAAACTTGCTTCCCGCTTACTGAGTCCACTTTCCTGCATCACGTTGTACGTGCGCAACTGATTCACCAAATCCAAACTGTGTTCGCGCTGGCGCAGGTACAAGACGACGCCACGCGCCGCGGCCGCGATCTTCTCGAGCGCCGTGTGCAATTGAAAACCCGTGTCGTCGATCAACGAGCCGAACATATCGCAGGTGACGTTTTCCGTGTGCACGCGCACGAGCACCGGATCGTCCGTCCGCACATCGCCCATCACCATCGCCAGATGCACGTCGCCGTTGATGACGTTTTCATAAGCGACCGCGCGGAAGCGCCCGTAGACTGTCGGCAGATCCGTTTCCACCACGCGGCGCACGAGCAGTTCCTTGCTCATGCGGTAGCGCACGAGCTCGGCGACGCTGATGATCTTCAGATTGTGCTCCGCGGCAAACACTTCGAGCTGCGGCAGCCGCGCCATCGTGCCGTCTTCGTTCATCACTTCGCAGATCACGCCGGCGGGGTAGAGTCCGGCGATACGCGCGATATCGACGCTCGCTTCTGTTTGACCGGGACGAACGAGCACGCCGCCATCTTTCGCGCGCAACGGAAAGATATGACCGGGCCGCGCCAGATCCTGCGGCCGTGAGTTCTGATCGACCGCGACCAGGATCGTCGTCGCGCGATCCGCCGCGGAGATTCCGGTGGTGATGCCGCGCCGCGCGTCGATCGAAACCGTAAACGCGGTGCCGAGAAACGACGTGTTGTCCGCGACCTGCGTCGTCAGGTGCAGTTCGTCGCAACGTTCTTCGGTCAACGGCAGACAGATCAGCCCGCGCGCGTAACGAGCCATGAAGTTGATGATCTCGGGCGTGACTTTCTCAGCCGCGCACACGAGATCGCCCTCGTTCTCGCGATCCTCGTCGTCAACAATAATAATCATGCGGCCGTCGCGAATGTCGGCGACGGCTTCGTCAATGCTTGCAAAGGCCACGGATAATGGTCCTACTCTACAGCGACACGAAAAGCGGGTTAATACTAACCGAAAGCCAGTAATCTTTCCACGTACTTGCCGATTACGTCGACCTCCAGATTCACGCCGTCGCCGGGTTTGAGACGGGAGAGGTTTGTTACTTCCCAGGTCTTCGGAATTATCGCGATTTCAAAGTAGTTTTCCGCGAGGTTCGCAATCGTGAGACTGATGCCCTCGACCGCCACCGAGCCTTTGAAAACGAGATAACGGGCGATTTCGGGCGGGAAACCGATACGCACGGTCCACGACTCGCCGTGATCCGCGACGGAAATGAATTCGCCGCGCGCGTCGACGTGGCCCTGGACGATGTGTCCGCCGAGACGCGTCGTGGGCGTGACGGAGCGTTCGAGATTGACGGGCGTGCCGGGTTTTAAGTTGCCGAGCGTCGAACGAAGCAGAGTCTCGCGCGAGACATCCGCGGCGAAGGAGTCGTCGTGAATGTCGAGCGCGGTCAGGCAAACGCCGTTGACGGCGATCGAGTCGCCGTGGTTTGTGCCCTCGGTAACAACGCGCGCTTCGATCACGATGTAAGCATTCTCGCCGCGCTGCTCGATGCTGCGCACGCGGCCGAGTTCTTCAATGATGCCGGTGAACATATTTCATCATTAACAGGAAAACGTCTTCGATCGAGAGACCTGACGAGTCGATCACGATCGCGTCGTCAGCGACTTTGAGCGGCGAGTCGGCGCGGGTTGAATCGCGGCGATCGCGTTCGACCATGTCGGCCAATGTTTCTTCGAATGAAACGCTGTGGTTTGTTAGTAGATCCTCTTTGAAACGCCGTTCCGCTCGTTCTTCGGGCGCGGCGGTCAGAAAGAATTTTACGTCCGCCTCGGGAAAGACGACCGTGCCGATGTCGCGCCCGTTGAGCACAGCGCCGCGTTGGGCCAGCTCGCGTTGGCGCGCGACCATCGCGCGGCGCACGCCGGGAATTGTCGAGACGACAGAAGACATCGTGGTCACGTCTTCGCTGCGAATCTTTTCGGTGACGTCGCGGCCGTTGAGCATGACTTTCAACGAATCGGGATCGCCTTCGAGATCGATGTCGCTGCGTGTGGCGAGTGCGACGACGGCTTCGCTATCGTGCGGATCGACATGCGCTTCGATTGTGGCGAGCGCGACGGCGCGATACATCGAACCGGTGTCGATGTAGAGGAGGTTCAGCTCCCGCGCCAGCATTCGTCCCAAAGTTGATTTACCGGAACCGGATGGTCCGTCGATGGCGATGATCATACAAAGGCGGAGAAGACTTCGTTCGAGAGTAGCGCTCCCTGACGTGTAAGCCGGACCGAGTCACCGTCGAGTTCGAGCAAACCGGCTTCGCGAAACCGGTCAAGATCTCTTTCGTACTCTTTACACAGGTCCAGATTCACTCCTTTCATCAGGCGCAGACCAAGAAACAAAGCTTCGGAACGCCGCTCACTATCGTTGAGTTGTTGTTGCTCGACTACCGAGGAAGAACCATTTTCAATCAAATCAAGGTAAAGCAGCACGTCCCGCTGATTGGACCACCTTCGCCCAACACCATCGTACGAGTGCGCCGAACACCCGAAACCGAAATACGGCTCTCCCGTCCAGTACTTCGTGTTGTGACGCGACTGAAACTCCCGCAAACACAGATTCGAGATCTCGTAATGCTCGTAACCCGCCGCGACGGCGCGCTCGAGTATCGACTCATACATCACCGCCGCGAGATCTTCATCCGGCACGGGCTGAATGCCGCGTTCGATGTGTTGGGCCAACGGCGTGCCCGAATGCACTTCCAGCAAGTAAAACGAGAGATGCTCCGGTCCTAGCGCCAGCGCCTCGTCAACGTTTCGCTCCCAACCCGCGAGCGTTTGTCCCGGCAAGCCCGCGATCAGATCGAAACTGATATTCGTAAAACCCGCCGCACGCAGATCGTGAAACGTGCGTCGTGCATCAGCCGCGGTATGCGAACGTCCGAGCTTCGCGAGCTCGTGATCGTCAAACGTCTGCGCGCCGAAGCTCGCGCGATTGATTCCCAACGCGCGAAACGCCAGCAGCTTCTCCGCCGTCGCGCTGCCCGGATTGATCTCGAGTGTAATCTCCGCTTGCTGATCAATCTCAAAACGCTCGTGCACTGCTTCGAGTATGCGCGCGAGCTGTGACGGTTCGAGTAACGAAGGCGTACCGCCACCGAAATAGATCGTGTCAACACGCGCCCCGCTCAATTCTGATAAGCGTATCTCATCTATCAACGCACGAACGTAACGTTCAGCGAGATCATTTTGATAGATGCCCGTTGCAAAATCGCAATACGAACAGCGCGAACTGCAAAACGGAATGTGAATGTAAACGCCCGCAGGTTTCATCGAATGCAGCGCATGATAACACGCGCGCTGTGTTCGTTTCATACGCGTGTGTATTTGGTTTTCAGACGCGCTTGCGCTCACTTTCGCGCAATACCGCGCGCTTTTTATTGGCACGCGTGTTGAAGAGTAACTAAGCGGTCAAACCATTAACATCGTACACGGGAGGTATGAACTGAAATGGCGGATGACAAAATGAAGAACGACCAGCGCGACATGAACATGGGTGGCGCGAGCAAGAAGAATCAGGGCAATTATGGTCAGCAGACGCCGGGTCACGGTCAACAGGATGACGATGATTTCACTTCAAACCAGCGCGGCGCCGGTCAGCGCAGCGAGCCGGGCCACATGGAAGATGATTTCGGCAGTGGCGAACAAGGCCTCGGCCAGGGCGGTAAGAACCAGGGCGGTAAAAACCGTCAGAACTTCTAATACAAGAACTCTCTTCTTTTCTGCTTTGGAGCACGGTTCGCCGTGCTCCTTTTTTATTTGATTCTCCGCGTGCTGCCGTCGCCGCTGATCGACTTGCTCATGCTGCGCGCGACGCGTTCCGCCTCAGCAAACACGCGCAGAAAGTTCTCGCCGAGGATCTTGCGAATGTCCTGTTCGCTGTAGCCGCGCTTCAACAGTTCGTAAGTGATGTTCGGCAGCATCGAAACGTCGCGCGCGCCTTCGGGCATGTCGTTCGCACCGTCGAAATCCGCGCCGATGCCGACGTGATCGATGCCGGCGACTTTCACGATGTGGTCTATGTGATCGATCAGTTTCGAGATCGGCAACGGAGGCAACGGATTCGCGGCCTCGAGCTTGTCGCTCTCTTCCGCAAGCCGTTCGGGATCGTCTTTATACTTCTCGTTGATCGCGTCCTGCTGCGCTTTCAAACGCTTGTCGCGTTCCGCGCTCTGTGGCGCCACAGTCTTCTCATCGACAAAGACGCTGTAAAAATTAACCTGCACGACGCCGCCGTTCTTCGCGATTCGTTTCAACAAGTCGTCCGGAATATTTCGCGGCACGTTGCTGAGAGCGCGCGCTGAAGAGTGAGACGCGATGATCGGCGCTTTCGAGACTTCGAGCGCGTCGCTCATCGTCTCATCCGAAACGTGCGACACGTCCACAAGCATTCCCAAACGATTCATCTCGCGCACGACTTCGCGGCCGTAATCACTGAGCCCGCCATGCGTCTTCGGACCGCGATTCGAATCGGCCCAGTTGTTCGTGTTATTCCAGGTCAGAGTCATGTAACGAACGCCGAGGCGATAGAACTCACGCAACGTCGGTAACGAATCTTCGATCGCGTGCCCACCTTCGATACCCAGCAAACACGCGATCTTGTTGAGACGCTTGGCGCGACGAATGTCAGCGGCGGTGGTGGCTATCATCAGATCTCGCGGATGACGTTCGACCGCGCGGTAAACCGTGTCGATCATGTCGAGCGTGCGGCGCGCGGCGCCGCCGTGCTGCACGTACCATGGTTTGACATACAACGAGAAGAACTCGGCGGTCAGTCCACCCTGCTTCATGCGCGCGATGTTGGTGCGATAAGGCGTGGGTGGCTCGCCACCGAGATCGAAATCATCATTCGCCATCGGCGTGGTGATGTCGTTGTGCGTGTCGATGACGATGGCGCGACGGTGAATGGCGAGCGCGCGCTGCCACAGCCGCTCGTCGCGCGGCTCGGGCGTTTGCGCAGTCACGAATACAGGAGCGAGATTGACGAGGAAGACCGCGAGCAGACAGACGGCGACCAAACGAAGCGGGTTTCGAGTTGTCATTGGGTTTACCTTTCCTGTCCGGCATGATAGCACGGGCTTCTAATGTGGCGAGCCACGTTGTTACCGGCGCTCCGAGAGCATTATTATCGTCGCGCGATGTCGATACTGATTGCCGAAGACAACATGGCCCAGCGCCACTACCTGCGCGAGATACTCGAAAAGGAATTTCCGGCGCACGTGCCGGTGTTTGAGGCCGCGGACGGCGAAGAGACGGTGAAGCTCGCGCTCGGTGAGAAACCGGACGTTTGCATCCTCGATATCCAGATGCCGAAGCTTTCGGGCGTCAAAGCCGCGCGCGCGATCTGGCGCGACTTCCCCACCGCGCGCATCATCTTCTGGACGCAGTTTCCGCACGAGATCTACATCAACGAGATTCGCAAGATCGTGAAGTCGGTCGATCCGCCGCCGGCTTACGGCTTCATTCACAAGAACAATCCCGAGTCGCGCTTCCTGCGTTTCGTCGCGGCCGTGCTCGAAGACGGCGCGGACATGATCGATCCGGCGTTCAAAGACTCGTTCAAGCGCCCGCTGTTGACCGAGTTTGAAGCGGAAGCGCTTTACTATCTCGCGCTCGGACTTTCGAACTGGGCCATCGCGCGCAAGTGTTCGCTGAGTTTGCGCGGCGTCGAGAGCCGGCTCGCGACGCTCTACGAGAAATTATTCGTCACCGTCGCCGAAGGCACCGATCAGGAAGCTTACGAAAAGCTTGCTTACAACATTCGCACGCGCGCGTTTTTCGAAGCGCTGCGCCGCGGCCTACTGAACAGCGACGAGCTCGAGAAGGCCGCGACCGATCTCGAAGGTTGGATTCAGAAAGATCAGAAGCGCTTCGCCGAAGAGCAGAAACGCGAAGCCGCTGCGAAGAAGAATCGATGAGATCAGTGGCTCGGTTTCGACTGCCGGCGATCGTCCTCGTTGTCATCGGCTGCCTGTTTCCGATACTGCTTAAAAACTCGCTCGCCCAAACGGGCGAGCCGCAAGCGCAGGCATCACCTTCGCCCTCGCCGTCTCCGTCGCCATCACCTTCCCCAACACCGATCACCGGCTTGCATCAATGGGGCGCGGTCACGTTGTTTCACGGACTGCCTTCGGATCGCGTTCACGCGATCGCGCAGACGGCTGACGGCGCGATGTGGTTCGGCACGGAAGCGGGCCTCGCAAAATTCGACGGCCGCCGCACGCAGACTATCAACGATCCCGCGTTGCCCGCCGGGCGAATACTCGCGTTGCAAACCGATCGCGACGGATCGATGTGGGTCGGCACTGAATCGGGCGCGGCGCGGTTCAGTAGCGGGGTGTTCGAACGAATCAAGGAAACTGCGGCGCAGGCAGTCTCCGCGATCATCACGACTGACGACGCGGCGTTCATGACGACCGAGCAGGGCAACGTGTACGAGTGTCGCGGACGGGCGGGCGCACCGATCGAAACACGCTCGTTGCTGAACGAGCGTTTGCAGAGTGCCGACCGCGAGCATCCTGGTCCACTCACGATCACGAGCATCGCGAAAGTAAACAATCGCCTCTTCATCGGCACGTTGACGCGCGGCGTGTTGGAGATCGAGAACGGCCGCGTGAAAGAACCGCCGGCGAAGCCCGCGACGTTTTTCGTCAACGCGCTGGAGATCGATCACGACGGCAAACTGTGGGCGGGAGGCAAAGCGCGCAAGGAAGAACCGGGCGCGTTTATGGGCACTGAGCCGTCAACCTTGAAACGCTTCGACGCCGCGACTGGTCCAGTGCTGACTTTTCGCTCGATCGGCGACGAACTGTGGATCGGCACTGACGGCCGCGGCGTGTTTCGCGTCGGCAAAGATAAAACGCAGCGCTTCACGTTCGACGGCACTGCCGGTGGTCTGCGCTCGGATCACGTCTACGAGATCTTCGCCGATCGCGAAGGCGTGATCTGGTTTGGCACAGATCGCGGTGTGTGCCGCTTCGATCCGCAAGCGCCGCGCGTCGAATCGGTCGGCGACAACAGCGACAGCAACTTCATTCGCGCGCTTTATCAAACGACGAACGGCAGGACCATCGCCGGCACGAACCGCGGTCTGTTTGTTTACGACGAGAAGACTGCAACGTGGAATAGCGTTCCCGGTCTCGGACAAAACATCATCTACGGCCTCGCCGAAGATCGCACGCAGCGCTTGCTCATCGCTGCCGTGAGTGGCTTGTATGCTGCGCCGAAACAGTCGACGCCGCTCGAAGATCAACTGTTTGCGCGGCTGGAATCGGGTGCGGTTACGCCCGACGGCGTCGGCAGTGTGCGCGCCGTCGCGCAGTTTAACAACGCGACTTATTACGCCATCTTCGGACGCGGTGTCGAACGGCTCGACGGCGGGCGCACGAGCCTCACTTGGGCCAACGGCACATCCGCGTCGCGCGAAGTCATCAGTCTGCTCGCCGACGAACAGCAGCGGCTCTTGATCGGCACGGCAAAGGACGGCGTGCTTGCGTCTGACGGAAAGACCATAAACGAAGAGCCCGCTTTCGGCATTTTGAAAGGCACGGCCGTGCGCTCGATGGCGCGCACACTCGACGGCTCGCTGTGGTTCGCCACGTCGGCGGGTATCTACCTTTGCCGCACGGACAGCAACTGCACGCTCGCGCTGCAAAATGTCGATGCGCGCTTCGTGCTCGCGGGCGGCTCAGGCGAAACAAACGAGATCTGGTGCGGTACGCGCGGCAACGGTCTCGTGCGCATTCTGCTGGATCGTGAAGTTGGACCAATCGTGTCCGAGATCGATTCCGAACAGGGCTTGCCGTCGCAGAACGTGTTCGCGGTGTTGCCGCAAGCGAACGCGGACGGAAACGTTGTGTTGTTGATTGGAACGAACCGAGGCATCGCGCGCTATCAGCCGGGCCGCCTCGCGCCGACGCTTTCAGTGACGCGTCTGCTCAGCAAGCGCGTGCACGCGCCGTCGGAAATCGCGACGGGGTTGAATCTCGAGTATCCGCAAAACAGTTTGCTGCTCGACGTGACCGCGATCAGCAGCCGCACGTTTCCGGAGCAGTTTCAATATGCGTTTACCCTCACGGACAGCAAGGGCCAGGCGGTCAAGCAAAAACTTTCACGCGACTCGCAGTTCACGATGGAAGGGTTGAAGCCGGGCACGTACAAAGTGACGGCGCGCGCGTTCACGAAAGATCTCACGCCGTCGGCGCCGCTGACGTTTTCTTTCACGGTCGCGAAAGCGCCGTTTCCGTGGACCTCGACGGCGCTCGCGATCCTGCTCGCGCTCGCGTTGCTCGCTCTCTTGTGGGCCATACTCGAGCGACGTCGCATCGTGGCGACGAGCGCCGCGCTCGTTTCCGCGAACCGCGAGCTTGCGGACGCGCGTCTCAACCTCGCGAACGAAGCCGAACGCGAACGCGGCCGCATCGCTCGCGACCTGCACGATCAAACGCTCGCGGATCTGCGTCATCTCGCGTTGCGCACCGATCAGATCAAGACGAACGGCGAACCGTCGGGCGACCAACCCGCGTCGCTGCGTGGGGAGATCGAGTTGATCTCGCAGGAAGTGCGGCGTATCTGCGAAGATCTAAGCCCGTCTGTTTTGCAGAATGTCGGCTTCGCGGCGGCGTTGGAGTTTGCGCTTTCGCACGCGGTGCAGGACGCACCGGCTGAGAAGCGGTTTGAGTATGAGTTTCATTGCGAGGACGGAATCGAAGAACGCAGCGAGTTGACGCCAAGCGTGCAGATGCAGCTCTATCGCATCGTGCAGGAGGCGGTGAACAACATCTGGCGGCACGCGGGCGCGACCGAGGTGAAGATGTTTGTGAACAGTTCCGCGCCGGGAGAGTTTTCGCTGCGGCTCGAAGACAACGGCCGCTCGTTTGAGTCGCAGCCGACCAACTCGGAAGGCCGCGGGCTCGCGAACATGCGCGCACGTGCGGGATTGATCGACGCACAGATCGCGTGGCAGCCGCGTGAAAACGGCGGCACGGTGTTTACGTTGAATCGGAAAGCCGCGCGCGCGGGAGTGTCGGGAGTCTCGCCACGTTGAAACCAGAACTCTTGCACATCGCTGATGAAGTCGCCGCGGCCATCGAAGCAAACAAGCCGGTGGTTGCGCTCGAATCGACCGTGATCGCTCACGGCTTGCCGCGACCGATCAA
>CAMLLD010000005.1 GCA_946480785.1 uncultured Blastocatellia bacterium | reverse complement strand
ATTGTCCATCTTTCAAATCGACTTCGGGAGACCCGGCTTCATAGTTTCTGGGCTGGAATTAGCAAACGCCTTCGGCGTTAGAACTGTACGCCGAAGAACTGCACCGCGAAGAACTTCAAGGCGAAGAGCTGTAAGCCAAGCCGAACTGGGGGAGCTAGGCCTCGGGGTTTTTGAAGATGGCGTCGCTGACTTTGACTCCGTACGTGATGGTAAGGACTTGCGTCTCCTGGCTCTGGCGGCCGTCAACACTCAGCACGACGCGATACGGTACGAGGGTCTGCTGCACGATGCGGTAGTCCAAAAACTTCCGCGTGTACTTCATCGCAATCCCGCCCGGATTGCCTTCCTCGTACTCCAACCACAAAACACGCAGCGACCGGGCGCTGATGAAATAACGCGTCCGGCGGTTTTCTTTGTCCGTGAGATCCAGCACGTAAAGGTCGAGGCCCTTTTGCTGTTCTTTGCCGACCAGCGCGATCTTCGCGCCGCACTCTTTGTAACGCAGCAGTAAATCGATGCTGTGATGATGTTGCGACATGAAGTCGGCGGTGGCGTCCTGTCGCGGCGTGAAAGCAGCGCCGTTGATGATGCCCCAGAGTTTTCCGTCGTCGTAGATCAGCGAGTACTCCATCGTCGGAAGCTTCTGGTCCAAACGAATCTTGTCTTTCTCGAGGTTCTCGCCGCGGACGAAACGACGCTCGTAATTCGCTTCTTCGGGATTCCCTTCGGCGTTGTAACGAGTTATCTTTCCCCGTTCAACGCCGTAACGGCGGATCTGCTCCAGCGCGGGCCGCGAGCCATAAACAAGAATCACGGATTCGACGATCTGCTCGGCCGTAAACTTCACGTCCGAAGGCTTCGGTTCAACCGGCTTCGGAGATTCCTGTGGTCTTGCGGGCTCGGGTGGCCTGGTGTTGGTCGGCGGCAGCGGATCCTGTGCAGCGGCCGCCACCCGATTTACACCGGATAGTGAAACGAATATTGCGAGCGTGGAGAGAGCTATGAGGCCGATAAATGCGCGAAACAAAAGTAACTGTTCTCCTCGGATTCCAGGCAAACGCTAAGGGAGAGCCGAATTGTAGCCGCGGACTGGTTTGACAAGCAACTCCTCCGCCGGTATTTTCCTTGATTTTTGCAGAAAGGATACACGAACTACATATGAAGCGTGTGGGAGTTTTGGTTGGCCGGGAAAAGACTTTTCCCGAGGCAATAATCAATGGAATTAACGAGCGGGGGAAAGGCGACGTCGTTGCCGACTACCTCAAGCTGGACGGCGTTCGTTACGATGCGCCGCCGCAGTACGATCTGGTGATCGATCGCATTTCACACGAAGTTCCCTTCTATCGCGCCACGTTGAAGCGAATGGCGCTCGAAGGCACGAAAGTCATCAATAACCCGTTCTGGTGGTCGGCGGACGACAAGTTTTTCAACTATTCGCTGGGTCGCAAGCTCGGCGTCGCGATTCCGAAGACGGTGCTGCTACCGCAGAAGGATTATATCGAAGGCATCGTTAGCGAGAGTTTGCGTAACCTCCAGTTTCCGATCGATTGGCAGGGCATCATCGACTACGTCGGGCTGCCGGCGTTCTTGAAACCGTTCGACGGCGGCGGCTGGAAGAACGTGTCGAAGATCAACTCGCTGGAAGAGCTTTGGACCGAGTATGACAAGACGGGCACGCTCTGCATGACTTTGCAGGAGTCGATTGATTTCGATCAGTTTGTCAGGTGTTATTGCGTGGGCCAGGAAGAAGTGATGATCATGGCTTACGATCCGCGCAAGCCGTATTTGTCGGGCGAGCAGTACGTGCACAATCCTGATTATCTCGAGCCGGCGCTGGCGGATCGCGTGCGGAAAGATGTGCGGACGTTGTGCACGGCGCTTGGTTACGACATCAACACGGTGGAGTTTGCGATCAAAGACGGCGTGCCGTATGCGATCGATTTTATGAATCCGGCGCCGGATGCGGAGCTTGCGTCAGTGGGTGAGTTCTATCACAACTGGATCGTTGGCGCAGTGACGGATCTGGTGTTCAAGCGTTTGGCTGAGCCGAAGGAGACGAACCGTTATCGTTGGGATGCGTTGTTGAATCCCGCGCCGCAGGCAGCGTATGCGGTTGCGTCCGCAGCGGAGCAGCAGGCAAGGACGATCACGCCCGCGCCAGTCGCTGCTAAGAAAGCGACGACGACCAAGCGTAAGAAAAGTTAAAAGGGGATTTTATACAGCCCGAGGTTTGGAGCGGCTGAAAAGCATTTTGGTCGCTCCAACTGTTATCAGCCAAACGATCAGCGCAGACGATGCGAGCGACCAACCGAGGCTCGCGGCGAGTGGATCGATGAGGCCGCCAACCAACGCGACGAGCACGCTGAAGTTGGTCACGCGCAGCGCGAGTCGCCGGACGCGCGTCACCGTTTGTAACCAATTGATCCGGCGCAACTCAGCCGCGAGATAATCATCATCGTTGTTGAGTTGCATGTAGTATTCGCCCTCGCTCCGCGCATAGCGGGCGAGGGCTTGTTCTGAACTCACACGCGCCGCTTCCTGGTAGTGATGAATTACGTGCGCGAGCTTTCCCTCACGCAGCGCGATGTCCGCCAAACCGACGCGCGCTTTGAAATTTCCACTATCGAGCTCGACAACTTTTTGCAGCGCATGACGCGCCTGCCGTGCATCGCCACACTCGAGAAAACTCTCACCAATCAACGGCAACAACACCAGATCGTTCTTCGCCCTGATACTCGCCAAACGCAGCGCCGCCCGCGCCCGCGAAAGCAAACGCGCATCAGACTGCGCACTCGCCTGCGAACGCAGCAAACGCGCAAAATCGTAAATCAGCCACGCGCCATTCGGACGCACTTTCAACGCACGCCGAAACGCTTCCGCCGCTTCACGCAAACGGCCCGACACGCGCAGCTCGTTGCCGAGCCGGCGCAGCACGTGCGCACGTTCGAGATCTTCCGGCGTCGCTTCGATCGCTTCCGCTTGGCGCAGACGTTTCGACTTGCGGCCCAACGCGTCCGCAGCTTCCGTCGCGTCGAGAACGTCTGACGAAGCAAGGTGCGAGAGTTGCGCCTTGCGCTCGAGAAAGTTCGGATCGTTCAGGTAGTCGCGGAGATCGCGCGTGCGCGCGTCGAGCTTGTTTTCGTGAATGAGCGGGAAAAGCTCGCGCACCATCTTCCGGTAATCGCGTCCGCCCGAGATGATGACAAACTGTTTTCCCTTGCCGCTGATCTGCGTGCGATAGCGATAGCGAACACTGCCGCCGCGTCGCAACGTGCGCACCGCCTGCGTTTCGACCGTTTCGAAATCGTCGACAACGAGTTGCTTGCGATAACCAAACAGCAAATGCAGGAACGACGCGAGCAAACCCTGGCGGCGCAGCGACACGCCGTCGAAGATGATTCGATCCGTCAGTGCTAATAACGGCACAAGGACCCACGTAACGGCGACGAGCAGCAGTGCGAGCGCGTCGTATTGCGCGCGCAGCAACGAAGCCCCGAAGAACGTGATGACGAAAGCAGCGGCCAGATATGGACCAGGAGAAACACGAACACTCGCGATTGGCGGTCGCTTGAGGGCGCGTTCGCGTTCGTCGTTGACTTCGGCCAGCGCAGGCAGACTATCCAACTCTTTGCTCAATTCTTTAGATTCGTTCATCTGCCCTCTGTAACAGCGCGGTCCGGGCAATCGACCGGCAAGTCTACTGCAAACGTGCCGCGCGATCGGCCGGGTTCAGTGTAACGCAAGTCAGCCAATCGCAGCAGCGTTTGGGTCGTGCAGCTCGGGTCAGCGAGTTGAGCCACCGGAAAGCGCGCAAAACCGAGAAACACGCGCGCAGGTTTTTCTGCGGAGACCTCTTGCAGCGCCGCCGCCAAAGGCCCGGTTGGTTTCGCGTAACGAATCACGCGGCCGGCGGGTGTTTGCCCATTCAACACGACGGGAAAGCGATACGTCGCTTTGTCGGTCTCGAAGAGGCAGTCCCAACGCAAAGGATTCGCGAGCGTCGGCATGGCGGCGAGTCTTGAGATACTTTCGCCGCTCGCGGTGACGATCCATTGTGCTTCTTCCCTGCCCTGTGCGACTGCACGCGAATGTGCAAACGCGAGCGCGCCCCAGTAGGCGACAACGATCGCAAACGAAACAAATGCGACTCTGGCTTTCGCTTCGTGGCGCATACGCCAAATGACCAGCAGCCCAACGACGAGCACGAGCCACAGAAACGGATCGACGATGAATACAAGATCGCCGTAAGACCAATGCGGATTCCACGGCAGCAGCAAACGAATGCCGTAGTTGTTTGTCCAGTCGAGCACCGGATGCGTCGCCGTGACGATGCACGACGCGATCAACAAGCCGCGAAAGTTTGTCCTGGGCGCATGGTGTCGTAATCGTGCCCAAAGCCGATCGACTCCGTAGAAGATCAAAGGCGCCAGCAATGCCAGGGTAGCCGTTCCAACGAGCGAGTGAGTGATGCCGCGATGGTGCTGGAGCAAGTCCCAACGATCGCCGAAGACTCCTACAATCACGTCTGAATCAGGTGAGTTGGCGGCGAGAACACAGAGCAGGGTCGCTCCCGGAGACAATCTTTCGAGACCCGTCTTCGCTGCCGTCAGTCCGACGAGGGAGTGCGTTAGATTGTCCAAACCGGGTGTGACCTCCGCGCGAGTTGTCCTTAACCGAGTAACGAAGGGGTCTCTGGCGGAAGTTGTGCGTAACGAGCCGGATCGATCTTCTGTAGTTCGGTGGCGGCTTCGCGGGCCGCCGCCGAGATCGGCGCCGGCTGGTTCTTGTCGTCTTTGGCTTTTCGTGAGGCGTCGACGATGTTGAAGAGGACGTCGGACGCTTCCTTTTTCTTACCCTGTTTGTTGTAGACCTTCGCGAGCCGCAGGTTCGCGGTCTCCGCAGTCACGCTGGGGCTGTTCTGTTTGGCGAGGTCGCTGTAAAGCTGCGCGGCCTCATCGAGTTTGCCGTCACTTTCCTTCGCCTGCGCGAGGGCAAACTTAGACAAAGCGGCAACCTCGGGCACGCTGCTGTTTGAGAGTTCGGCCAATTCCGACATGCCTTTCGGGCGATCGAGTACTAATCGATTCGAAGCGATGAAATAGCGGGCCTCCGCGCGGTACGGATCGCCATACTTCGCCGCGACTTTCTGAAACTCGTCGATCGCGCGTTGCGCCCGCTCGTACTCGGTGTTGAACGACGGCTGGTTGCTGCCCGCGATGGGCGTGGCGCTGACGTCGGTAGTGGCAACGGTGATTGCGCGGCCGAGCGCCTGGCGCGCTTCGTCAGCCTTGCGATTGCGCCATTTAACAAACGCGATAATAAGGATTCCGGCCAGGAGCACCGCGCCCAAACCGTACAGAATCGTTCGTCCTTTGCCTTCCAGGGTGTCGCCGAGACGATCGAAGAAGCCCATGGTCGTGTCGCGGAAGCGATCGTGTTGGAGTTCGCGCGCCCGCTTTTTCTTGTACTTGGCCACTTGGTTTCCTTTCGCAAGCCAGCATAGTCGGCTGCGTTCTGTTGGGTGTATGATTACCGAAATCGTCACTCTAATGTCGCGTCGGAAAAGTTGTCAACCGCGCATCCAATGCAGGGACGATTTGAAGTCTCCGCCACATCATGAAATTTTTTCGGGAACAAATGGATCGGACGTGGTGTCTAAGCGGATGCCTGTCCGGGAATGGGCAAAAATCTTTAACTGCTCCGATTCCCGCCCCAGGGGGTGATCAGTGAGCTACGGAGAGCCGATAGCCCTCCGCGGGCAAATCGAATTGGAGCAGGTTGCATCGGCGACCCTGGTCGAGGCACGGCCTCAAATCGAGGCACAGTTCATTGAAAGATTGAAGCGCGGCGACGCGGCGGCTTTTGAAACTTTGGTCAACGAGCGCTCGGGTGAGATTTACGGTCTGCTCTATCGGCTCACCGAGAGTAGCGAAGAAGCGCGTGACCTGACGCAGGAAACGTTCTTGCGCGCGTTTCAAAGCATCGCTCACTTCCGCGGCGAGTCAGACCTGCGAACGTGGATCTATCGCATTGCGATCAACCAAGCGCGCAATCGTTGGCGCTGGTGGCGCAGACGACGTCGCGATGCGACCGTTTCGATCGACGCGCCGCAAGCGAATGGTCAGGCTTCTCTAGCCGGAACGCTGAAGGCTGACAACGGCCCTAATCCCGAGAAAGACGCTCTGGCTCACGAACGCGAACGAGCGTTGCGCAGAGCGCTCGGTTCTCTGAAACGGGTTTATCGAGAAGCGGTGTTGTTGCGAGACATTGAAGGGTTTGCTTACGAAGAAATCGCCGTCGCGCTCGACATTAGCGTGGGAACAGTGAAATCGCGACTGGCGCGTGGACGTCAGGAACTCCGGCGCAAGCTGGAAGGATCTTTGTAATAGCCGATTGGGATCAGGATGGCTGACCCGCCCCGGCTCACGAAACTCGGTGCCAAATGGGTCGAAGTGAGGAAACGGCGGGATCAAAGGCTTCCGCAGTGGCATGAAGGGCGTATTGAAAACGTGGCCAGCAACACCCGTTGACGCATCGCTCACTCAAGCCTGGAGGGGTTGCCCAGAACTTGTCGGAGTTGCTCTTGGACGATAGGGAGCAGCCGGGGTCGGTCAGTCATCCGAAACCATCATTAAGAACTTCTATGTTGTGCGAAGAAACCAGACAATCGCTTTCACAGTACGTTGACGATTGTGTATCTCTCCCGGCGCGAGTAGCGATCGACGAGCATCTCGATCGCTGCCCGGTCTGTCGTGATGAGGTGATCGAACTGCGTGCGCTGCGGCGACGACTGAGTTTGTTGACTCCGCCAACACCGCCTGCAGATCTGGCGGCCACTATCTCCAACGCCCTCGCGATCGAAGCAGCGGCTCGACGGCAACAACCGCCGCCTTCACTGGGCCAACGCATCGCTCGTTTCATCGAACCGTGGGTGATGCCTTACAGCGCCGGCTCGTTTGCCTCCGTGCTCATGTTCTTTTTGATGTTCACGGCGCTGCGCCCACACTTTGTCGCGTTGCGCGAAGCGGCGGCCCAACAGCGTGTCGCCGTGATCATGATCCAGGACGTCGACGGTGGTTACGATCTGTATCAACCGATAACTGCCGAGGGTTTCGCCGCCAGCCGTGGCTCAGTGACTGTCGAATCACCCACGTTGAATCCCGTCGGCGCGCTCGCTGCGTTGACGACCTCTTATGCTCGACCATCCGCGCGTGATAATGGCGAAGCGGACGACATGATTGTGGTAACGAACGTCTTCAGCAACGGCGCTGCCTCGCTGGTGGACGTGGTGCAACCGCCGCGCGACAAGCGCATGTTAGACGATTTTGAATCTGCGTTACGCCGGGACGCCGCCTTCGTCCCCGCCTCCCTCGATCGCCGCCCTGACACAATGCGCGTCGTGTTTGCCGTGCAGAAAGTCGACGTCGACGAGCGAAACTTCTAGCGCGTCGTAAGTATCGAACAAGCAGTTGGGTTCAAATCTCACTGGAAGGACTCAATAATGTATCCTCGCCCGGCCCCTCGCCGGTCTTCCCTGCGATTTCTCATCGTCTGGTTAATATGTGTTGCGCTGCTGCCGCTGGCGGATGTTTCCCTGCTCATTCGCAGCGAAGCTCAGGGCCAAAGCCAGCGAGTGGGCCATCCGCGGCGCGATAAGCCTGAAGGTCTGTTGCCGGATCTCGAGGACGTAAAGAACGAGTCGTCAATCCAACGCGAGCCATTGCCGGCGCTTCCCTCTACCATTCGTTCACCACGGGTTCCTTTGGAACCGTGGGACGGACGCCGTGTTGGCGATCCCGAGACACACGGCAGACCTGATCAGACTATCGGTCAAGTCCGGCGCGCTCACGTTGTGACAGGACGCGCTCATGCACCGAGACGGATGACTCCGCCTGTGATCTCTGACGACCAGCTTGTGCAAAACTTCTTCACCTGGGCGTTTCTGCGTTCGCCCAATGGCAGCGAAGCAACTTACTGGAACGATCAATTGCGGGTGGCTTATGGTCAGGGGCAAACGTCCGTGAAACTCGCAGCGATTGAACTGGGCAAGACATTGTTTGAGTCGGCGGAGTACGCTGCACGCAATCGCGATAATCATTGGTACGTTTACGACTTGTACAAGACCTATTTGATGCGCGACCCGGATGGATCTGGTTGGGCGTTTTGGGAAGGCCAAGTGCCCGCGAACAGTCGTCTGGGTGTGCGGCGTGCGTTTGAAGAGTCGGCGGAGTTTGCGGCAATAACTGGGAGTATAACGCTGAACGGTTCGGCAACCGCGAACCCTGCGTCGCTTGTGTCGGCACGCGTGGATCCTCGGAACAAACCCGCGAAAGGGATGCTGACGAGAGACGCAAGCTGGAGCACACCGTTGCTGAGCTTGCCCGGCCGTGCCGGACTCGATCTTGGTCTGTCTCTATCTTACTCCTCGATGATATGGACACGTTCTGGTCCATATATCTATTTCGACGAAGATAACGGCTTTCCCAGTCCCGGATTTCGGCTCGGCTTTGCTACAGTGCAGCGAAAGCTCTTTGACGCTCAGACCGGAAGGAATGTCTATTTACTGATCAGCGGCTCCGGTGATCGCGTCGAACTGCGCCAGGTTGGAACCACCAACATCTACGATGCGGCGGATTCATCGTATTTGCGTCTGACCGACAATGGCAGCACGTTGCTGGTCCAGTCGACTGAGGGCACGAGACTGAGTTTCACTCAAATCAATGATGAATACCGTTGTGTTGAAGTAAAAGACCGAAACGGAAACTACCTCACCGTCAACTACAACGCGCTCGGCCAGATCGCGAACATCACCGACACGCTCGCCCGCGTGATCACGTTCAACTACGACAGCAATCAGAACCTGTTGTCGATCACGCAGGCGTGGAGTGGGCAGCCATCGCATCAGTGGGTCAGCTTCGGCTGGAGCACGCGCACTATGCAATCGAGTTTTACCAGCGGCGCGGTTGTCGGCACTGTGAATGGCGCTACGTTACCGGTGATCACGCAAGTCAATCTAAACGACACTTCATACGTCACCTTCGATTACACAAACTCGATGCAAGTCTCGGTAATCCGGAATTTCTTCGGTGCGACCGAGCGCAATGCTACGAGCTTCACGTACGAAACTCCAGCGGGTGACGTGCCGCGGTTGCTCGATAGCCGCGTCTCCGCCCGCAACTGGACGGGCCTGAACGGTGTTCCCGCACAGGTCATCACGAGCTACAGCGTGGCGGGCGATGGCGCGTGCATTCTCACTGCGCCTGACGGCACTGTATACAAGGAGTACTACGGCACCGGCTGGCAACGCGGTCTGACAACTTTGAATGAGGTCTGGTCAGGCGGCGTTCGCCAGAAGTGGACCACCACAGCGTGGACTCAGGACAACACCTCGGTCGGTTACGAAGTCAATCCGCGCGTAACGGAAACCAACGTTTACGATGCGAGCGGCAACCGCCGCCGCACGGTGATCGACTATGGTCGGTATGCGGCGTATGGACTGCCGTACCTCGTGCATGAATACGGCGCCGACGGCGCAACCGAGATCCGACAGACTTACACGGACTACAATCTCGCGCAGTCTTATCTCGATCGCCGTATCATCGGCCTGGTCTCGCAGATCCTGATCTCGAATGGTTCTCAGTGGCAGAGCAAAATAACCTACGATTACGATGATCCCGTACGGCTGCACGGCGTGCCCGCAGCGGCCACACAGCACGATACTAATTACAGTCTTTCACTGACTGCCCGCGGTAATGTAACGGCGGTCTCGCGCTGGGACGTGACGGATGTCACGAACTCAGCTAAGAAGCTGACGACTTACACCGACTACTACAACACGGGTACACGGATCTCCATGACCGATCCCGCCGGTCATCAGAACAACGTCACCTATGCGGATGCTTTTTCCGACAGCGTGAATCGCAACACGTTTGCTTATCCGACTACGATGACCGATGCGGACGGCTTCAGTTCCTACGTCCAGTACAACTACGATTTCGGCGCTACGACGCGCACGCAATCACCTGCGCCCGCCGGCCAGTCGCAGGGCACAATTCAAACAGCGACCTACAACACACTGGGCCAACTCGAACGTACCACGACCACAAACAATGGCGCTTACAAGCGGTTCTGGTACGGACTCGATTACGTTGCGAGTTATGCAACCGTGAACAATGTCGCTGATGAGTTATATTCGATCGAAGTCGTCGATGGACTGGGGAGAGTGATCGGTGTTGCGGCTAATCATCCCGGCACTTCAGGCGGTTTCCGTCTCGTCAACACCATCTACAACCAGATGGGCCAGCCGTGGAAAATGTCCAATCCCACCGAAGTGAACAGCTCGTGGGTTCCGAGCGGTGACGATGCCGGGGCCATGTACTACACGCAACAGACTTACGACTGGAAAGGGCGCCCTTTGGTTACCACGAATACGGACAACACGACGAAAAGTGCTACCTATTCAGGTTGTGGTTGTGCCGGTGGCGAAGTGGTAACACTCACAGATGAAGGTAGTCTCATTAACTTCTCTGGGACAATCAAGAAACGGCAGCAGAAGATCTACTCCGATGTCCTGGGACGCGTTTGGAAAGCTGAAGTGCTCAATTGGGACGGTACCGGACCTTATGGAACAGCTCCGAACAACTCCGTCTACTCAACCGCCGTTAGCACCTACAATGCGCGAGATCAGATCACGAGCGTAAAGACTTACCAGGGAACAGAAGCAAGTGGTACGTTCCAGGAAGCAACGATAACTTATGACGGATACGGTCGTGTGAAAACTCGACACATACCGATCGAGAGCGCGGGCACAACCGCCACTTGGAACTACAACGCTGACGATACTGTCCAAAGCATCGTCGATCCCCGTGGGGCCACTGCGACTTTCACCTACAACAATCGCGACCTCGTTACCGGCATCAGCTACACAGCGCCTTCGGGTATCACTATCCCCGCAGCTATCAGCTACAGCTACGACAACGCCGGAAACCGAAGCGCAATGACAGACGGCGCCGGAAGCGTTTCCTACCACTATGACGGAACGTCACGATTGGATTGGGAACAACGAACCTTCACCGGCCTGTCGGGGAGTTATCGATTGACTTACGGCTATAACCTCGCTGGCTCGCTCACTAGTGTCGCGGAGCCGAGCCAGTTTGGAATGACAACCACCTATGCTTACGATTCAGCTAACCAACTCGTCTCCGTGAGTGGTTCCGGACCGGGTTCGATGTCGCAGTACATGTCGGGAATCAAGTATCGCGCTTTCGGCGCTACAAAGACCATAAACTACGGTAGCGGAGCGGGGCTAAGCGTCACCTATAACTCACGCATGCAACCCACATATTACGCACTTAGTCCTGTCTACAAGTTCACCTATCCCGCAGGCTACACGACTATGGGTACTGAAAATCAGTACCATCCCGATGGCCGCATCCGTTACGCGCGTGATCTGCAGGACGGCACTTTCGACCGATCGTATTTCTACGACCACGCGTCACGTATGGCGAGCGTTTATACAGGGCGGGAGGCGCGTGGATTGTCACCCTCAGGCTACGCAGATTGCCCGTTCAAGCAAACGTATAGCTATGACGTTTATAACAACATGAGTCGCACGGGTCATCATTGGGAAAACCCCACAGGCGACACTCCGAGCTATAGCAACGATCGGCGTTCTGATTGGACGTATGACTCGTCTGGCAATGTGCTCACAACCGATTACGGCTGGAACGTTCATACTTATAACGCCGCAAGTCAGGAGCAGCTCTACGACGAAGCAGGGTTTGAATCGACTGAAACTGGTTACTTCATGTACGAAAACACCATCAACCAAACCTATGACGGTGATGGTGAAGCGGCTAAACGTGTCGAGACTCGCTATACGGAAACAGAAGCAGGAACGCAGAATAACTCTGTCACAACACTTCGTTATCTGCGGTCGACCGTGCTAGGTGGAGCTGTAGTTGTCGGAGTGGATGAAGGCGGCGCTAAGTATGAAGGAAACGTTTACGCCGGTGGGCAAAAGATCGCCGACGCGTGGGGCGGAGGGCTTCGTAACGTTAATCCGGTAACGGGTGCGTGGGTGAGTACGATTTATGGTTGGGGTGTTATTGGCGGAAATCGTACTGAGCTCGATCCGCTTGGCGCTGATGTGGGCGCGTCGAATCCGTATGTCAGCGGAGTTTCTTACTCCGACATGATGGGTCCGCAATCGCTCTACGAGGAACGCGGGAACCCGTTCAACATCGGTCGCGGTTGCGCGCTCGACGGTATGCCGATCTCGTGCAGCGAAGCGATGCAGCGATTGCAGAGTGGAAACGCGGAACTGGTTGTGCCGGTTAATTACTACGTGACGGCAACGGTGAATGGACGAACTGTTTTCAGTGGTTACGCGGGGACCGGTCTTGCGAGCGCTGCTGACCAGTGGCGCTCCGAAACTACGACTCCGGGAAGCCTGACGCCGCAGCAGGTGCAGCAATTCGGTGCTCGTCTGAACCAACCGAGTTTCTGGGCCGATGTGCTAGCAGGCAGAATTGATTTCGGCACAAGCTACGGCGCGACTACCTACTCCGACGACCTCGGCACCCACGACCTCTCCACTCCGTATACCGTCAACATCTTCAGCGGCGGCGCATTCATTGGCCAGAACAATGATCAGCAAAGCAGACTGGATGCAGCAAAGGCGGACTTACGGAGTCGCTTAGGCGCGAACAATGGAAACAATGCCTGCGCGGCGCTATTTGGCGGCTATAAAAAGGCAATAGCGGCGCTTGATGAGACGCAGTTCTTATTCAAAGATCTGGGAGCACCTATAAGCAACACGATCAACGGCGCAGACTTTGTTCATGCCCTTACGAACGGCAGAAACATTCTCATAAACTCTCAAGGAGGTTTCATGGCTGTTGATGGCTTGGTGCCAACTCAGCTCAGTCTTTTACCGAACGGGCGACCAGGTGAAACGGCCTTTGTAACAACTGCCGTCGTTCCAGGAGGCTATGTGAAGTTTAACGATGACGTAAAGTTTGCCTCGTTCGTCCTCTTACATGAGTTGGGTCACAGGCGCGGAATCTACGGAAAGGACAACAAAGATGCGATTGATGATAAGAACGGGACAAGTCTGCAAAAGACGGGACGTAACAACCAGAAGATACTTGACGCTTGTTTTCCACCGTAAGCCCGCGCATATAGCAGTTTCACTCTTGCTGCTCCTCGGTTTGGTTACAGTGCCTCGCATTTCACGAGCGACCTTTCAGCGCGCACAGCAGTCAACACCGGCAGGACCGAACCTCACGTTCACAACTCATCTCATCGAGCAACAGTACTGTTCTGATGGCAGCATGTTGATGACGCTTCAATCAGAATACAAGAACACCGGGGATAAGGATCTTATACTCTTTAAATATGCGCTGTATCCGTTCCAATATAGGGTAAGCAAAACCGTGCAAGCAGCGTTGGACAAACGATACGAAACAGTAATCTCACCCATGATGGGGAGCGGACCGAGCCATGTTCAATGGCGCGATAAACCGCCAACGGATTACTTCGTAGTTCTTAAACCACAACAGTCATACCTCCCAGTAAATACGATTAAGACGGTTCTCGTGCTAAACGAATCAGACAAACCAAGATCTAAACAGTATCTCGCTCCCGGAGAACATGTACTGCAGTTGAAGGTTGCGACGTGGCCTATCGAAGAAGATCGTGCAGCCGAGTTTCGGGATCGCTGGCAACGGTTTGGAAGTCTTTGGACAGACAATGTCTTGTCTATTCCGATGACGTTCCGGGTTGATAAGTCGCGCGAGCGATTGCTGTCAGACTGCAGCGCGCCCGTTAAACTCCCGAACTAAAATGCATCAGCAACAAATAACTCATACGCCCCTCGCTTGACGCACCGCAGCGCAAATGCTAGCTTGCGGCTTCACCTGTTTTATTGATGATCGAAACAGCGTGAGGCTCGCGAGAGTCGCGCGTGGTGAGTAACTTGACTGCAACGGCGCCGCAACTAAAACAGACTCCACTTAATAACGCTCACCGGCAACTGGGTGGCCGCATGATCGACTTCGGCGGCTGGGACATGCCGGTCCAGTATCCCGCCGGCACCATCGAAGAACACCTGTGCACACGCACCCACGCCGGACTCTTCGATGTCTCGCACATGGGCGAGATCGACGTGCGCGGCCCCGAGGCGATCGCGTTCGTAAATCGCATCACGTCGAACGACGTTACGAAACTCGTCGACGGCCAGGCGCAGTACACCGCACTGACAACGCCCCAAGGAACAGTCATCGACGACCTGCTAGTCTATCGACTCGCCGCCGATCACCTGCTGCTCGTCGTCAACGCCGGCACCACCGACAAAGATTGGGACTGGATCAAGTCGCACCACGACGGGGAACAAGTCGAGCTGAAGAACGTCAGCACCGAATATTGCCAGCTCGCGCTACAAGGCCCGGGCGCAGTCGCGATTCTGCAAAAGCTGACCGACGTACCTTTAAACGACATCAAGTATTACCACTTCACGCACGGCCAGGTTGGTGGCGTCGACAGCATCATCTCGCGCACCGGCTACACAGGCGAAGACGGCTTCGAGATCTACGCGGCGCCCGAGCACGCCGAGCGACTCTGGTCCAGGATCCTCGAGACGGGAAACTACGGCACCGATCAAGGTGTGCTGCCGTGCGGTCTCGCCGCCCGCAACACGCTGCGGCTCGAAGCCGGACTCGCGCTCTACGGCCACGAGATCGATGAAACCACGACGTTGCTCGAAGCGAACCTCGGTTGGATTTGCAAACTCGATAAAGGCGACTTCATCGGCCGCGAAACGCTGGCCCAACAAAAAGCCGAGGGGGTGAAACGAAAGCTGGTCGGGTTTGAAGTCATCGATCGTGGCATCGCACGCGACGATCAGGAAGTGGTCATCAACGACCAGCGCGTCGGAAAAGTCACGTCGGGCAGTCCGGCGCCGTTTCTGAAGAAGAACATCGGCTTCGCTTACGTTCCGGCCGAGTACGCAAGCGTGGGCCAGGAAATTAAGATCGACGTACGCGGGCGGCTTGTCGGCGCACAGATCGTGAAGACGCCGTTTTACAAGCGACCGAAGTAGAGGATTTCAAAACAACTAGCTGGAGGAACCATGGCGAACGTTCCAGAAGACCTACATTACAGTAAGGACCACGAGTGGGTCAGGGTCGAAGGCGATGAAGCCATCATCGGTATTACTGATTACGCCCAAAACTCGCTGGGCGACGTTGTCTATGTCGAGTTGCCGAAGGCGGGGGAAAAATTTGCCGGTAGCGAACCGTTCGGCTCGGTGGAGTCAGTGAAGGCGGTGTCGGAAGTGTTCACGCCGATCGCCGGTACGATCACGAGCATCAATGAGTCGCTCGCGGACGAACCGGAGAAGGTCAACTCCGATCCGTACGGCGGGGGCTGGATGATTCGCATGAAGATGGACAATCCGGGCGATGTCGACAGCCTGCTGACCGCCGCGGAATACGAAGATTTCACGAAAGCTGAGAGCGAATAATCTTGCGCTACATTCCTAACTCGCCGGAAGAGCGCACGGAAATGCTCGAGGCGATCGGACTTGAGTCTGCTGAGCAACTGTTTGAATCAATCCCACCGCAACTGCGTTTACAGCGGCCGCTGAACACTCCTGCCGCGCTTTCGGAAATCGAGCTGCTCGACAAGTTTGAGCGATTGGGCCAACGGAACGCGGCTGCGCGCCGCACGAGTTTTCTCGGCGCGGGCGCTTATTCGCATTACATTCCGACGATCGTCGATCACATCATCTCGCGTTCCGAGTTCTTCACGGCCTACACGCCTTATCAACCCGAGATCTCGCAGGGCACGCTGCAAACAATCTTCGAGTTTCAAACACTCGTTTGCCAGTTGACGGGCATGGACCTGGCAAACGCGTCGATGTACGACGGCTCGACCGCGCTCGCGGAAGCAGTGTTGATGGCCGAACGCGTAACGCGCCGCTCGAAAGTGATCGCCTCGTCGGCAGTGCATCCGCAGTATCTCGAAGTCGTGAAGACTTACGTGCAGCACGCGGGCATCGATCTGGAAGTCACGGATTTCGATCAGAAGACGGGTCAGGGCGGAGCGGGATTAGCGGCGGCAGTCGACGATCAAACAGCGGCGATCGTCGTTCAGTCACCAAACTTCTTCGGCTGTATCGAAGATCTAAAAGCACTCGCGAACGCAGCGCACGCGAAAGGCGCGCTGCTCGTCGTTGCGATTACGGAAGCGATGTCTCTGGGACTGCTGAAGTCGCCGGGCGCGTGCGGCGCGGACATCGTCGTCGCCGAAGGTCAGTCGTTTGGCGTGCCGCTTTCGTTTGGTGGTCCATACGTCGGGCTGTTTGCCACGCGCGATAAGTATGCGCGGCAGATTCCCGGACGCCTCGTCGGCGAAGCGTATGACAAGAAAGGCCATCGCGGTTTCGTGCTCACGCTCGCGACGCGCGAGCAACACATTCGGCGCGAGAAAGCGACCTCGAACATCTGCACCAATGAAGGTTTGATCGCGCTCGCAGCAACGGTCTACATGGAAGCGATGGGACGACGCGGCATTCAGGAAGCGGCGCAACAGTGCGTGCAAAAAGCAGCGTACGCGGCGCGGCGTATCGCGAGTGTGAAAGGATTTTCAATCCCCTTCACCGCTCCGCGTTTCGACGAGTTTGTCGTGCGTGGTCCCGGGAATGCCGCAGAGTTTCTGTCACGCCTTGCCAAAGAGCGAGAAATTGAAGGCGGCATTGCCTTGTCGCGCTTCATGCCCGGTCACGACAATGACTTCCTGGTTTGTGTTACTGAGACGAACACGCGCGAACAGATCGACGCGCTCGTCTCTGCATTAAGTGAACTATGACGGACGGCATCACTAAAGTTACCAGCCACATCAGCCCTAACGAACAGCTCATCTTCGAGCGTTCGCAGCACGGGCGCATCGGCTACCGCCTGCCCGCGCTCGACGTGGAAGAATCGCCCGTCGACACGCTGATTCCGAAAGAGTTTCAACGCGACGACGATCTCGAAGGCATGCCCGAAGTCAGCGAAGTCGACGTCGTGCGTCATTTCATTCGCATGTCGACGTGGAACTACTCGATCGACATCGGCATGTATCCGCTCGGCTCGTGCACGATGAAGTACAACTCGCGTCTCAACGAGCGCGTCGCGCGCATCGCGGGCTTCGCGAACCTTCATCCGCTCGCGGATGAAGCAGACATTCAGGGCGCGTTGCAGGTGATTTACGAACTGCAGGAATGTCTCGCCGAGATCACCGGTCTTCCTGGCGTCTCGTTGCAACCCGCGGCGGGCGCACACGGCGAGATGACGGGCATCATGATGATTCGCGCGTTTCTCGACGCGCGTGACGGCGCCGCCGGTTCGGGCCGCCGCACGATGCTGATTCCCGATTCCGCGCACGGCACCAATCCCGCCTCCGCGCATTTGTCGGGTTTCTCAGTGAAGACGATCAGATCGACCGCGGAAGGACTCACCGACCTGGACCATCTGCGCGAACTGTGCGGCCACGGCGACGTCGCCGGCTTGATGTTGACTAATCCCAACACGCTCGGTCTCTTCGAACGCAACATCAAGGAGATCTGCGACATCGTTCACCAGGCGGGCGGCCTCGTTTACATGGACGGCGCGAACATGAACGCGCTCGTCGGCGTCGCGCGTCCCGGCGACATGGGCGTCGACGTAATCCATCTCAACCTGCACAAAACATTTTCGACGCCGCACGGTGGCGGTGGACCAGGTTCCGGGCCGTGTTGCTGCACGAAAGAGTTGGAACCGTTTCTGCCGGTGCCGCGCGTCGTGAAAGACGACGGTGGCTTTCGTCTCGATCACAACCAACCGAAATCGATCGGCCGCGTGAAAGCGTTCTTCGGCAACTACGGCATGATGCTGCGCGCGCTCGCTTACACGCTCACGCACGGCAACGATGGCCTGCGCGAAGCGACGGAAGCCGCGGTGCTCAACGCGCGCTACATCGCAAACGGGCTGACTAGTGATTACGACAAACCGTTCGACAGTCCGCCGATGCACGAAGTCGTTTTCACTGACAAGCGGCAGACGCGCAAAGGCGTGCACACACTCGACATCGCGAAACGTTTGATCGACTACGGCTTTCATCCGATGACGATCTATTTTCCGCTGATCGTGCAGGGAGCGATGCTGATCGAGCCGACGGAATCAGTCGGCCGGCAGGAACTGGATCAATTTATCGCGGCGATGAGATCGATCGCGCGTGAGGCAGTGGAGAACCCCGATCTGGTTTTGAATGCGCCGCACGACACGCGTATTGGCCGTCTCGATGAAGCCGGCGCAGCGCGCAAACCTGTTCTTCGTTGGAGACCGCAGACAGAAACCGCAGCCGCGAGTTAATCCGCAGCCGGTATTCGCAACAACGCGAGCCGCTCGACGACGCGGCCGTTGATGAGGTGCTCCTCGACGATCTCCGGCACGTCTTTGGCCCGCACCTGCGCGTACCAAACACCGTCCGGATAAACCATCACCGCCGCGCCGATCGCACAAAACCCAACCGAGCCACACTCCGTCAGCACGACCGTGCCTTCGGGACTGCAGCCCTTCGACACTTTCCCGTATTGCAGCCCGCGTGATTTCAGCTCGTGTTCGAACGCGTCCTTCACCGCCGCGCTGTCATTCGCCGAACACGACTTGCCTGTGCACACAAACACATGCCGCTGAATCCGCGCCGAGGCAATCGGCGCCAACTGCATCAGCCGCTCGCAATCTTCAATAAACTCTGCTTCCGCCACACAAACCTCGTTTCGATTTCATGCTAACTCATTGTAGAATGACGCGTCGAGAGGTTCTCGCTTTAGCAATTTATGGCAACTGGCCTCGTTATTCATATCTCCTCGGGCGAAGACCGGCACACCGAAATCCTCACCGACGACAACCTTCGCATCGGTACTAACGAAAGCTGTGACCTGCGGCTGCGCTCGTCGAGTGTGCCGAAGGGCGCCGCGAACGGCTTGCTGCTCGAGCTGGCGCGGTCAAATGGGCATGCCTACCGCATCGTCGACTTCGATCAAACGCTGCCGCTCGTCCTGAACAACGAGCCGCTCGAACCGGGAACGGAAATACGCGACGGCGACGAGATGCGTATCGAGGGCTCCGACCTGTTGCTGCACTTCTTTCCCGTGCGCGATTTGCCGGCCGTCGTTCCACCAGCCGCTCGCGAAACGCACGTCGCGCCGTTTATCGAAGCGGCGGCGATCGAGTCTGCGGCTACTGCGCGACGCGACGACGCGAAAGTTTTCCTGCGCGAGTTCACCCGCGAGCTGGTGCGCGAGATCAATCCGAGCACAAAACTCGTCACGCTCGCGATCGCAGTCGCGCTCGTCGGCGGCATTCTCTATCTCGGCTTCGCGATGTACAAGGAACTCCAGCGCAGCCGCCGTCTCATCGACGACCAGCGCGCGCAGCTCGGCCAGATGCGCGAGCAGGTGGCCAAGACGAATACGCAGCTCGGCGATCTCGGTCGTTCGACCAAGGAACTTCAGGACAGTCTTTCGCTCGCAGTGAAGTTGCGCAGTGAGTACGGCCGCGGCGTTTGCCTGATCGCCGGCTCGTTCTACTTCGTCGAGACTAGTACCGGGCGTCCGCTTCGTTGGGCTGAGGCGCAACTTAATGACAATGGCAGTGCGGTACAGAACGGCGGTGCTCCTGAAACGTTGACGCCGGAAGGCAACGCAGCAGTGGCGGAGTATGAGTTTGTCGGCAGCGGTTTTTATGTAGGCCAGGGCTTTGTGATGACGAACCGTCACATCGCGCAGCCGTGGATCGCCGACGATCGCGCGCAAAGCATCAGCGGCGGACTCAACGCGCAACCGCGACTCAAAAAACTGATCGCTTACTTTCCCGACTTCACCCAGGCGATTCCGCTGAAGTTCAAAGCCGCGGCGCAACGCGACGATCTCGCCGTGTGCGAGCTCGACATTCCCGAAGTTCCCGACACGCTGCCGATCCTGCCGCTCGAAACCGATCCTGACGCGGTCGCGGTCGGCAATTCAGTAGTGATGATGGGTTATCCTTCCGGTCCGGATCGCCTGCTCGCGCTGCTCGACGACGCAGAGTCGCGCGGCATTCAACAACGCTACGGCACGCCGATGGCCCAGTTGGGCTATCTCGCGGAAACGAAACGCATTCAACCTTTGACCACGCAAGGCAGCATTACGGATCTCGATGTGCGGCGCATCGTTTACGACGCACGCACGGCAGAAGGTGGTTCGGGTGCGCCGTTGTTTGGACCATCCGGCCGCGTCATCGGCGTCAACTTCGCCGTCTTCACTGAAAACCAGGCCTCCAATTTTGCAGTCCCGAGTCGCTTCGCCGTCGCCCTACTCGAACGCACCGGCTGGAAAGCGCCGCCGAAGGAAGGCAAAGATCTCGAAACTGCCGGTCAACCTTCGAGCTACACACCGCAGTCCGGCGCGCCTGAATAACCAACAACCAACCCTCGCAGGTTAACAAATCCATGAACTTAATCGTCTCTAACTAACGGCAACGTAGCTTGACTGCGTGGGCATCTGATCTCGGACTGTTGCAATGCAATGCCTGTCACAGTCAAGACACAAAATCGGTCCACGACCCGATAGACTGATGTATATTTAGTTAACGCCCTCAACGGGCATGACTATTGCAGTTTGAAATCGTGAGGGCGAGTTATTTGAGTGTCTGTTAGTCCTGCCGTACTTGGGAATGCAGCACGGAATCGCCAACTGCCAGATTAAGAGAAGTCTGAAAACACAATTAAGGATGAAGCTGCAAACCCGTAGGCACTGGCATCTGAAGGCGAGCTTATTTGCATTTCTGCTCGTTGTTGCGCCGCTACTTCAACTCAACACCGTCAGGGCCCAGGGTCCCAATCCGCCCACGGCTGCGGACAATGACCCGACTACGCCGCTCTCGCAGATCCTGCGTCTCGAGAAGATCGATGTGCCCGGTGGGGCGGAATTGATCACGGTCGAGGCCAAACTTTCGAATCTCGAATCCGATAAAAACGACAGATGGATCCCGCTGGTGTCTATTCTTCGCGACACTCTCGGCGATCAGAATCCCGAGAACGATCGTCTGCGTTATGTTTGGCCGTTGACGTACACCCGGCCGACAACGAAGCAAAAGCTCGCCGCGGCAATTCCCTTTTTCTACACGCGCGTCGGCAACAAAGACGGTTCTTCTAAAACGCCGCCGCCCGCGCTCGATCTCGCCGCGCCCGAAAGCGACGTTTGGAACAAAGTGCTCTGGGCTGCGTTGCAGAACATCCTGCTCGATCCTTACGGCACGCCGATCAAAGCGTCGACCAGTTCTTATCGTCGCAACACGAGCGACTATCGCAAGTCGCACATCATTCGCGCGCTCGCGGTGCTCTCGCTTTACGAAGCCGTCGAAGGCGACAAGCCATTGAGCGATTCGGAAATGGCGACGATTCAGGCGCGACTGTTACTGACTGACAAGACCTTCGGCGGACTCGTTGACGACGCAAACCTGCGCGGCTACTACGCGAAGAAAACAACGCAGGTGCGCGACGAGCGCGCACACAACTGGGAACTGCTGCGCCAGCGCGCCGAAGCCGAGTCGCTCTATTTCGAACCGTTGTTAATGCCCGACGGCAGTGCGACGCACGCTTTGTTGTGGGTCTCCAAACGCGATCTGCTCAAGAATCAGGGCGCGCGTTACAACGGACGCTTCCTGAACATCGCGAATCCGTGGAACGACAAGCGACTACTCAACTGGCACGGCTACGTTGAGACGCGTTACTTCGACGCTGAGAACCAGACGGTGAGCAGCGACACGCCGGGCGCTGAAGCTGTGGAGATGATTCCGCTCGGTCTTTACGGTCTCGACAATCCGAAGATCCCGATGCTGCTGGTCGATTTTCGCGACAGCTACAATCCTAAAACGCGCGAGATGTCGCGGCGTGTGTTGAGCGACATCTCGCGAAACGTGCTTTCGATTTCGAAGTTCGGCAACCTGCCGTTCTTCCTCGGTCGTACCGTTTTCGATTTCGTTACGGGCCGGCGCGGCATCGATATCAATCAGCCTTCGCGCCTCGCGACCTATTCGCAACTGAAGCTTTTGCTGGCGCTGAACAATTCGCTCGACCCCGAGTTGCGCGAGGAGATTGGCGGGCGCGCGGAGAAGATCTCGCTGAACCCGTTTGAGAACGATCTCGAATCAGAAGCAAATGTGGCGATCGAGCAGTACCAGGCGCTCGAAGCGTTTGCGAAAGATCCGAAGGGTTTGGCGGCGAAGATCGAAAATGATCGACGCGCCGAAATGATGCCGTTGGAACACGGCCGCAACGCGCGCATCGCCCTCACGGCGTTGAATGTTGTGACGTTCGGCAAGTACGTGCATCGCGAAGAGCGCACCGAAGACATGGAACAACGCCTCGACATCGCGCGGCGCTTGCAGTATCACACCAACTTCCTGCAGCAGATCGCGAAGTCGACGGCGGAGATCGAGATCACTGCGAACGTCAATGAGGTGTTGAGGTCGCTACGTTTCATCGCCGAGCACGGTGACGAAGCCGGTGAGACCGCGGCGAAGGCGACTGCCAAGATCTTCGCTCGCACCAAAGACGAGGAAACGCGTCGCGCGTGTCTCGACAGCCTCTCGCGCATCAACAATCCGAAGGCGAAGGACGAACTGCTGCGCATCTCGCAGAATCCCGCGATTGATCAATCGTTGCGCGACATCGCCGCCGATTACCTGCGCGGCAACACGCCTCGCGTGCAACCAATCGCCGTCACAGTCAACGGTTCACCACTCAAGGTAGGCCAGCCGTAGCGATGTCTTGTAGTAGCGGCCGCCAAAACCATCCACAGATTACGCAGAGTGGTTTTGAGCCAGCCCGGTTTTGTCTGCGTAATCTGTGGATGGCTTTGGTCGTAGTTCTGCTTTTCGCGGCGACTGCTGCGGGCCAAACCAAACGCGTCGTCATCATCAAGTGCGACGGTCTGCCGTACGATCTTGTCGATCGTTTCGTGCAACAGCGAGACAAGAGTACCGGCAAGAGCGCGCTGCCCTGGATCGATTACATCTTCTATCAACGCGGCGCGCGCCTCTCGAGTTTTTACGTGCGCGGCATGAGTTTGTCCGCGCCGTCTTGGTCGCTGCTCGAAACCGGTCAGCACCTGCAAATCAAAGGCAACGTCGAGTTCGATCGCTACACGCTTCACTCGTACGACTACCTCAACTTCTTTCCGGTTTACGTCGCGGGCATTACGGGCTCGCGCATCGACATGCCGGGCGTCGAGGTGCTCGATTCGTTAGGCCTGCCAATACTGCCCGATGCTTTCGGACACGAAGAGCGCTATCTGACGACGTCGCTCTATCAGCGCGGCGTCCGCTATTCGACTTTACAAGGCAGCCTGCAGAATCGTTTCAACAAGTCCGCGAAGGAACTGTTCGACGAATGGACGATGGGATTTGAAATGCGCAGCTCGATCCGGGACGAACTCGTGCGCGAGTTGATCGGGAAGCTGGCTAATACGAAGGTCCGTTATCTCGACCTGATGCTGATGGACTACGATCACATCGCGCATCACAACAACGACACGGCGTCCCAATATGCAGTCCTCAAGGACATGGATTCGATCATCGGCCAGATCTGGACCGCGATTCAGCAGAGCTCTCTGGCGGCGGATACAGCCCTCGTGATCGTGTCCGATCACGGCTTCAACAGCGACCCGAAAGTCTACAGCCAGGGTTACAACCTCGTGAAACTGCTCGGCAGCCGCGCGGGCGGCGGTCATCACGTGATCACGAAGCGCCGGCTGCTGCTCGATTACGCGATCAAAGGCGTCAACCCGCTCGTGCCGTTGATTACGACGACAACGCAGGACACTTACTACCTCAAAGGTCAAAGCACGGATTATCCGACCGCGATGCTCGACTTCGATGGTAACGAGCGCGCCTCCGTGCACCTGCGCGACAGCGATCTCAACCTGCTGCACATCCTGTTGCAGCAGATGCAACGTCGCGACATTTCTGAAGACCTGCGCAAGGCCGCGACCGATGAGTTCTTCAACACCATCGAGCGTCGCCGCCGTGATTGGCAACGAGATCTCGACGAGCTCAATACTGAGCTGACCGCCCTCAACCAGTCGATCGAAGAGCAACGCAAACTCTGGGAGGCGCAGCCGAAGAAGTTCACGAAAGAACAAACCGAAGCCGGTCTCGACGACACTGCGAAGCGCATCTGGGTGCAACTCGATCGCTGGGAACGAGAGCAGAAGGAATACAGCGACTACGCCGCCACACTACAAAACCTCCTGAAGCTCTCCGCCGAAGCGTTCACGCCCACGCAGATCAAGATCGCGTCAGTGATCCCGAAGCAGTCGATGGGCGACCGCAACACGATTTACGAGCTGCAAAACTACGTCGTCGGTATCAGCCCAAACGGGCTCGTGCTCAATAGCGACGGCACGCTCGATATGAATCGCAGCTTCGTGCGCATCGATTACTTCTCGTTGCTACGCGGCGTCTCCGTGCGCAACAACGTGCAGCCCGGCATCGCCAGCCGACCGATCGATATGATCGCCACGAGAATCTCTCGCGACCTCGTGCTGCCGCTGCTTGACGACAAAGACATCAACGAAGACGTGATCTGGGTCAGCAACGATGCAACCCATCAAGCATTGATACTCTCGCGTCACGACGCCAACGGCCAGTTGAGCTTTCGTTATCTTCCGATCGGCAATCTCACGCAGGACGCGGCGGGACGTTTACACTTCCAACGCGCGACCTGGCAAAACGATCTGCCGCTGCGTATCTACGAAGATCCCAATCTCAATATCGCGCCGAACGATCGCGCCGCGTGGTTGAGCCAGTGGCACACAGATCTGGAGTGGCTCGACGCGCTGCATCGCACACACTACTCAAACGGCCTCATCGGTCTGCACGAAGAACTGGCGCGGCACCCGTACGACAAGCTTTCGTCAAACGATCCGAGCCTGACGCCACAGCAACGTTCGATGAGAGATCTGGCGCGGCGCCAGCGTCAGCTCGTCGAGGCCGACATGCTGATCGTCGCCAACAACCATTGGAACTTCGACGTGCGCGGTTTCAATCCCGGCGGCAATCACGGCTCGTTCTTTCGCATCTCCACGCACTCGACGTTCATGATCGCGGGCGGCCAAAACACTAACATTCCGCGCGCGCTGGACATCACGACGCCTTACGACAGTCTCAGTTTTGTGCCGACGCTGTTGGCATTAACCGGCAATTTACGCGATGATAACAAGCCTGTTCCGGCGTTGCAGGAAAGAGGCTTCAGTCCGTTCCCCGGCCGTGTGGTCAAAGAACTGCTGAATCAACCGGGAGTGAGTTCGCTGCCTTGATCGAGTCGAGAAAAGAGTTCGCAGAAAACTGGCCAGCCGCGGATACGGAAGAACTCTCGGAAGAACCTGAAACTTCCGCTGCCAATACCTCTCGCCGTTCGTTCGTCTGGCTGCAAACACTCGCTTTCATTCTCGGTCTCGCGCTACTCATCTTCGTCATCAATCGCGTCGGCGTGCAGCCACTTTTCGACGCACTGCTGCGCATCGGCTTCGGCTTCTTCGTCATTCTCGGTCTGAACGGGCTGCGACACGTGCTGCGCACGATCGCGATGCGCGCGGCCGTTCCCGCCGAGCATCGCCGCATCTCGATGCGGCACGCGTTTGCCGCGCGTCTCGGTGGCGAAGCGATCAGTTTTCTGACGTTCACTGGTCCATTGCTAGGCGAAGCGACGAAGGTCGCGCTGCTGCGGAAGCGAGTGCCGCTGACGTACGGCGTACCCGCGCTCGTCGTCGACAATCTGATCTACAACCTGTCGGTGGTGTTTTTCGTGCTGACCGGCGCGATCGTGATGCTGATCAGATATCCGTTGCCGCCGCAGGTGAACATCGTGCTGCTCGCGATCGCAGGCGTTGCGGCCCTCGGGATCGTCGTCGCCGCCGTTGCCGCCAAACGGCGTGTGATGCTGCTGACATGGATCATCGATCGCACCGCGCAGTTGCGGCTGAGTCCGAAGGTCATACTCAAACGCCGCGATCACATCTATCACATCGAATCGAAAGTCTACGACTTCTACAAACATCATCCGAGCGCGTTCTTCGTGATGGTGCTGTGCAACCTGCTGGCCCATGCGAGCAGCGTTGTGGAAGTTTATCTCGCACTGCACATGCTCGGTTTCAAACCGCAGTGGGCGCAGGCTTACATCATCGAGTCGCTCACGAAAGTCATCAACTTTGTCTTCGCTTTTGTGCCGGGCACGATCGGCGTCTACGAAGGCGGCACCGAAGTCATCCTGCAAAAAGGTTTGGGCTTCGAGCCTGCGGCGGGGCTTGCGCTCGCGCTCGTGCGCAAGGCCGCGATCGTCGTGTGGACCTCGGCCGGCCTGCTCGTGCTTACCTGGCGCACGTTGCCGAACGCGTGGCGCCGCATCCTCGATCGCAGTCCACGCTTACAACGACTTATGGATAGTCTTGTCTTCTCAAACATTGCTCATCGACCGGCGCGCACCGCTGTCAGTGTTCTCGGCACTGGCGTGGGCGTGCTGCTGATCGTTTTCACTGTCGGGTTGGCCCATGGCGTGTTGCACGAACGCGGCCGGCGCGAATCGAACATCGGCGCTGAGATCATGATCCGCGCTTCGGGCTCGATCGGGCTCGGTGGCGGTTCGCAGTTCAAGTTGCCGGTTTCACATGCGACTGAGATCGCGGCGATTCCGGGCGTGCGCGCCGCGACGCCGGTCGGGCAAACGCTCGACAAGAGCGACTCCGGTTTTGGCCAGCGGTTGATCGATGGGATCGTCTACGATGAGTATGCGTCGCTCGCGCACATCACGATGCGCGAGGGACGCAAGCTGCAATCGGGAGACGAAGCGATTATCGATCCTGAGTGGCAGCGCCAGCGTCACGCGAAGGTTGGGGATACCGTTAAGTTGTTTGAGCGGGAGTTTAAGATCGTCGGGATTTACGAGCCGCCGGGCGGCGGCCGCATCAAGATTCCGTTGAGCACGATGCAGGAACAGGAAGGCGCGGAGAATCGCGCCTCGGCGATTCTGGTGGCGTGCGTCGATCCGGCGAAACAGGATGAAGTCGCGGCGCGAATTCTGGAAAAGTTTCCGCAGGATCAGCTCGTGTTCACGCGCGACTTGCCGGAGATTTACGCCAGCGGCGTGCCGGCGTTGAATGTGTTCATCAAGGTCGTGGTTGGTGTCGCGGCGTCGATTAGTATGCTCGTGATTCTGCTCGCGATGTACACGACCGTGACGGAGCGAACGCGGCAGATCGGAATACTCAAGTCGCTTGGGATGTCGAAGACGGCGATCGCGTGGGTGATCGAGCAGGAAGCGATCATCGTGAGCGTGCTCGGAGTCGCGGTCGGTGTATTGCTGACCTTAGGGGCGCGTCTCGCCGTGATGCGCACGACGAGTCTGACGATCGAGATCGAGCCACGCTGGATCCTGATCGCCCTCGCCGTGGGCCTCCTCGGCGGCAGCATCGGCGCCCTCTATCCCGCTCTCCGCGCCGCCCGCCAGGACGCGGTCGAAGCGCTGAGCTACGAGTAAGACGGCTGCGACGGAACCAAAACGGCACGCGGCACGTTTCGAGGTTGATATGTATTGCCCTCAGTGCGGTACCGAATCGCAATCAACGCAATACTGCCGCGTCTGCGGCGCGAACCTGAAGGTCATCGGCAAAGCCGTGACTCTCAGCGAGGCCATCGCGCGCAGCGACCGCGGCCCCGTGCCGAAGATCAAGGAAATGGTGAAGGGACTCAAGGCCGAACACCTCACCGAAGAAGTGTCGCGCGCGCTCGACCGCATGGACCACGAGCTCGAGCAGATCACTTCCGACGCAAAGCACCACAAACGTCAACGCCTCCCGTTTCGGCGCAAGAAAACTCCGGCCGAACGCCGCGAACAACACCTCACGAAAGGTGTCGTTTCGTTTTGCTCGGGTATCGGTCTAAGCGTGTTTCTGTATTTTCTTTCGACGGTGCTGGTGCTGAAGTTGCCGCCCGATGTGATCGCGCGTATCCCTTTCGAGATCGAACCCGTAGTGAGGATTATCTGGTTGCTCGGTTTGCTGCCGACGACCGCCGGTGTGGGCCACATTCTGGCCGGACTTTTGATCCGGCCAGAACAGCCACAATCGCGTCAACTCGATGAGGTCGTCTCACCACCACGCGAGCTGAACAGCCCCCGCGAAGTGAGCAGCGTCACCGAACGCACCACGAACCTACTGTCGTGAGCCCGGCAGACGAATCGCGTAGTCGGGCCAGCAGTTGAGACTGTACGGATCGTCTTCTTCCTGCTCATTGAACCCGAATACAAACGCCGGCGTCGGTGCTGCTGGCGCGGCAAACTTCGGATCCAACGCCTTCGCAATTTGATCACGCGCGTCAGCCAGATGCGCCCGCGTCTCGCGATCGGAAGCACGCTGCATCGCCGCACCGATCGCGTTACTCAAATCACGCAACTCCGCTTTAATCAACGCGCGATAGTCGTCAGTAACCGACGGCCGCACGTTCAACTTCGCCGACAGCAGATCAATATATGAGTTCTGCAAGTTGCGCCGATAAACGTCGATGTGCACCGCGCCCGCCCGCGGCTCAATCTCGCTCCAGATGCCACGGCGCAAATCGCCCATGAAATCAGCCGGCCGATAGGCAGCCGCGCCGTCGATCGCTTCCTGCTCGACGAGACGATCGAAACGGGCGTTGTTCAGCAACGAGTTGAGAATGCGTTCCTGCGCGAGGTTCACGCGAGTCACCGCGCCCGCGGCCTCAATACGTCGCAGAATTTCCGGCTTGAGCGCCCACATCGGTGTCGCAAACGCGTTCTCGTTCAGGAAACGCACGGCCGCCGCCTGTCTTTCCCGCGGCACGATCGTAAAGCGCACGCCGTCCTGGCCCGCATGTTTCTGTTGTGAATTGAAACCGCCAACGATCTGCGTGACGTGATTCAACTCCGTCGCCCATTGGCCCAACATGCGACCATAAAGCTCGTCGAGATCGTCGTACGGTTCGCCCGGATGCGACGTCGCCGGCAGCAGCATGTCGGCCACGCGTTTCAGGTTCTTGATGCCGAGCGCGGTCGAGGCGACTGCGTCCGCGTCACCAACGGCTTCCGTGTTCTCACCCGGATCAGAACCGCGCGAATCGGCGGTCGAGAAGCGCAGCCACGGCTTCGTGTCCTGCTCGCGCGCCCACGCGTCGAGCGTTTTCTTCTCGTCGTCAGGCGTCTTCGCGCCCGGAATCGGCTTGTAACCCCACATCGTGGCCCACGTGTCGTATGGACCAATCTGCGGAATCAGGTTCTCCACCGGGATGTTGTCTTCCGGCTGCGCGACGTAGTTGAAGCGCGAGTAGTCCATCAGTGTCGGCGTGTGGCTCATCGTCTTCAGCCACTGCGGATCGCGCACCTTGTCGGCCGGATACGTCGCACTCGCTTTCATGTTGTGTTGAAAACCGAGCGTGTGTCCGACCTCGTGCGCGACGACATATTCGACGAGCCGGCCCATCAGATCGTCGGGGAGCGGCAGGTGCTTAGCGCGCGGATCGAGTGGTCCAACCTGGAGGAAATACCAGTCGCGCTGCAGGTTCATCACGTTGTGGTAATACTGAATGTCCGACTCAAGAATCTCACCCGTGCGCGGGTCGGAGACGTGCGGACCGGAAGCGTTCTCGATCGTTGACGGCAAATAACGAATCACCGAGTAGCGCGCGTCTTCCGGATCCCAGTACGGATCCTCTTCTTTCGACGGCGCTTCCTTCGCGATGATCGCGTTCTTGAAACCGGCCGCTTCAAACGCAGGCTGCCAGTCTTCAATTCCCTTCTTGATCCACGGCACCCACTTCGTCGGCGTCGCCGGATCGACGTAGTAAACGATCGGCTTCACCGGCTCGGAGATTTCCGCGTTCGGATCTTTCTTTTCGAGCCGCCAGCGCGTGATGAAAGTGCGCTGCGGCGCGCGCTGTTCGTCAATGCCGTAGTCATACTTATGCACTGAGAAATAACCGACGCGCTCGTCAAACAAACGCGGCATCATCGGGTGTTCCGGCAGCTTGACCATGCTGTAGTGCATGACGACGGTCGCGTTTGTGCCGGCGCGCATGCCCTGTGCAAACGGGTTCGGCGCGGGTTGTGGTCCACCGCCGCCACCGCCCGGATTCATGTCCGGCGGCGATGTGTAAGTCTGCGAGACTTCGACCTCGATGTTTGTCGGAAACGACTTGGTCTTTTCAATAAACGAGCGGCTGGCGTCGAAACCGCGAGCGCGCAAACGCGTGCGGGCACTGAACTCCGTCACTTCAGTCGTGAACAGACGCGTCACGTCGATCACGGCGGAGTCGTCTTTACCGAACGCCTCGATGTTGAAAGCCATGATGATCGTGTCGTTGTTCGCGGCCTGGACGGCGCGCGACACCGGCAGGCTCGGATCGGCGACCACATCGTAAGAGACGTTGCGCAGCAGAATGCGATTGCCGTGGCGTTCCCACTTCACGACGCGATTGCCCGCGGCCTGGCCGCCATAGCCGACGCCGAGTGTGGTCTTCGCGATCTGGCTCACCCAGAGAAACTCTTTGTTGAGTTCGCTCTTGGGAATCTCGTAGTAGACCTTATCTTTGACGTTGTGCACCGTGAAGATGCCCGCGTCTGACTTGGCATCTTTAGTGATCACGCGATCGTAAGGCTTCGGCTCGGTCGATTGCTCGGGCCTGCCGGGACGCTCCTGACCACCGCCACCGCCCGCCGGTGGTGTCGGCGGATCTTGCGTTGAACTGGTCGCGCCCGAAGGTGAAGCCAGGAAGAAGAGAGAAACGATTAACGAAAGAACAAGAACAGTGAGAGCGAGAGACCGGGGTCGCATTCGCATGCGTAGAACTCCTTCCGCTTTAGGGGTATAAAAATGTGGCGCGCGCACGATATCACGAAAGGCGCGCGCCATAAAAGAAGCAGACCGCTGGATTCTTTCCCCGAAGCCGCGCCTCAGAACGTTTCAGTTGATAGTTACGCGCTACAGGCGGCGGCGTCCACGGAAGACACGAATGAGCGAAGGATAAGAACTGGTCAGGCTTGTCGTGATTCAGCCCTTGCAACCATAGGTCACCGGATCATTTTCAAAAGACACGCTGCACGGGCACACACAACCTACCGTAGTTTTCTTGTCTAAATCCGTAACCGTAAGTTTACCGTTGTTGATGTTGGTTTCTACTTTCCTGGCGGCGGCAGGAGGAGGCTCTTGTCCACAGGATAGGCAAATAAAAACCAGGAGCAAAAGTCCGAGTCCTATCGATCTGAGGCGTCTTGACATTGCTTACCTCTCGGGTTGGAACGATTGGCTGTTGAGAATGCGGGCTGATGGAGAGACTACACCCCGTGGTTTAGTCCGTCAATTGTATTATCCGCCCAAAGAGAGTGTGCGATTGGATCAGAACTCTGGTGTCACTGCGATCTCGAAGTTACCCTGCACCGGAGCGCCTTCAGGAAGTCGGCCCTCGGAAATCGCGCGGAGAAACGGCAGCGGCTCGAAGTCAAAGTGTACGACGCGCGCAGAGCCGGTGAGATTAACTTCCAACACGGCCTGTTCGAATTCGATGATCTTCCCGATTTGCGGCACTTTCAGATCCAGTGCATTCAAATACTTCGCGAATGAATCTGCTTCGATCGAAGCGTACATCTGAGGCGTGATCTTCGACCAAAAGTCAGCAAGCATTATCCGAAACGCCTCCGGACCCATTGCCAGCATGATGAAGCGCGACGTGATCGGTAAGACTCGCACGATCATCGAGGCGCGGAATTCGTGAATCAATCGTTCCACCAGCGGCACTCCCGGCTCGCCGGAGAGTTCTACGCCGATTTGATCGTCTGCCTCCATGCCGACCACTAAACGTCCCAACGCGCGTTCCCAAACGGCAGGCGCAACCAGATCGATCTCGTCTAGTTCACTGCGCGTAGTGATCGTCCGAGGGCTCACCGACTCCTTACTTCTGAGTTGTCGCCACACAACATGCATCCACTCGAGCTGCTCCTTAATTACATCCAGACCAACGAGCGGAACGAACGACGGGAAGATCTCGAAAATGATTGCCTTGAGATTAGGTAAACGCGGAATCACGTCTTCCACTACGGCGTGCAGAGGTTCAGGAATCGCGCCGGAATGGGCGTCGAGATAGAAACCTTCCAACTCAAACCCACCGGCAACATGGACTTCCCACACACGATCGAGCGGTAGCTGGTCCACGAACTGATCCACCGACTGCCGTCCGTTAACAGCGTTACAGTAAACGTTATGCAGGTCCAGCAATACTCCGCAATCCGCCGCCTCTACTACTCGCGCCACGAATTCACCATCAGGCAGTTCATCGGCGCGTGGGCGCAGGTAACTCACGCCTGTCTCAACAGCTACCGGCAGTCCCAACGTCGCCTGCAACCCACGGATTGAGGAAGACACGATCTCGACGCACGCGGGAGTTTGACGCGGCGGTAAGAAAAATCCGGTGGCAAATTCGCTGGTGTGATTGAAGCTCAGGTGATCGCTCACCCACGGAGTGTCGAGACGCGTGGCGGTATCGTTAAGGAGATCGCGATCGGCAGCCGATGGTCCAAGCGTACCGCCTACCGGACGCCCGACGCTGTGAAGTATTTTTCGTCCGGGCAAACGAGCCAAATGCTCGATGATGGAGTCCGCCAATCGAAAGGGCCCTCGCGTATCGGCGTTCCTGGACCACAGGGTCTGCGGCTCGATTTCAAGAACGTCGAATAGCTCGGGGCGCCCTTCGATTAGCGGTTCGAGTGCATCCGAGTAAGTAGCTCCAATCCCCAGCGTGGGAATTTCAGCGCAAGCCACCAAAGCGAACTACCTCGGCTCTTTCGTCCAGGACCATCATGTTCATTTCGCCACGAAAGAGTATGTCGAAGCCGGAGCAACACGGGGCACAGCCGAGTTTGGACACCACATTACTGACGGCTTTTGTAAGGGCCTCGATGTCACCGCTGACTTTGTTGGGAATGGACACGGTGATCGAGCCCTTCGCTTGCGGGTCTAATATCTGATGTCGTGTTACCCGGTCGGCATCGAGCGCGGCCTTCTCCGTAAATGCAAGTTCCTGCTCGAGGCCGATAGAGAGGACGTCGCAACCGGTGGCACAGGCAGGATGGCCCAACCGTTCCGCAGCCCTCTTTAGCGACTGTTGAAGTGAGCCAAGATCGTTGGCGACTTTGGCGGGAAGCGTAATGCGGACAGTTCCACCTTGGCGGGTTATGGTGTTTTTAGACATACAGCTCCTTTCTGGAGGTGAGAGGTTAATGACCAGGCGCGGTTGAGGCGCCGCGAGCACATCCTAAGTTCTATGAGATATGTCGCGGCTGGATGATGTATTTCTGCCAACAAAAGACCGCGTGAGAATTATCATTCATTAAGCACAGAGTGATTGACAGGCACGCAGCTCTTGCCTTAAATTCACGTCCCCGATGTTAATGCGGTAACTCTGACGAGCCGAGGTGAGTCCTCTAATCCGTCTAACCTGATACGAGTCTCAAACAGTTCGCTGCGAACTTAGCTTTTGTTCACAAGCCTCGTAATAGTGTGATCCCGTAAGGCTCTCGGTTTCTACAACTCCCCGACGTCCCAACCATTTTTAGTGCAGCTAAACTTTTCTCAAGGGAGTAGTGTGCAATGATTCGTCTCACAAAATATCTTCGTTTCCCCAAAGCCTTTTTCGCCGGCCTGATGCTGATCATCGCTGGTTCGATTACCCACTCCAACGCTCAAAAAGAACTTCAAAACACCCAAAACCGAACTGAGGACACGCTGCGCAACGAGGTCCGCATCGATCCGGCGACGCACAGCTTGAGCATTCAGGTCCCACTAAACACATATCCGGGACGCGGCGGCTCGAGCCTGCCGATGACTTTGTATTACTCGTCGAAATTGTGGCGGCTGGAATTTGATGACATTTATGAAAACCCGAGCGGCGGCGCTCCCAGGACACAAACGTTCGCGAAATTTGCCGAACAAACTGTCGCCGGCTGGACCAGCAGTGTCGACGTTCCGACCCTCGAGTTTACTTTCAAAGATCAAGTCTACGATTTAACCAGTACGAATTACGGGCAAGACGGTGGACCGACGGGTTACAGAGGTTTCATCGCGCGCATCCACGTTCACCTGCCTGACGGCACGACTTACGAATTGCGTAAAGATGACGCGCCGCACAATTGGGGCACGGAAACAAATTACGGATATACGGGAACCTACTACTCTGTCGATGGCGCCCGCATGAGGTTTGATTTCGATGCGGGCGCACGTTCGGGTGTCCTCTACATGCCCGACGGCAGCAAGTACACGTTCGCCGCTCCCTTCGGCGCCTTTCCTTCGGACGCAACGCAATTCACGGATCGCAACGGAAACACGCTTACCTATAACGCAACTACTAAACAGTGGACCGATTCGATGGGGCGGACCTTTTCCCCGCTCCTGCCAATCCGGCCGGCACATGGAGAAATACTTTCCGCCGGAGATTATCAATACACGCTTCCGGGCGTAGGCACATCGTCACTGGTCTATACCGTCAAGTGGCGGTACTTGAGCGATCCCACAACCGGCGAAACAGTGCTGAGCAATCCCGATCCCGATCCAAACAACCGGCTCTATTATCCCGGTAGTCACAAGTGCACCACCTGGCCGGCGCAGGCTCTTACTCCTCATATGTTCGACTCGACGACGATCGCGCCAATCTGTGCGTCGACGAAGTTCAACCCGATCGTGCTGGCGGAAATCGTTCTGCCGAACAACACGTCGTATCGCTTCCGCTATAACCCGTACGGCGAGATCGACAAGATCTACTTTCCAAACGGGTCATACGAGAGATATGTCTACAGCAAAATCGCGCCCATGACGTTTCTCAAAGCGCCTTACGATCAGGTAAATCGCGCGGTGTCGGATCGATTTCTGAGCTCAGACGGAACTGCGGGCGCAGAGGTTCACTGGCAGTACGGAATCGAATACACGATCGGAACAACTGGTCCATACGTGGCCACCTGCACGGAACCAGACGGCACCGTGCGTAAAGAATATCTGCACGCTCATCCGTACAACTACGGCGTGCCCGGCGATTTTTATCCGCAGTACAAGAGCGTGCCGTTTGGCCTCGACGACGCTCGCACAGGACGTCCCTACGAAGAACGAGTTTATTCTTCCACCGGAACATTGCTGCGTCGCAAGTTGCTCGAGTGGACGGTAACACCGTCAACGGTTACCTCCGGACCACCGGGACCTTACGGAAATCGCAACCCGCGACTGACGAAGGAAGTGCAGATTCTGCTGGAACCGGGCAGCACGCAAGCCTATGCGACTACGGTTACTCACGAATACGACACCACCTGGCAGTTCACTACCGGCGTAAATCAGACCGCGGTCAACGACTTTGATTTCGTCACGATGGACCAGTCGACTGCCGCCTCCATTGCGATCGAATCGGTGTCGACCGGCACGGCGCTGCGTCGTACCGAGACGAGTTTTCTCGACACGACAAATCAGACGTATCGTGATCGGAACATGCTCGGCCTGGTGAGTTCGGTAGTCGTGCGCGACATGACGCGCGGGCTGCCGGCGGGAGTGGTCGTAGCGCAAAGCTCGAATACCTACGACGAATCGTCGTATCCGTTATTAACCTGCGGCTCGCCGACAAATTGGGTTGATCCGGGTTCGTCGATTCGTGGCAACGCGACTTCATCCGCGAGTTGGTTGAACTACGATGGCTCGACCTTGTCGACTTATCCTGCCGGTACTTCGCTGACAACACACCAGCAATTCGATCAGTGTGGAAACTTGCGGAGTGCCTGGGATGCAAAAGGAAATCAACGCCAGATCTCATACTCGAGTACGTTCAATTACGCGTTTCCGACGACGATGACGAGCGCGGTGCCCGATGCCAGCGGCGGTCATTCGTCGAACGCGGCGTTTGTTTCTACCTACAACTACGACTTCAACACCGGGCTGCTGCTGTCAAATACAAATCCGAATGGGCAGTCGACTTCCCTCGCCTACAACGATCCGCTGAACAGACTGACGCAGGTATCAAGACCTGATGGTGGTCACACGACTTACGTCTACTCGGATACAGCGGGCGATCTGTACGTGCGCGTCCTCGAAGATCAGGACGCTACTCGTTCAATCGAAACCCGTCAGTACCTGGACGGACTCGGCCGGCCGATACGCAAGTTTGTTTATAACGGGACTGGAAGTACGCCGTGGGTTGTTATCGATACCTACTACGACAACATGGGCCGCGTCGCAAAGGTATCCAATCCCTACGAGGTCTCTGCTCCGAGTAGCATCGTTCCCGCTACTTGTTCGGCGTGTACCGCAAACACTTACGACGTGCTGGGACGGCTGGTAACAGTTACAACGCCGGACGGCGCGCACAGCGACACCGCCTTTGACGGTGGTCGCGTTCTGCTAACGGATCAGGCAGGGAAAAAAATAATCAACCAGACTGATGGCCTGGGCCGGTTGCGAGACATCTGGGAGGTTACCGCTGCGGATCAATGGACCGTATCCACTTCCTTCCCCAATCACCCCGAAATAGTTGCAGGCTACACTACTCACTACAACTACGACGCGCTTGGTAACGTCGTCGAAATCGTCCAGGGAACTCAACCGCATCGCTTCTTCATGTACGACTCTTTAGGACGATTGATTCGCGCCAGAAATCCTGAACAGGGCACGTATGGCGCTGATGTTACCGAACCGATTTCAGGCAACAACACGTGGTCCGCGAAGTATGCTTACGACAACAACGGCAATCTCACTCAGAAGACCGATCCGCGCAGCGTTGTCGCTACCTATGGTTATGACGCCTTGAATCGGAATACGACGGTCACCTACTCGGATGGCACTCCCCGGGTAGATCGTTACTTCGACGGCGCCACAAATGGCAAGAATCTTTTCTGGTATGAGAAGACTTCGAATCCTTCCACCAGTGCCCTTATCGATTACCGCGAATTTACTGCTTACGATGTAGTCGGGCGGCCTACCGTAATGCGTCAGGTGGTCGCGAGTGATTCGGTCAATTACGACTACAACAACATTCAGCGCTCTTACAACCTAGCCGGGTTAGTCACGTCGCTGACTTATCCGTCCGGCCACACAGTGACCTACAACTACGACGCCGGTGGACGCTTAGCCGATCTCGACAGCACGCACGTCGCGTTTGCCGGGAATCTCGGCGATGGTGGTTCGCCGCGCACGTATGCGAAAGGCGTCTCTTATGCGCCCGCCGGCCAGCTCAAGCAGGAACAGCTCGGCACCACGACTCCGGTCTACAACAAACTCTTCTACAACTCCCGGCAGCAGCTCGCTGAGATTCTCGCGAGCACTACCGGTGGCGACAGCTCCTGGAACCGCGGCAAGATCGTGAATGGCTTCAGCCTGCAATGCTCCGGCGCCGGCTGCAATGCCACGGACAACAACGGGAGTTTGCGCAAGCAGGAAGTCTATATTCCCGGCAACGACCAGGTCTCGACCTGGACTTCGTGGTACCAGCAATACGACTACGACGCACTGAGTCGTTTACAACGAGTGCATGAGTACACCGGCAACTCATCGCTCGATTGGCAACAGGAGTACGTTTACGATCGTTGGGGCAATCGTACTATCCACCAGACCAACACCTTCGGACCCAACATTCCGAAGCCAAACTTTGGTGTCACTACGACCAACAACCGTCTCACTGCGCCGGCCGGTTTTACACTGAGCTATGACGCAGCGGGTAACGTGACAACCGACACTCTGGCCGGCGCCGGCGCTCGCACTTTTGACGCGGAAAGTCGGATGACCGGAGCAGGTGGTGGTAATAGTCAATACACCTATAACGCCGGCGGACAGCGCGTCAGACGCAAGATCAACAACATCGAGACGTGGCAGATCTACGGCTTCGATGGTGAACTGCTGGCGGAATATCCGGCGAAAGGCGCCGCGAGTGGTCCAACGAAAGAGTACGGTTATCGCAATGGGCAGTTGCTGATCAGCGCTGAAGCCGGCGTTTCTTTGGCGCCGCCCACCTTTGCCGACGATTTCAACGACAACTCGCTCAATACAACCAGTTGGACGGTGGATAATCCAGCCTCGACGCCAACGGTCAGCGAACAGTCTCAGCAGTTACAAATGGCACTCGCGCCTAACACGGCCGCTTACAACGGCGTGCACTCCAACGCCACTTACAACCTGACGAACAAAATGGTGCAGGTTGAATCCGTACAGGCCGTGAGCCAGGCGGGTTGGTGTGAAAACTTCTTCGAAGCGGAAGTGGACGCGAACAACTATTTCATGATTCAGGTCGGCGCCGGCAACATGATCTTCCGTTCCATGGTCGGCGGCGTCAACGACCAAACCTCGATCGCTTTCGACGGTGCGGCTAATAGATTCTGGCGCGTTCGTCATGATCAGAGCACCAACCTGATCTACTTTGAAACCAGCGCCGACGGGACCGTGTGGCTCACTCGCAAGACAGTCACGCCCGGCTTCTCGTTGACGTCCCTGCGGTTCCATTTGATCGCAGGTGCTTACGGTACCGGAAACAGCACTCCCGGCACAGCCAAATACGATAATTTCAAGTTGCTCGCGAGCAGCGCGAACTCTTCGTTAACAGTGCCGAACTCCGGCTTCGAAGCGCCGGTCGTTGGTAATGGGAATTTTCAGTATGGACCAACCGGCGGCTCGTGGTCCTTTGCCAATGGCGGCGGCATCAGCGGCACGAACAGCCCATTCACCGGCGTTCCTTCAGCCGCGCCTGAAGGAGTGCAGGTCGCGTTTATTCAGGCCACCGGAACCGTCTCTCAGTCCATCTCCGGTTTTCAGGCCAGCGCCAACTACGTCATTACTTTCAAGGCCATTCAGCGAACCAACTGCTGTAACACGACGGGTCAGGATATCGGTGTTTACCTCGATAACACTTTGCTCGGTACGTTCCATCCGAGCAACGTCGGTTATGTCGAGTATTCAACTCCGACATTCGCCACGACCACCGGCGCGCATACAGTGAAGTTTGCCGGCTTGAATGGGGCGGCCAGTGGAGAGACGGCTTTCATCGACAATGTGCGGATCACCGGTTCGCCAAAGCCGGGTTATGGGTTGCAATGGCTCGTGTCGGATCAGTTAGGTACGCCGCGCATGGTGTTTGATGAATCAGGCGCTCTCGCCAACGTCAAACGTCACGACTACCTGCCGTTTGGCGAAGAGTTGAACATGCTGCAAGGCTTGCGCACGCAAGCGTCAGGTTACGTGAGCGGCGACGGTATGCGGCAACAGTTCACCGCGAAGGAACGGGATGCCGAGACGGGTCTCGACTATTTCATCAATCGTTACTATTCATCCCCCCAGGGAAGATTCACAAGCATCGATGCTCTGATGGCCAGCGGGAAACCCGCTATGCCTCAGAGTTGGAACAGGTATGCCTACTGTTTGAATGGCCCACTCACACTGACTGATCCCAAAGGCTTGATTTGGGGTTACCAGGACTTCGAAGAGGGTGGCAAGAAATTCCGCCGGTTTGTCTGGTTCAAGGGAAGGACAGTTGATAAAGGGTTCACTCCCTTCACGCCGGAGAAAAACGGAACCGTCATCGCACTCAAGGATGGCAATTACGCACGTATCTATCGCCACGGCACTTACGATCTTCTCGCCGGGGCCCCGAAAATAACGACCAGCGGGCAAGAACGTCTCAATGTCGCGGCGGGATTGTTTGATGGTTTCGTACCCTTCGGCCGCCAAATCAGAGAGGCAGCTTTTGGTGGAACCAGCGGTGTAGATACGGACTCGCCCGAGTACAACAACGCCAGCACGATCAGTAATGGAACGATGCAGGGAGCGCTGCTGTTGACGGGTGTTGGTGAGGCGGAGATCACCGAGGAAGCGATAGGATTAGGAAAGCAGATCGCGAGCGAGTCTCAACTCGCCGAGATCATGGCGGGAGAAGGTGAAGCCATAATTGGCGCGGGCACAAAGAAGGTACTTAACGATGCGCCGCGTCTGGCTAGTGAATACGGCGGCACTGCCGATGAGTGGGCCAAGATTAGTAGCTCTGCCTACAAAGCGAAGGATGGCTCTATCATAGAAGTGCATGCCTACAAGAATGTAAGGACGGGGCAGATTGTTGAACCGAAGTCGGTTTCATCATCCTTTGCCGCCCGAAAACAATGAAGGAGGGTAGTATGAATTCACAATTGGATCGCTTTCTGGCGGCGGAAAATGAGCGTAACGCAAGAGACGCGGAATACTTTATTCGCGGTCAGATTGTGGCTATCTGTGAATCAGTCCTGGCGGAAGAGATTGGCGTAATCGCAGGCTCCAGACGGTTGAACCGTCTGGGCCTGCAATTGTATGGCGCACGTGATCCCGACTTCGTCACCTTCGCCGGCGTCGATTCTGAAACCGATCATCTGCCGGTTGATGCAGAGCGTGCAAACTGGAGTGCCGAAGCTCTGGAAAGAAAAGACCGGGAGATCGCGCACGCTGAGAAAACTTACCAGGAGGATGTATTCCTCGCTTGTAGAAAGTTGATTGAGAGATATCAGTTGGAACCGGGCAAGGCTGTTTAGCTTTGCCCGGAACTTCTCGAGCTGCTCAGTAGCGATCAACGCTTACGGGCAACCTAGCAGGATGCAGCTCGCCTGCCGGTTATAATCTCGTACGCCCTGACTCACATCACGCAAGCCGAGCGTATCGCCGAAACCCTGCCACGTAAATCCGACCATACCCACCACCAACGGCTCGCTGCGTACGATGTTGGCGTAGCGTACTGCCATTGGTCCAAGCATGTCCTGAGTGATACCGGCGGCCAGGTGATACGGTGCGAAGTGCGCGTCGAAGACAATGATGAGACGTTGGCGCGTCACGTCGATGTGCGTCTTGAAGTAACTTAGCCGGTGTTGGAATTCGGTGGTTGGATCCTCGGGGTGCAGGGTCGCATAACGCCAGAACGCGAAGCCGTCCGGCTGCACCGGCAGTGCCCCGGTGACGTCGACAGCGCCGTCCCCGAAGCCGTATCCGACGAGTGTCGGTATCGAAGGTATCTTCGACTTAACGTAAGCGGTTGCTGTGTCGATCGAGGAGTTGGGGATGCGCGCGTTATTCGCCTCGCTGTTGATGATCAGGAAGGACACGCGGTCGGGCGTCAGATACGCCTTGTTGATGTTGTACCAGTAATCGAAGACTTGCCTGTAGTCAGGCCGCAGGTACCAGGCCGGGGTATCACTCTGGAACAGAATGGTATCCAGAAAAATGGCCACCTTGTTCCCTGCCCCGTTGTGCAGGTTGAAGTCCCCGGAAAGGTTCGAGGTCCATTCCGAGGAGAGCGTCGTCATGTTCGTCTTGATACCGTTGCTCTTCACTTCGTTCTCGTATTCGTACGCGCTTTCGACTCCCGTATAGCCAAAGAGATACTTGCCGAATACGTCGTGAAACTCCCAGTGCGCGTTCGCGGTTGAGGACAGCACGGGCGAGAGCAGAAAGATAAGGGCGAGGGCGGCGGCGAAAGATTTCCTTCTCATATAGACTCCTTAACTGTTGAGTGGAGAAATAGAATTCCTGTTTTGGTTGACGTTCGGGGAGACGTCGAGGCCGCCGTGAACTGTGAGGGGAAGCAACTCGAAATGTCCTGATAGCGTTCTAAGAAAAGCCTGATAAATTTCTCACGAGTCCAAAAAGCGTTATGAACACGATGACAGGACGCTCATATGAATTCGGCCCGTTCCGACTTGAGGTATCCGAACACCGCCTGTTCCACGGTCAGGAAATCATCGCCCTGAGTCCGAAAGTCTTCGAGACGCTGCTGGTATTGATCGAGCACAGCGGCCACGTCATACAAAAAAATGAACTCATGACGAGACTGTGGCCCGACAGCTTTGTGGAGGAGAGTAGTCTCACACAGAACATCTCGTTGTTGCGGAAGGCGCTGAGCGAGGGCGGCGAGCAGCAGTTTATCGAGACAGTGCCGAAGCTCGGTTATCGCTTCGTCGCGCCGGTAAAGGTGCTGGAAGAAAACGGCGCCGGGACCGCGGACGATAAACCACATCCGCCGCACGAATCTCTACACGATGGTTCGCCTTTAGAAACACACGCGCGCCGTTTGGACCGTAACGCAATCTGGTCGAGCGGCGCGATCCTGTTGTTGCTGACCATCGCGATCGGCGGAGTTTATTTATGGCACACAAAGGCGAGCGCGCCTGATAGCGCGTCGAGCTTCAGTTCGGAAGAGCGGATCCGTTCTTTGGCCGTGTTGCCGCTCAAGCCACTCGCGAGCAATGGCAACGACGAATTCCTGGGCCTGGGCATGGCCGACGCTCTTATCGTCAAGCTCAGCAACTTCGAGCAGTTCAACGTGCGGCCGACGAGTTCGATCGTCAAATACGCCGGGCATGACTTTGACTCGCGGTCAGTCGGCAGAGAACTCGGCGTCGACACCGTCCTGGACGGCACGATACAGCATGTAGGCGACCGGGTGCGGGTGACAGTCATGCTGTTGAGCATCCGCGACGGAAAGACACTCTGGTCCGGCAAGTTTGATGAAAGGTTCACTGACATCTTCGCCCTGCAAGACTCGATCTCGGAGAAGCTGGCGAGCGTGTTGCAACTCCAGCTCGCGACGGGGAAGCAACCGCAACTGAACAAACACTTCACCGAGAACGCGGAGGCTTACAGCGATTACGCAATGGGTCTCTACTTCTGGAACAAGCGCTCCGGGGAAGGACTCGCGAAGGCGATTGATTATTTCCGGAAGGCGACCGAGGCCGACCCGAACTATGCGTTGGCCTATGCCATGTTGGCAGACACGTATTGCCTGACGATCTTTTACGGCTATCACGTGTTGCCGTCGAGCGAGGAAGTTTTGCGAAAGGCGGAAGAGGCTGTGGTCAGGGCTAATCAACTCGACGACAAGTTAGCCGAAGCCCACGCCGCGCTTGGCCTCCTCAAAAATTACCAAAACGATTTTGCCGGGGCCGAGCAGTCATACCGGCGGGCCATTGAACTCAATCCAAACTCCGCGATAGCGCACTACCGCTACGCCTTCAACCTGCTTAGCGGCTTACAAAACGACGATGCGATCCGCGAGATGCGGCGAGCACAGGAACTCGATCCAATTTCACTGCCCATCAACACAACCCTCGCGGGCTGTCTCCTCTACGCCGGTCAGTACGACGAGGCCATCAAGTACAGCAAGCTGGCGCTCGAGGTCGACCCGCAATTCGGACTGGCGCGGTCCAACCTTGGTGAAGCTTATGAATGGAAAGGGTTGCACAACGAAGCCGCCGCGGAGTTCCTGAAGCTGAGCGAGCAGCGTGGCTTTCGGCTCTATGGGAAACTGGGCCTGGCCCTTGTTTACGCGCGCTCGGGTCGTCAGGACGAGGCGAGGCGGTTGCTCGGGGAAGTGAAGAGTCAGTTCACAAGTGAGGAAGCTTTTTACGATCTTCCCTTGCAGATCGCTGCGATACACGCGGTGCTCGGCGAGAAGGGCCAGGCCTTTGTCTGGCTGGAGAGAGCCGTTGAGAGTTTCCGTGCGCGTCGCTTCGACCTGCGCTACAGCCGCCCGCTTAACACGCTCAAAGACGATCTGAGGTATCAGCAGATACTCCGCCGGCACGAGTACACCAGAGCGCTTGTGTCGGAGTTATCAAAACAGAACTTATGAGTGTCGAACCATCTCATCAGCGACAGGCTTATTGTCTTCTCTGACGCAGCGGCCACCGCGAACAACATCCTTTCTCACAAATGGCTGTTCAAATTGAGCGTCAGCATCTCATCGAGATGATTGCGAATGTTACGACCACCGCTCTTTGGTATATCCTGCTGCGACCGGGGTGGCTGGGTGTGCTGGGAATGATTGCCGGCCTGTGCTGGTTTACGTTCATCTACCCGCCGTTCGGCGCCAGCTTGTTTACCTTCACCGCGCCGGTTGGTTTGTTAGTCGTGGTCATAATGATCTTTTGGCTATTGGTCTTCGGAGTCGATGAGAGAAAGTGGCGCGACCAGGCAGGCGTAGCATCCGGTAGCTAGCGTTTACTTTCCAAAGCACCAGACACACTTCTACCCTGTCGCGGTGAGGCGACGGTCACGACTTAAAGACAAGCACAAACCCTTAACGTTGAATCAAACTAACCACGGTTACGATGATCGATGAAATGGTAGTGCTTGATGGCGCTGGTGCCGGAGCGCCGGGACTCTCGACTTGTCCGGCCAGTACAGAGACAGCAAGCGTAAGGCAGAGGATCGCTGCGGCGCTTAGTCGGTGAACGGGTTTCACTTTAGGCCTCCTGGAAACTCGCAAAATTTTTGCCGAATCGCGATCACAAACTAGACCACCCTGATCAGTGTTGCAAGAGCCGGACGACTGCGTTAGATTTCGCCTGTTCCCTTAGTTTTCTTTCCTTGCAATCAGTCGCAAATCAGGCTTCACATGACCTTACAGGCCTCACTGTTGCGCGAATTGGAGAACCCAAGCCTTAGTGTCGATGATCGTGCGGAGTTGTGTTGTGAGATAACTAGAGAACTGGAAAACAAAGGCGAGTACGAGGAAGCGCGAAAGGTTCTAAGCCACTATTGGCCGCGTATAGGCGAACAGCCAAACCTCGCGGGCTTGGAGCCAAACACGGCTGGCGAAGTGCTCTTACGTGCGGGAGTGCTTACCGGAATCATCGGCAGTCACAGGCAGATCCCGGACGCACAGGAAGCCGCCAAAGACTTACTCACACAAAGTGAGTCGATCTTCGAGTCGCGTAAGAACAAGAAGAAGATAGCTGAGGTTCGAACAGAACTGGCGCTCTGTTACTGGCGCACCGATGATCTCAACGAAGCCCGTGATTGCCTCAAAGAAGCCCTAGCCCTGTTGACTATAGATAGCGAGTTGAAGGCAAAGGTGATTCTGAGACTTTCGATTGTGGAACACTCAGCGGAACGCGATCCTAAAGCGTTTCGGATACTCACAAAATACGCGACACTATTTCAACGGATTAACAACCACACATTAAAAGGCTGCTACTTCACTACACTGGGAAATCGACTAGAGAATCTCGCCGCGTTACGCAAGCGCGGCGATTATATAGATCGCGCTTTGATTGAATACGCTGCCGCCAGTTATCACCTTGAGCTGGCGGAGCACCGGCCCTATCTTGCGAATGTCGAAACCAACCTCGGATTCCTATACTTTAAGATCAATCGTTTCGATGAAGCGAATGATCATCTGAGTCGTGCGCGTCGCATCTACGTGAGTATCAAGACTCCCGAACTGCCGCTCAAGTGGACGAGACTCGCGCCCGAATATTTATTGAGCAAGGCCGCATCGCAGAGGCGGAACGAACCGCACGCGCAGCGGTGCGCGTTCAGGAAAAGGGAGGCAATGTCTTTCTGTTTACAGAAGCTCTGATCACGTATGGCAAAGTGTTAGCCCGTCTCGAAAGATATGGCGCGGCGCTGGCTACATTTAGGCGTGTAATCGAATTGTCCGACAGGGCCGGCCTTGCCAATCGTGCGGCAGAGGCCGCGCTTGCTTCCTATCGTGAGATCGGCGAACACCTATTAGCCGCGGAAAAGGGGCAACTTGTTTCCGGTCGCAGTTTGCGCCAAGACAAACGATCAATGGAGCACGAGGTAATCAAGCTTGCGCTGGAACAAGCTAAAGGGAGTGTGAGTCGAGCGGCTCGCAGTTTAGGCATCTCGCATCAATCCTTTAACTAGATGCTGAGAACAAGACATAAAGACTTGCAAAAATATCGGACTCCAATCCGTCGCTCACGAAAATAAAAGTCCGTTGCGGCTTACTATTGCCGCTATGAGGACAATCACTTTGCCATTTAACGGACTGAGACTTACTGAATGGATAGAATCTACAGGAGGGCCGTTGCTCTTACTCGAAAAGGAGTTGCTGCCGTATTGGCACGGCATCTCTCGAAGCAGCGCCACCATGACTGATTATGATCGTGCATGCAAGATCGCTGATTTTGTAGGCGCAATAAAAGTTGGACCCGGGTCCGGCGTCATCTTAGGTGAGGAACCCCTCTCAACTACGTGGTGGCAGTCGCCCCATCTACTGAATAGTTTTCTGGTCAGATGGGTCTGCGCCGAAAACGAGGAAAGAGTTCGGGCGGCGCTTAGTTCCCTACCCCGAGATATTCGTTGCGAGGCTACGGAAGTAAAACTCGAAGCCTTCAACGGAGAACTTATCCTGTTCGATTCCGCCTGTTGCGGCACAGACATCGATGATTATCTTACGATAGAAATACCCAGGGGCCGTTACGCTATCGAGACGCTTCACTTCGAGCCGAATCACGAACTATCTCTCATACTCCATAGATTTGTCCCCAGACCTGGCCCACAACTGCTTTAGCGCTCCCGTGCAGTCGCTTCCTTTTGACCTTGTCAGAGTTGACGTCGACTTCGAGTCCGTGGGTGACCAAATACATGCGCTGGAGCGGATTAGTGATCTCCGAGCAAAGCCATCAGACCGTCGGCGAGCAGGCCACGCCAGCTCAACCCATCATGACCGCCTACGAATTGTTGATATTGAACGTCATACCCTTTTGCCAGTAACACGTCCCGCAGCTGACGCGTAGTTTCCAGAATGCCACCACCCGTGCCCTCCCGGTCTATTTCAAACGTGCCGGCAGTCAAATAAAAACGCAATGGCAACTTTCGGCTGGCGAGGACCTCCTTAACCATGAAATTGCCTTCAGTGGTTGCGTCGTTGGAAGACTCTCCGCCAGTCCCGCCCGAGTCAGGACAACGCGAACCGCATACGCCATCGTTGTGTTCAAACGACCACCAAAAGGCGCCGGATAAACTCAACACGTTGCCAAAGACTTCCGAGTGATGCAGCGCAACATACGCTGAGGCAAGACCGCCGGCGCTATATCCAGTGATCATAGTTTGTTTCGGATCTCCGGTGACGTTGTAATGCGATCGAACCCAGGGCACAAGTTCCTTCGCCATGAAATCGGCGAACTCAGCATTGGCGACCAGATCGACCAGGCGACGACGAGGAACGTTCTCAACAAAGACCGCCACCGTCGGCGGAATTTTGGAAGCTGCAATGAGATTGTTTAGTGTCGTTACCGGATACGGATCGTCTTCCAGGTCTTCGCCGTCGAATAGAATTAACAGCGCGTTGGGTGGACCATCTGCTTTGTAATTGGCCGGCGTATAAACGGAAAACTTACGATCAATTTTCTGAATAGCACTCTTGATGCTTTGTTTCTCGACGCGTCCTTCAGCTATTCCGGGTTTGGCGACCAGCCACGGTTGCGGCGGCGCTCCTGGCAATTCGGCTATGCTTTGACAGTTGAACTTGCTCGTATTTGGCGGACACTCGTATCGACGAGGATTGAGCGGATCAGCTTGCCGAGTGGCCGCGCGCTGTGCGGCGCGAGGATCGGTGAAGGTCAAAGGATCATTGGGCGACACCTGGTAAATGAAGCGAGCGCCGCTGGGCAGCTTCAAAGTTAAATACCAGACGTCTGAATCAGGAATCCGGTGCATTGAATAGTCGGCGGGCGAGCCGACTCCCAGAAAAGAACCTCTAACGAAGACATTTCTTGTGTCGTGTACGCTTCGCCAGAGAAACGTTACCAGTTGATACTTGCCGTCTGAACCAAATGGCTCGACCAGCGGAGTGCTTTCAGCGGCTACTTGTTTCCAGAAGCTGTCGGTGTTCGTGTGGCCTGCGGCAATCTGTTTCCGCAGAGTCTGAATCCGTGGGCTCGGAAAAGGATCGGTCCAAGGTTCGGGTTTCAATCGCTCGTTAAGCGTGATGACCTCACCGGTGGTCAACTCATAAGTGGCGGATTGGTCGCCGCGATTTTCAAACCTAAACGAATATGCACCTGCGCCTTCAGCGGCGAACGGGAAAGAGGCTTTTGCCTCATCCCTGCCGACAAGGCGTCGAGCAATCGTGCCGTCCGGGTTCAGTAGAAAAAAGTTGATCTTGCCTTTGAACCCAAGCGAAACGTTGACATAGTCACCATCATTCAGTGCGATTGAGAGTACCTCAGACTTGCCTGGTTCGAGCTTTCGAGAGACGGGTTGATGCGGCGAGAGTTTTTCCTGCCCAATAACTCCTTGCGTGATAGAGACGAAGAAGACAAGTATCAGCAAACCGATCGTCATACTACGTCCGGCGAAGCGGTTCGATTTGATGCTGTGTTGGTCGTGTGGTCCACAAGGTGTCATGGGTTTTCGCTCCGAAAGGAGTTAGTCACTTTGCACGAATCTTCGCGAAAAATGAGAGGTGCGTCAATTCAGGACCAAAGACTTGAGGCCACCTTCGCAGGTGGCCTCTTCGATAGGCACTGCCTCAATTCTTAGTTGGTTGGAATAGGAATAGAACTATCTCCAGCGAGCAGAAGCTGGGGAACTTGAGTGAAGGTATACTTCCCAGAGGTCGTGTCGAGATCAAACACAAACACCATGTCGAAGCGTTCTTTGGGCCACTTCCAGTTCGCTGAAAATGGGCTTGGCGGGTTAACCGGTATCAACGCCGTCAGCCCGGGAATCTCACCGTGAGGCCAACTTATTAGCACGACCCCGGTGCAGGCCATTGCTGCGTTCGCGAGCTCAGTTAACCCCGTTGAGGGATCTGATTTTGTCTTTGAAATGAGCGTGGGTTTCAGGCCCAGTTTTGTTTGCAGGGGCAGAATTGTTTCCTGAGGCCGATTGCCTTCCTCGCCGGAAGAAGCAGTCGAAAAAAGAAATTGCGGCGTTGCCAGCTCAGTGCTTTGCAATGGCCCTCGGGCAGGGTCGAAAAGAGCCACCAGGGCGCCGGCCCTCTGCCAACCCTGTACGATCAGGGAGTCTGAGTTTGGCGAGCCACTGATAGTTACCCCAGCGGCCGTTGAAGTGGGCTTCTCGGCATGACGGATGATCATGATCTTGGGAGCGGGCATTGGTCTATTCTCCTTAGAAGTGAAGGTGGCGAATTTTTACTCCTTTAAGTCGATCTATTACGCGAGAACTAATTGGGAAAACCACCATCGGTCACTGCGCACACGGTTGCGGCCGCGTGCGAAGTGGTCTCTGCAAACGCTTCACTTGTTCGGCGCTTTTTGTAAATTTCGATAGGACCTTTTTGTTTTTCAGGTTAATACTCGTAAACGTGTCTTTTGATGCGCGGGTGTTCACCCTCTCAAGCGCCGCGCGGCCTCCGAGAGCTTGAACGTACTTGTAGAGAATTTGCTGCAGGGTTGGGGCTTCGGTAGCGGATTTGCTCTGAAAGTTTGGTTCACCGCCAACGAGAATCGGGGCAAGCGACAGGGAGAAAGTCAAGATCAATAATGCGACTTGATTTATCGGTCTCTCGAATTGAAGCTATGTCAGGTTTACGAAAGCGCCTAATTCCAGCTTAACCACGCGCCGCCGAAAACGTCCAGTCAACATCACAACGTCTCGCCAAATTCCCAAATCACCAAGTTGTCGATCACCCAAACGGTTAAGGCCACCTTTGCGGTGGCCTTCTCTGTGATTAAGAGAGTTTCTCCCTACCGTGGACAATCTTCGCGCCTTTTTTTAATGCCAACGGCAAAAATGCTCCGTTTCTTGCAAGAGATGCGGGGAAGTGCCCTGAATCTGCCGCTCACTCGGAGTCGCGAGCATTGATGGGTAAAGCGCGCCTAACAATACTGTTAAGTCAACCGTACTTTATCTCTCGTCTTCATTCTTTCTGCCCGCCACTTCATTCGATTAATGATGTCATCATATGTACGCAAATAAAGATTTGGCAGATCCGTTTGCATACTGCGTTCTTCAAAAGCGTCGACTGCGTGTGAGCGCCTACCAATAATCACGAACATCTTCGGCTTGTACGCCCGCAATCGATACCTTTCAAATAAATCATTTCGGTTCTTTTCTTCTTCAAAGTAGCGGCCGTAAAGACGAAGTTGCGCCGCTGCCTCTGCGACGGCTGCCGAGTATCGCATTCTGTTTTTTTTAAGATTGAAGACTTTCGCTGAAGGAAGTTTCAGTTCAAGAAGATCGCAAAGACCTCCCTGATCGATTGGTTCCAAGATAAAATCAGGGACTAAGGCTTGGCCATCATCAGACGTGAGACCGATATGCGGGTGAGCATCCTTATATTCATCATTCAAAATAAAATCGCGGTGTCTGTTAAAAAAATCTTGGAAATCTTTCTCTTTCGCCTTAGGGCTGTTGACCAATGCCTCTAGTTCTTCTATTGAGTCTCGTAAGTCAGCAGCCTCAAGTGGTAAAGCATGGATTAGATCATGTACATAATCTTTTTCGTCGAGAAATTTATATTGACCGTCCGGTGAAAGGGAGACCAGCTTAATTCTTTCTCCGATCAAAGCCAGAGCAATAAATTGCTGGTTAGGAACTAATTTCTGAGCAGGTAAATTGCTCTGTCCTTCATTTCTAACGAACTTTACTTTACCCCTGATCAGTTCTTCTAAAGCAATACGCGTTGGCTTGTGTCGAAGTGGATCAACATTGATGCGAAGTGCAGCTCCCCGCTGAAGTTGTTTAGTCCTCTGCGCAGTCAGGTAGACCAGCCTATATCTGGTATCTAGCTCGGGAGGGATATCGTCTTGCTGGTTATTTGTATTATTGCCTCCGTTAGAATCGACGCGGGTCATATGCCTTTCCATTCGTCAATCAATGTGAGGCTTACGAACGTGAATCGTAAGCAGTAAATAAGTTTACGAGGTTACGATAATACTCCCTTTGAACGACTGTCAACGATTAGCTAGTCACCTGGAGTCAATCTTGCGAACACAACGTGGTCATTCGAAATGAAACTCACTTTTAATAACCCAAGCGAAGATATTTGTGCTATGGTCCTTGTACCCCTTCACAAATGAAGCGGGCCGACTTGTGCTGACACACGAAGTCGACCCTTGAACCTCAACCTTCGATAGAAAGGATGAAGCCCATGCTTAAGGATAGTAGCGCAAGCGTGCGCCAACAATCACCTCACGCACACCAACACGTAAACCAAACAACCAACCCCGCAGACAACGGTAGTGGTCCTGCAAACAATGACAGTGGTACTAAACCGAGCGGTGGTGGTCCTAAACGGAGCGACCTCGAGGATCTCAAACGGAGAGCGCAGGCCATCGTAAACGATAAGTCGATCGATCTCGACAGCCGCAAGATCATTAGTTATGCCTTGCTGATTGACGATCTGTGGCTGCCTGAGCTCGTGCGGGGCGTCGATGCCGGTGAGAACAGCGCTGAGCCGTTCGACTACCCGCGACTAGAGTACCCGCGACTAGAGTATCCGCGAGCGGTCGCAGTTGTTGAAGACATTGCCAGGGCCGAAACGTGCAATGAAGAAAAGGTCGAAGAGCTCGCAGAGATCATCTGTCGGGCGAACGAGAGATCGGCAGCCGCACTCGTCGTGCTCATGCGGACGCTGGAAAAATCTATCGACGCGAAACCACTCGTGAACAAAGCGAAGCACTTTGCCTTCGCACGTTGTGCTGAAGCAAACCTGCTAGGGTTGGTCGACACTCAGACCGCAGTGATCGAAGCCGAGTTGTTGGCCGGCAAGATGCGGATATGTTGATGGCCAAATAGATGTATTGAAGGCCAGAATAGTTGAGAGCCCCAGTGCAAGCCGGGGCTCTCAGCCGCAAATAGCTATTGGAGTGCATAAAACTGCAAATAGCAGGCGCGAAATCTTATTTGCTTTCGCACAGCCGATGACTAGCGGACGCCGTCCGATGTCTATCTTTCAGCGAGCGATGTCTTGAGTGCCGGAAACTGTAACTGCATTCCGCGGCAGGACAACTGAGATCGCCCAGAAGCTAAGAAAGACTCCCCGGACACAAGCAACAGCGCAGAGATTCAAGACGTAACTTCCGCAATTCAACATGCATTCTCCGCGACTCAAGACATTCCCGCGCGGCGGATAAATAAGATCTCGCGGCGCTTAAGTAGCTCTCCGCGATTTCAAGACGGTAACTGCCCGAAACAAATAATCTCGTAAGCTAGACCCGGCGGTTGCGGGTGGTTCGCGGTGAGGCGTTCGTGACGCGAGGGACGGTGGCGGGCGGAGCCGTGCGATCGCTTAGGAGTGGCAGCGGGTTGATCGCGCCCGATGAAGTGTAAATACCGAAGTGCAGGTGCGGTGGTGTGCCTTGCGCGTTTCCGGTGGTGCCGACGTAGCCGAGTACGGTGCGTGTGTTTACGCGATCGCCGATCTGAAGGCCTGGTGCGTAGGCATCAAGGTGTGCGTAGTAATAAACGCGGCCGCCTGCGCCGATGACCGACACTGTTTGCCCGCCGAGATTGTTCTCACCGATGTTGTAGACGAAGCCCCTGGTCGCGGAGAGTATCGGTGTTCCCTTCGGCGCGAAGATGTCCTGGCCTTCGTGCAGACGATCAGCGCCGCGCGGCGCATGCCAGGTATCGGCGATCTGTCGTTTGCTGACGTCGGCCAGAGGCATCGCGAGCTTCGTGTCGGGTTCCTGCATCGAGAGCCGCGCGACATGCACATAGAAGACGAGTCTGTTAGCGAGCACGCTGCCGAGACCCGTAACCATCAGCAGCAACAAAACAACAACGAAGATGCCAACGAGTTTGAGCGGTCTGGAAATCACGCGCATAGCGACCTAAACGAACGACTGTAGTTGTCGGTTCCACTGTGATGCTCAGCGCGGTCAGTTAATTGCCTGATGCAACGAGCGCCACCATTAATGCATGGGTTTCCTTTCTCGTTCACTTGGCGCTATTATCACACCACTCGATCTACAAAGTTCAGGCAAAAATACGTGGCCCATGGCGGAAACGGTTTCCCACATTTCTGAACACAACAGCTATCAGCAGTTCCTGGACGACTTCCAGCAAACGATTCAGGACGCAAGCCTTCGCTTGCTCGAGATCCCGGATGAAGACGCCGGCAAAATCGCAACCGGCGAGTGGAGCGCAAAGCAGGTTCTCGGCCACCTGATCGACTCCGCTGCGAATAATCACCAACGTTTCGTCCGCGCGCAGTTCACCGACGATCTTGTATTCGCGACTTACGACGGTGATCAATGGGTCGACGCGCAAAAATACAACGACGCATTCTGGCCAGACCTGATCGATCTGTGGCGCGCGTACAACCTGCATCTCGTCCGCGTCGTCTCGCTCATTCCCGAAAGCGTGCTCACACACGAACGAGACAAACACAACTTCGATCAGATCGCCTTTCGAACTGTGGAGCGAAACATCCCGACAACACTCGAATACCTGATTCGCGATTATGTCGTTCATCTGAAATATCATTTGGACCAAATCTGGAGCAACACATGGCCTACACCTACGAAGAACTGAGACACAAAACGCTCGCCGAGCTGCGCGACATCGCCAAAGACATGCAACACGACGCCGTGCAGGGCTACACGCAGATGAACAAGGAGCACCTCGTCGGCGCGCTCGCCACCGCACTCGGCATTCAACACACGCATCACGACGTCGTCGGTATCGACAAGAGTTCGATCAAGGCGCGCATACGCCAGTTGAAGACGCAAAGAGCCGCCGCGCTCGAAGCGCACGACAGCGCGCAACTCAAAGTCGTCAGACGGACCATCCATCGCCTCAAACGGCAGATTCACAAAGCAACCGTGTAACCCGGTTTCGAGGAGGCAGTTCATGAAAAGAGCTATCAATCTGAGCGTGAATGGTGTCTCTCGCAGCGACGAGGTCGAGCCACGCATGCTCCTCGTTCATTACCTGCGCGACGTGCTCGAGCTGACCGGCACTCACGTAGGTTGCGAAACGTCACTGTGCGGCGCGTGCACCGTCCTGCTCGACGGACAAGCGGTCAAGTCATGCACGATGTTTGCCGTGCAAGCCGACGGCGCGTCGATCACTACTGTCGAAGGTCTTGCGAAAAACGGCGAATTGCATCCGGTGCAGGAAGGTTTCTGGGAACGTCACGGTTTGCAATGCGGCTACTGCACGCCGGGCATGATCATGACCGCGACGCAGTTGCTCGATCGCAACGCGAACCCGTCGCGCGAAGAGATCTGCCACGGTCTCGAAGGCAATCTGTGTCGCTGCACCGGCTATCAACACATCATCGAAGCCGTCGAATATGCGGCGAAGAAAACAGCCGGATCTTAATTGGAGGAGTGAGATGCCAAATAGTTACGTTGGCCAACGCGTAAGACGAACGGAAGATCCGCGCCTGATCAAAGGCCTGGCCCATTACGTCGACGACATCAGTCTGCCAAACACGCTGCACGTCGCGTTTGTGCGCTCGGTCTACGCGCACGCGAAGATCAATAGCGTCGACACGTCGGCCGCGCTCGCGGCGCCGGGCGTTGTCGCCGTTTACACCGGCAAGGACGTGCAGAAAGTTGGACCAGTGCCCTGCGCGGGCGCGTTGCCGGGTTTGAAAGTGCCGGACCATCGCGTGCTCGCGACCGACAAGGTTTACTTCGTGGGCCATCCGATCGCGGCAGTGGTCGCGACGGATCGTTACGCCGCGCGCGATGCCGTCGATCTGGTGATGGTGGATTACGACGATCTGCCCGTGGTGACAGACGTCGAAGAGGCTGCAGCCGGTGGCACGGTGATTCACGAGTCGTTCGGCGACAACATCGCTTACAAGATGACTGCGGGCGAAGGCGACATCGACGCCGCGTTTGCGAATGCGGAGCGCACGGTCAAACAGCGCGTGTGGCACAAGCGGCTCGCGCCGATCGCAATGGAGCCGCGCGGCGTGCTCGCGCGCTACTTCCCCGGCGAAGAAGAACTGACGCTCTGGTCGTCAACGCAGATTCCGCACCTCATGCGCACGCAGGTCGCGCTCATGATCGGCCTGCCCGAAAACAAGCTGCGCGTGATCACACCGGAAGTCGGCGGCGGCTTCGGGTCGAAGCTCAACGTCTACGCGGAAGAAGCGTTGCTCGGCTGGATCTCGATGCAACTCAACAAGCCGTGCAAGTGGATCGAGACGCGCCGCGAAAACATCCAGGCGACGATTCACGGACGCGGACAAGTCGGCGACATCGAAGTCGCTTTCAAAAACGACGGCACGCTGTTGGGCCTGCGTTATAACGTCTGGGCCGATCTCGGCGCTTATCATCAACTGCTGACGCCCGCGATCCCGACGCTCACGGGTCTCATGCTTTCCGGCGCATACAGGATTCCCGCGATTCAGATCAACATCACGGGGGTCTTCACGAACAAGATGGCTACCGACGCGTATCGCGGCGCAGGTCGTCCCGAAGCGACTTACATCGTGGAGCGCGCGCTCGATCTCGTGGCTTTGGATCTCGGAATGGACCCGGCGGAAGTGCGGCGCAAGAACTTTCCCGGCAAGGATGAGTTTCCGTTTCACACGGCGACTGGTCTTGATTACGACAGCGGTGATTACGAAGCGGCGCTCGATAAAGCACAGCAAATCGCCGGTTACGCCGAGCTGCGCCAACAACAAAAACAAGCGCGTGAAGCAGGCCGCTTGATCGGCATCGGTGTTTCGACTTACGTCGAGATCTGCGCGCTTGGACCATCACAGGCGATGCCCGCCGGTGGTTGGGAAAGCGCCACCGTGCGCATCGAGCCGACGGGCAAAGTCACTGTGTTGACCGGCGCGTCGCCACACGGTCAGGGACAGGAAACTTCGTTCGCGCAGATTGTCGCGGATGAACTCGGCGTCAGCATCAACGACGTCACAGTCATTCACGGCGACACAGGCGTGGTCCAATACGGCATCGGCACGTTTGGCAGTCGCGCCACGGCTGTCGGCGGCACGGCAGTCTATGTCGCGGTGCAGAAACTGAAAGAGAAAGCCGAGAAGATCGCCGCGCACATGCTGCAGGCCGGTGCTGAACGAGTATCGTTTGAAGGCGGGAAATACTCCGTCAAGAAAGCCGCGGCAGCGGGTGCGGCGGGAAGCTCCGAACCGGTCTATCCGGTTGGTGAAGGACCAGCCGGCGCGCTTCCCGAACCGCAGACTGAAGGCCGCACGAGTCTCACGATCGCGGAGATCGCGCTCGCGGCGCACCTGGCGAAAGAGTTGCCGCCCGACACCGAGCCGGGTCTTTCGGCCACGTACTTTTTCGAGCCGAAGAATTTCACGTTTCCGTTCGGCACGCACATCGCCGTCGTTGAGGTCGATCGCGAAACGGGCGACATCAAGTGGCTGCGTTACGTGGCTGTCGATGATTGCGGCAGAGTGATCAATCCGATGCTGGTCGATGGACAAGTGCACGGCGGTATCGTGCAGTCGATCGGTCAGGCGATGTATGAAGAAGTTGTTTACGACGAACAGGGCCAGTTGATCACCGGCACGTTGATGGACTACGCGCTGCCGCGTGCTCATCACGTCCCGACCTTCGAGCTCGATCGCACGGAGACGCCGTCGCCGGTGAATCCGCTCGGCGTGAAAGGCGTCGGCGAAGCGGGAACGATCGGCGCGACGCCCGCGATCGTCGGCGCGATCGTCGATGCACTCGCGCCGTTCGGAGTGAAACATCTCGACATGCCGATCAAACCCGAAACAGTTTGGCGAATCATCAACGAGAAAGGCGGTAACGCATGATTCCGGCAGCATTCGATTACCAAGTACCCGCGACGCTCGACGAGGCCGTGTCGTTGCTCGCGAGTGATCCTGACGGCGCGAAGATTTTGGCCGGCGGTCACAGTCTGATTCCCGCCATGAAGCTGCGGCTTGCGCAACCGCAACTGCTCGTCGATATCGCGCGCATCAAGTCGCTGTCGTACATTCGCGAAGAGGGCAACCAGATCCTGATCGGCGCGACGACGACGCATTATCAACTCGAATCGTCAGACTTGTTGAAACAGATCTGTCCGTTGCTGCCCGCGTGCGCCGCGAGCATCGGCGACGTGCAGGTGCGGAACAAGGGAACGATTGGTGGCAGCATCGCGCACTCGGATCCCGCGGGTGATTGGCCCGCTGCGGTGCTCGCGCTCGATGCGGATCTGGTGCTTGTTGGACCAGAGGGGGAACGCACTGTTAAAGCGGCGGACTTCTTTGTCGATCTGTTGACGACCGATTTGCAACCCGGCGAGATCCTGCGCGAGATTCGCATCGCGAAACCGGCGGGACGTTTTGGCCAGGCTTATCAAAAGGTGCCGCATCCCGCGTCGGGTTTTGCGGTCGTGGGCATCGCGGTTCATCTCGCGATGAATGACGACGGCTCGTGCAAAGCGGCGCAGATCGGTGTGACCGGCGTCGGCGCGAAAGCTTATCGCGCGCAAGGTGTGGAAGCGGGATTGAGCGGCAAGAACCTCGACGATCAGATCATCACTGACGCGGCGGCGCATGTTTGCGACGGCGTCGATCCAAACTCGGATCTGTACGCGTCCGGCGATTATCGTTGTCACCTCGCACAGGTACACACGCGGCGCGCGATCGAGGCGGCGAAGGCGGCCGTGAAGTAGAGGGCAAGTGAAGCTCGAAGGCACGCACGATCTCGAAGCCACACGCGAACGCGTGTATCAATCGCTCGTCAACCCCGACGTATTGCAGCGTTGTATTCCCGGTTGCGAACGGCTCGAACGCACGGGCGATAACACGTTCTCGGCGACGATCCGTGCGGGTGTGGGTTCGATCAAAGGGGTCTTCAATGGCAGCGTGCGGCTCGAGGATCTGCGCGAGCCCGAGCACTTTCGTATGGTAGTCGAGGGCAAAGGCGCGCCGGGCTTTTTGAAAGGTTCGGGCGATCTCGATCTGCAACAAGAGGGCGCGATCACGAAGGTGAAGTATGCGGGCGACGTGCAGGTTGGTGGCACGATCGCGAGCGTGGGCCAGCGGATGATTCAGGGCACGGCGAAGATGATGGCCGCGCAGTTCTTTACTTGTCTTGGCGCAGAAGCGAAGGCGGCCCCCGGCGAGCCGCCTCCCAAACAAGGATTTTTTCGAAACGCCCTGAGATTTATCTCAGGGCTGCTGAAGAACTTTTTCCGAAAACATTAGCCACAGATAAAAGGGATTACTCTGTCGGACGGCGCGCTTTCGCGATGAAGTCTTCGATGTCGCTCATCTTGCGCGGTAGCGCTTCGGTAAGCCACTTCACGCCGTTGTCCGTTACGAGCAAGTCATCCTCGATGCGGACGCCGACACCCTTATATTTCTCAAACGCCGGTCGCACTGCGGCTTTAAATTTATCCCAGTCTTCAGGCTTCCAACCAAACGGCATCTGGTCCAACGCGTCCGGCCGCACGTAAATCCCCGGCTCATTCGTGAACACGACACCGGGCACGATCTTCGACGGCCCGCCAACATCGTGAACGTTCATGCCGAGCCAGTGCGACGTGCCGTGCATAAACCACATCCGCCACTGCGGCATTGAATCCTTGTCCGTGATCAGACCCAGCTTCAACAGCCCATCTTTCACGACCTCGGTGCCCGCCCGGTTTACATCGGACAACGTCGCGCCCGGCTTCGAAGCTTTCGCCACCGCTTCCTGCGCGTCGTAAACGATCTGGTAGACCTCCGCCTGCGCCGGACTGAACTTGCCGTTCACCGGAAACGTGCGCGTCACGTCAGCCGTGTAATGGTCGTACTCCGCGCCGACATCCATCAGCAACAGATCGTTCGGTTTTACCGCGCCCTGCGACTCGATGTAATGAAGCGTCGTCGCGTTTGGACCACAGCCGACGATGTCCGGATAACCCCAGTTGTCGGCGTTCCGCAGCTTGAACGTGTACGCCATGATCGCGTCGACTTCGTATTCCCACTTCGCCGTGCTCGCCATGGCCCACGCGCGCTGATGCGCTTCGATACTGATGTCGACCGCGTGCTGCAGCAGACGCAGCTCCATCGGCGACTTCACCAGACGCATCTGCGAAAACACGGGCCACGCATTCTTCACGCTGAAGCCCGAAGCGGTCTGCGCCCACTCGGCCGCGAAGCGTTGCTCCTGCTTGTACTCGCGACTTTCAGCCGCGCCCGGCACGAGCAGATAAACGCCGGCTTCGTTTTTGGCCGCCGCGTCGAAGAGCGCGTTGTAGCCGTTGTCGTTGCTCACGGTCGTCGTTGCGGGTTGGTCCGACAGCAGGATGTTCTCCGGTTTCGGACGATACGGCTGCCGGTTGCGCAACGATTTGATGAACGGCTCAAACTCGCTTGTTAGCCAGATCTCGCGAATGCCCGAGAGTTGGCTCGCCTCTTCAGCGCTGTACATGTGGCCGGTCCACGTTTCCGCGAGCGGATTGCGGCGCGGCATGAAGAGGATCTCGCGCACCTTCGTGTTGCCCGGGAGCAGCACGAGCGTCGCGCCTTTTTGCTTCAAGCCGGTGAGATAGTAAAGATTGTTTTCCTGACGATACGGGTAGTCGACGTCGTTGGTGTAAACGCGCGGCTCTGTGCTGAACAGGATCAGGAACGACTGTGGTCCAATGGTCTGGGCCACGCGGTCGCGGCGTTGGGTCAGCTCGGCGAGGCGATCCTTATCGTCAAACACCGGCGCCGGAGGCGTGATGCGAACGTTCGCTGGCGCCGTTGGTTCGTTCTTCGCTCCTACACCCGCGCTGTTCAGCACTGCGACCAGCGCGCACACGGCGAGCAAAACAATAGACACACGAATGAGTCTCGTCTTCGTCATTTAGTTTCTCCTTGAAACAACGCGATTAAGACTTGCGATTACGGCGACGGAGCTGCCGGCGGTGGCCGCCGATTCTGACGGTTTTTCGGCGGCGGAATTGTCGTGCGCGTCCCCTCGGGACTGACGAAAATGCGCGTGCCGTCAGACATTGAAATGATCTGTGAACCGTTGGGAAACTTCCGGATGATCACACCGCCGGGTAACACCTGCGTTTCCATCTTGCGCGGCTGATTTGGTCTTCGTCCGTTTGGCGGTGTCGGCACGTCGGGCGGTTCCACGTGTTCCGGGTCGACCTCGACGCGCGGCTCTTCGGCGCGGCGGTTCTTTCGCTCTTCATCGCGCTGTCGCCGCTCCTCTTCGCGCGCACGCTGCTCTTCTTCGCGTGCGGTTTCCTGATCGCGCGACGCACGGTCCTGTTTCTTCGGCGACGGCTTGGCGGTGGCGGTGTCTTCTTCGTCGGCGGGTTCGGGAGTTTCGGTTTCAGTTTCCGACGGTTCGGCGCTCGGGGAACTTACCGGCTTACTCTCGATGGGTGTCGGCGTCGCAGTCACCTGGACCGTGTTGTTGTTTCGCTTCTGCAGCGCGAAGAAGGCAAACACGCCGCACGCGAGGACCAACAGTCCTGCTAACGACAACGCCCACGGCAACACACGCAAACCGGCACGATTTTGAATCGGTCGTACGACCGTAGTTTCACCGGTTCGGACAGTCTCGTGACTCGCGGCGGTTTGTGTTGGAGTCGGGATGGTTTTCGCGGGCGAGGGAAACAATACTGTCTGCGCTTCACCACGATTCACGACTGTCGACGCCTGTTCAGTTTCGTGGAGCGCTTTGCGCATGTCGGCCGCCGTCGCGTAACGCTGGTCGCGATTCTGGGCCATCGCTTTGTTCAGCACCTCGTCGACGTCGCGCGCTATTGCGGGATTGGCGACACTCGCCGACGTCAGTGGATCGGGTTGGCCGTTTACCAAGGCCGCCGCACGCGTCAACGCGTCGGGCGGTTTCACGCCCGTCATCAAGTGATAGATGGTGGCGCCGAGTGAATAGAGATCGCTGCGCGGATCGGTGCCGAGGCCCTGAATTTGTTCGAGCGGCGCGTAGTTTGGCGTGTAGCCGTAGATGCTCGCGGCGGTGACGCGCGAGATGTCGCCGCCTTGTCCTTTCGCGAGGCCGAAGTCGAGCAGGATGATCTGTCCGCGCGAAGTGAGTTTCAGGTTTTGCGGTTTGATGTCGCGATGAACGATTTGCGGATCCTGCGTGTGCAGGTAGTCGAGCGCGTCGAGCAGTTGATCGGCCCAAGTCAGGACTTGATCAGACGGGAACGGACCGCGTTTACGGTTCATCATCTCCGACAAGTCGTCACCGGGAATGAACTGCATGACGAGAAACTGCCCGTCGCCCTCGGAGAAATGATCGCTGACGCGCGGCAATGCGGGATGATGCAGACGGGCGAGCAGTCGCGCCTCGCGTTCGAACTGTTTGCGCAGACGCTCGTCCGTGAACAACGTCTCCTTCAGCGCGACGGTCGTGTCGAGACGCTGATCGATCGCTTCGTAAACGGCGCCCATGCCACCCTGACCGAGTTGGCGCACGATGCGATAGCGTCCCTGAAGGATTGTGTCTGGCGTCAGCATCAGTAGGTAAACACCGCGGGCATTGCAAACCGGGCGATTATACACGCTCGGCGGGGTTTACACCGATTGACGGGTTTACCGTAAACGCCGAAGTCGCGTGCCGCTCACGGTCTCCGTAAACGCCGAAGGCGTTTGCTAATTCCAGCCCAGAGGTTGGAGCTTGCGACAACCCTGGGAACACCAGTCGTGGATTTCCAACGCTGAAGGCGTTGACCAGATCACGCACGGGCGTTTGCCAACGCTTTCAGCGTTCCGATGCTCTCATACTGTACTACCCAAGGTTGTGCCAACCTTGGGCTGAAACTAGCAAACGCCTTCGGCGTTCAAGCACGGGCACTCCACTAGTCACGCGCACTTCGCGGTGGCGTTCTTTGCGAGTATGCTACGGGCAGTGAGTGCCAACTCGCGCAACCCGACCATTATTGACGTAGGCCGTGGGCGACGCCGCTTCAAGGTGTGGCTCATCGTGGCGGCGATACTGCTGCTCATTTCGTTCTCGCGCGTCCTCTCGATCTATCTTTCGGCGCTCTGGTTTGGGTCACTCGGCTACTCCTCGGTCTACTGGTACATCTTTAAAGCCAAGGCGCTGCTCTTCGTCGGCTCGGCGGTGTTGACTGCCCTACTATTGAGCGCGACGTTTCTGCTCTTTCAACGACTCTTCGGCGCGTACGCTTTCGAAAACCGCACGATCGTTCTCAATAACCAGCCGTTTCAATTTTCGCCCGCGCGATTTATTCGCCCGCTCGGTTGGCTTGTGTCCGGCTTCTTCGGATTGATTTACGGGTTTCAATTGAAAGACAGTTGGCGGCAGTTCGCGCTCTATCTCAACCAGCCGCAGACGTCGACTTACGATCCAATCTTCGGCAAGCCGCTCGGTTTCTATCTGTTCTCGCTGCCGCTTTACGATCTGCTGAGCTCGTGGTTGTTTGGCATCGCCATCGTCATCCTCGTTGCGGCGGTTGCTTATTCATTACTCGGTCTGCCGCAGACGGTTTTGAAAGCAAGCGTGCGCTGGTCGTCGGGCGCGGCGTTTCGCGCCGTCTGTTGCGCGCTTGCGCTCGTGTTGCTCGTGCTGAGCTGGCGCACTTATCTCTCGCGCTTCCCTTTCCTCTGGCAGGACCATCCGACGTTTTCCGGCGTCACTTACACCGAAGCAAACTACACGCTGCCGGCGCTGCTCTTCGTGTGCGTGGCGCTGATCATCGGCGCGCTCGTCTCTTTAATAAATGCGTTTACGGTACGGCGGTTTAGCCTGCTGCTCATCGCGATCGGATTGCCAGTCGCCGTGTACATCGTGGGCGTCGTGCTGGTTCCCGCGTACATTCAGGGCTTCATCGTCAAACCAAACGAGCTCGATCGCGAAACGCCGTACATCACGCACAACATCGAATGGACGCGCCGCGGCTTCGGCGTCGAACAGATCGAACTACGCGACTTCGACGCGGCGACGTCCGTTAACGCCCTCGACCTGCCGAACAATCGCGAGACCATCGATAACATTCGCCTCTGGGATTGGCAGGCGCTGCAAGACACGCTGCGGCAGATCCAGGCGATTCGCACTTATTACGACTTCCCCGACGTCGACGTCGATCGCTACACCGTCGCCGGCCAAACGCGGCAGATGATGATCGCGCCGCGCGAGATCAACAACGACAAGCTGCCCGATCAATCACGCAACTGGATCAACGAGCGATTGCTCTACACGCACGGTTACGGCGTGACGATGAACAGCGCGAACGGTTTCACGCCCGAAGGTCTGCCGCAGTTTGTCTTGTCGAACATGCCGGTGAATTCCACCGCGCCCGATATTAAGGTCACGCGTCCCGAAATCTATTTCGGCGAGTTGACGAACGACTACGTTTACGTGCGCACGAATCAGAAAGAGTTTGATTATCCGCAGGGCGAATCAAACACTTTCACCACTTATGAAGGCACTGGCGGAATCCAAATCGGAAATCGTTTGCGGCGCATGATGCTCGCGTGGAGCCTCGGCGATCTCTCGAAGCTGCCTTTTAATAACGACGTGACGAGCGAGAGCCGCGTGCTCTTCAATCGCAACATCAACAAGATGGTCGACGGCCTCGCGCCGTTTTTAACTTACGATCCCGACTCGTACATCCTCGTCAATAACGAAGGCCGGTTGTTTTGGATCATCGACGGCTTTACCGAGTCGGCTTACTTCCCTTACTCGAGCCATCACGGCGTCGGGCGTAACTCGGTCAACTACATTCGCAACAGCGTCAAGGTCGTGATCGATGCTTACAACGGCAATGCGACGTTTTACGTGTTCGACAAACAGGACCCGCTGATCGCCGCGTATCAGCGGATCTTCCCGGGCATGTTTCGCGATGCGAGCGAGATGCCCGCCGACTTGCGCGCGCACGTTCGTTATCCGGAAACGCTTTTGCGCGCGCAGGGTGAGGTTTACAACCTTTATCACACGCAGAATCCGCGGACGTTTTTCCAGCGCGAAGACGTGTGGAGCATCGCACAACGGCTCACGCTTGACGAGCAGGGAAAGAAGCAGAGCACGCCGATCGATCCGTATTACGTGCTGATGCAGTTGCCGGGCGAGCCGCAGAAGAATGAGTTTGTGATGATCCTGCCGTTCACGCCGTCGAACCGAAACAATTTGATCGGGTGGATGGCGGGGCGCAGCGACGGTGAGAACTACGGGCGGTTGCTGGCTTATAACTTCCCGAAGTCGCATTTGATCGATGGGCCATTGCAGATCGAAGCGCGCATCGATCAGAACCCGCAGCTCTCGGCGCAGTTTACGTTGTGGAACACGCAGGGCTCGCGCGTGATTCGCGGGCATTTGCTGGTGATACCGATCGGGCGCTCGGTGCTGTTTGTGGAACCGATTTATCTACAGGCGGAACACAGTCCGATGCCGGAGTTGCGGATCGTGGTTTTGGCGACGCACGAGAAGCTGGCGTACGGGCAGAACTTCAGTGAGGCGATGACGAACCTCTTCGGCGAAGCGGCAACACAGGCCGCGCCCGGCCAGACGAGCTCGTCGTCTTCAGGCCAAGTTAGTTCCTCCGCTCAGGCCGGTCCATCATCAGGCCAACCAAGTTCCTCGCAATCAATGCAGCCTGGTTCATCGCCGAGTGGAACACCCGCACAAAACTTACAACAACTGATCGACCGAGCGATCCTGGAGTTTGACGACTACCAGCGCCTCACTGCACAAGGCAAACTCGGCGAGGCCGGCCAGAAACTCGAGCAACACCGCCGCACCCTCGAAGAGATCCGCAAGCTAAGTAAACCGTAACGCCGGAGGCGTTTGCCAGTTCCAGCCCAGGGTTGCTTCAACCCTGGGGACACGTAATACACGAATAACAACGCTGAAGGCGTTGACTACGGCGCGGCAACTCGCGAACTCCTTCAGAGTTCGACCTCGCCTTTGTTATGACCCAGGGTTGAAGCAACCCTGGGCTGGCACTGGCAAACGCCTTCGGCGTTAGTACAACCCGAGCTTCAACACTTAACCGAGCTTCGGTACTTACCGAGCACAATACTTACCCGAGCTTCGGCACTTACCGAGATCCAATACTCACCCCAACTTCTGTTGGAGCTTCTGCGCTTTCGCGAGGGCGTCTTTGTGCTCGGGGGCGTATTTGGGGTCGGGGGTGGCGGATAGGATGGTTTCGATCTCTTTCTTCGCTTCGGCCTTGCGATTCGTGGCGATAAAGGCTTGGGCCAACTCCGCGCGCATCATCGTGTGATTGGGATTCAACTTCAACCCCTTCTCCAGGTACGCAATCGCCTGTTTGCTATCACCGCCCAACACCGTCGGCGCCTCAAGGTATAGCCGCCCCAGCCCGAGATACGTGCTGTAGCCCTCATAACTCTCGTCAATCTTCAACACCGCATCCATCTCATTCTTGATGTCGCGAAAACTCGAAAGACCCGCGAGCGTGCTGTGCGCCGCACTCCCACCATAATTCGCGCCCAGCCAAAAGTGCCCGTCGGCTTTGTTCGGCTGCAACGTAACCGCGACTTTCCCCGCCTCGATCCCTTCGCGAAACATGTCGTCCCGTTCGGAGTTGTTATCCGTGTGGTCGCCCACATAAAAAGCCGCCCGCGCGAGTTTCCAGGCCGCGTCATAGTTACCGTAATCCGCCGTCCGCGCCTGCCGCAGCGCCGCGACCGCGACCCGCGCCTTGTTCAGGTCGTCGCGGCCGTTATAAAGCGTGTCGGCTTCGGCAATCCGGTCGGCCGCCGCCTTCGCGTCACTGCTCCCGGTCGTCAATTGATTCGGCGTGGCCGCCGGATGACACGAAATAGCGACAAAAACCATCCCCAAACCCACCGACATACCCATCATGAATCTCAATTTCTGCCCGTTTTTATTGGCTTTTCCCATCAAACGATCTCCGATTGTCTAGTCTCTTTATACAGTTTGTAATACTTTTGCTTTCCCGTTCTGGAAAGCCACCTGAATACGGTATAGTGGCGCGGTCCACTTGGAGGAGAGCTTGGCTGGGGCAGCATTTTACGATCTGGAAGGAACTCTGGTGAGCACCAACCTGGTGCACACGCTCGCATTTTATGCGGGCCGTCAGCCAGGGCTGGTGGCCAGCTTCAAAAAGAGCGCGGCGACCTATCTCAGTCTGCCCTTGTTTGCCGTGACGGACCAGTATAGCCGAAAAGTCTTTAACGACCTCTACTTCAAGCGCTACAAAGGACAGTCCGAAGACCGCCTGCGCTACTTCGCGCACGAGCTTTTCGAGGACGTCATCAAGCCCGCGGTGTTTCCCGGCGCTTACGAACTGATCGACAAGTCGCGCCGGCTCGGGCTGCGTCAAGTGGTGATAACTGGCGCGCTCGATCTGTCAGTAAAGCCGCTGATGCAGCATCTCGGCATCACGGAATTCGTCACGAACCGGCTCGAGTTTGTGAACGGCATGGCGACGGGCCGTCTCTTGCCGCCGGTGATGGCCGCAGCTACGAAGGCCGCGTGGATCAGGACGTACAGCGAACGCGAAGACATCAGCCTCAGCGATTCGTATGCTTACACCGACAGCATGAGCGATCTGCCGATGCTGTCGATCGTCGGGCATCCGGCTGTCATCAATCCCGACATGCGTTTGCGGCAGACCGCGTTACATCACGACTGGCCCATACTGGATCTCAAATAATGGCACTGCAACTCCGACGTAAGACGCACGAATCCGTCATCTACATCGACCGCGACAGCGCGCCGCGCATCATGCCGTCCGGCGAAGACTTCATCCTCGAAGATCTCCCGATCGGCACGCGCGTGCTCTATCCGAACCCGTCGATCAAGGGACTGCCGAACCGCGAAGCCGCGATTCGTTACGCGCTTAATCATCCGCACGATTGCGATCCGCTGTTCGCGCAACTCGAGCCGGGCATGAAAGTCACGGTGGCGGTTGACGACATCAGTCTGCCGTTGCCGCCGATGGCCACGCCCGACATCCGGCAAACGATTCTCGAAGTCGTGCTCGACATGCTCGCGGGTCACGGCGTCGACGACGTCCACATCATCATCGCCAATTCCCTGCACCGGAAGATGACCGAGTGGGAAATGAAGCGCATGGTCGGGCCGCGCATCTTCGCCGACTACTACCCCGATCGTTATTACAACCACGACGCCGAGTGGACCGACGGGCTCGTCAAGATCGGCGAGACGAGACACAAGGAACCGCTCGTGCTCAATCGCCGCGCAGCCGAAAGCGATTTGCTCATCTACGTCAATCTCAACTTCGTGCCGATGGACGGCGGTCACAAGTCGGTCGCGGTGGGCTTGTGTGACTACGAGTCGCTGCGCATGCACCACGATCCGCAGACGATTCGCGATTCGGACAGTTACATGGACCCCGCGCGTTCGGCGTTGAATCACAAGGTGGTCCAACTCGGCAAGATCGTCGATAAAGAGCTAAACGTTTTTCACATCGAGACGGCCATCAACAACCGCATGTACGGCGCGGACATGGATTTTTTGCTGCGTAACGAAGACGACTTCAGCGCGTTCGATCGCATGAAGTTCGAAGCCATGCGCTACACGATGAGCAAGCTGCCGCGGGCGGCGCGCCGCAAGCTGTTGCACTCGCGCCCGTCGCAGTATGAAATGATTGCGTGTCACGCGGGCAAGACGGAGCCAGTGCACGCCAAGATCGTGGCGAAAGGTTTCGAGCAGTACGCGATTCCGATTCGCGGCCAGGCGGACATTCTGATCACCGGCATCCCCGACATCTCGCCGTACAATGTCTACTCGATCCTGAACCCGCTGCTGGTCCAGGTGATGGCGCTCGGTTATCACTTCAATTTCTATCGCAACAAGCCGCTGCTGAAGAAAGGCGGCGTGCTGATTTTGCACCATCCGTGCTACGACGAATTTGATCACGACTTTCATCCGAGCTACATCGAGTTTTTCCACCGGCTGCTGCCGGAGACGCGCGATGCGTTTACGTTGCGCGAGAAGTACGAGCGCGAGTTTGCAAACAATCCGAGTTACGTCGAGATGTACCGGCGCGGCAACGCCTATCACGGCGCGCACCCGTTCTTCATGTGGTACTGGGGCGAGAACGGGCGGCAACACGTCGGCCATGTGATCGCCGCCGGCGCGGAGAACGCGCACGTGCCGGGCATTCTCGGTTGGGAACGAGCGGATAATCTGACGGAAGCGATCGCGATGGCCCGCAGTTACATGGGCAACTCCGCGGAGATCACGATGCTGCACCAGCCGATGATCGGCATTGCGGACATGGAGTAGAGATATGAAGTTGTCTCCGACAGAGATTTATAGAGACCGGAAGATCTTCCTGATCGGCAGCACGGGCTTTCTCGGCAAAGTCACGCTGAGCATGTTGCTGCATCGCTTTCCGAACGTCGGCAAGGTCTATCTCACCGTGCGCGCGCGCTCGCAGGAAGAGTCGGAGACGCGCTTCTGGAACAACATCATCACCGCGCCGCCGTTCGATCCGCTGCGCGAGCGTTACGGCGCGGCGCTCGAAGGTTTCATCAAGGACAAGGTCGTCATCCGCGGCGGCGACATCGCCGACACCAACTTCGGTTACAGCGAAGAAGAGGCCCAGTCGATCGCCGACGACATCGACATCATCATCAACTCCGCCGGCAACGTCACTTTCAATCCCACGCTCGAAAGCGGTCTGCGCACGAACGTGGTCGGCACGCAAAACGTGATCGCGTTCGCGAGGCGAATGAAACGTCCGGCGCTGGTCCACGTTTCGACTTGCTTCGTCGCGGGCAATCGTTCGGGCGCGGTTTGGGAAAGCGACGACGTGCTTGGTTACTTTCCGCGGCGCAAAGAAATGCCGGGCGTTCAGTTTTCCGTCGACAACGAGATCGCCGATTGTGCGAAGCTCGCGGATCGCGTGCGCGACGAAGCGCGCGACGCGATGATGGCGGCGAAGTTTCGCGAACTCGCGCGCAAACGTCTCAACGAAGAAGGACGTGACATCGATGATCCCGACGCGCTCGGACTCGCGGTCGCACGCGAAAGAAAAGTCTGGACGCGCACGCGTCTGACGGATCTCGGCGTCGAACGCGCGGCATACTGGGGTTGGCCCAACATCTACACCTACACGAAGTCGCTCGGCGAGCAGCTCGTCGCCGCTGAAAAAGACATGGTGCGCGCGATTGTTCGCCCTAGCATCGTCGAATCTGCTTTGTCATATCCGTTCCCGGGTTGGAACGAAGGCTTCACGACCACGGCGCCCATCATCTTCCTGATTCGCAAAGGCCAGACGCAGATTCCCGCCGATCCGAAACTGATCCTCGACATCACGCCCGTGGACCAGGTCGCGTCCGTGATGCTCGCCGTCTCGGCGCAGGCGTGCGTCGAAGAACCGCGGCTCGTTTATCAGGCAGCGACGGGCGATTCGAACGCCAACAACATGGAACGCATCGTCGGTCTCTGCGGTCTCGACAAGCGCCGTTACTACGAAGAAGAGAAAGACAGCGGCGTTAAGATTCTGAACCGTATCGGCGCACGCATGGAGCCGCGTGTGGTGACGGTGTCGAAGTTCGAGAACACGTCGGTGCCGATGTTCAATGCGACCGCGAAGAAGGCGTCGTCGCTATTGGATCGCGTGCGGCCGCGCTGGGGCGGCGGGCGCGTCGGTGAAGTGATCGACATGGTGAAAGACAAGGTCGAACGCGTCGAGGAGCTGACGCGCGAGACGACCGAAGCCTTCGATATGTTTCGCCCGTTCACGGTCGAGAATGCATACGTGTTTCGTTCGGAGAATGTGCGCACGCTGTTTAATCGCATCAGCGAAGACGAGCGCTCGCTGCTCACGTGGAACCCGGAAAAGTTTGACTGGTACGACTACTGGCTCAACGTTCATCTGCCGGGACTGACGAAGTGGGTGTTCCCGACGCTCGAAGACGAGATGCGCGCGCAGCCGAAACGTGTTTACACGTATCGCGATCTGCTCGAGTTGTTTGAGACTTCGACGAAGCGCCACGCGACCCGCGTCGCGATGCGCATCGAGCGCGACGGCCGCAAAGAGCAGTACACGTACGCCGATCTGCGCGAGCTGGCGACACGTGTTGCCGGATTTCTCGCGAGCCACGGGATCAAGCAGGGCGACCGCGTGATGCTCGTCAGTGCGAACGCGCCCGAGTGGGGCATGACTTACTTCGGCGTGTTGAAGACCGGCGCGACTTGTATTCCGTGCGATCCGGAGAGTTCTACGAGCGAGATTCTCAACTTCGCGCGCGCCGGAAACGCGGCGGGGATCATCACGAGTGATAAAGTGCTCGAAGATCATCCCGACCTGCGCGAACAACTCGAACAGCAGGGACTCACACGTCTCTGGACTTACGACGAAGTCTTCGAGCTGCCGGACGAGCAGACTGAAGACGAACGCATCGCGCTCTTGCCGCAACGCGTTCACGCGCAGAGTGTCGCTTCGTTGATCTTCACTTCCGGCACGACGGGCCAGCCGAAAGGCGTGATGCTCTCGCATCGCAACCTGACGAGCATGGTGTCGATGCTGTCGTCGGTGTTCGACATGTCGATCAGCGACGGCGTGTTGTCGGTCTTACCGCTACATCACACGTTTGAATTCTCGACCGGATTCCTGACGCCGCTGAGTCGCGGCGCGCAGATCACATACCTGCCCGAGCTCACGAGCGACGCACTCGCGCGCGGGATCAAAAACGGCCACGTCACCGGCATGGTCGGCGTGCCCGCGTTGTGGGAACTGCTGCACCGCCGCATCAAGAACCGTCTCTACGAACAGAGCGACTGGATCGGCAAGACCGCCGACAATCTGATCTGGGCGAACGCGTGGCTGCGCGACAAGACGTCGGTGAACCTCGGCCAGGTGCTGTTCTATCCGATTCACGAAGGGCTCGGCGGGCGCATTCGTTATTTCATCAGCGGCGGCTCGGCGCTGAGCGAGAAGATCCAGCGCGACTTCCACGGCCTCGGTTTCACGATTCTCGAAGGTTACGGTTTGACTGAAGCGTCGCCGGTGTTGACTGTCACGCGGCCGGAGAATCGCATGTTGACGGGAACGGTAGGCAAGCCTTTACCGGGCGTTGAAGTACGCATTGCGGAACCGGACGCGAGCGGCGTCGGTGAAGTGATCGCGCGTGGGCCAAACGTGATGCTCGGTTACTACGAGAATGAAGCGGCGACGCGCGCGACGCTCGTTGATCGCTGGCTCTACACGGGCGATCTCGGGCGCGTCGACGACGACGGCAATCTGTATCTCGTCGGGCGTTCGAAAGAGATCATCGTCGACACGAACGGCAAGAACGTCTATCCCGACGAGCTCGAGGAAGTCTACGCCAATTCGCCTTACGTGAAGGAGCTGAGCATCGTCGGACTCGCGGACGGCATCGGCGAGAAGGTCGCGTGCCTCGTCGTGGCTGATGATGAATACGACATTTCGCTCTCGCGCTCGGAACTGCACCGGCTCGTCGAAGAGCACTTCCGCGAGGTGTCGGCTTCCCTGCCCTACTACAAGCGCGTCAAAGTTTTGCATTTCACGGACGACGAGCTGCCGCGCACGGCAACGCGCAAAGTGAAACGGCGTGAAGTCGTGCAAATCATGGAAGCGCTCGAAGAGAAACAGAAATCGGGACGCCAAACGCTGGCCCAGGAATCTCAGGATGCGGATTCGTTGTGGTTGATAGGCATCGTGGCGACGGTTGCGAACCGCCCGCGTTCGGAAGTCAGGATTGAGACGCGCCTCAGCGATCTCGGTTTCGACAGTCTGATGTTCGTTGAGCTGGCGACCGCGATCGAAAACGCGGGCGGTTCGATCTCCGCGCCCGAACGTTTCAACGAGATTCAGGACCTGCGCGAGCTGCTGAGCGTCGTCAATCGCCGGGCCGGCGCTACAACCAAGCGCGACCTTCGTCCCGACGAACCGAAGAAAGACGACGAGATTCACATTCCGGCGTTCGTGCGCACGGCGGGAACTAAAGCGGGCGACTTCCTGCAGCGCTTCCTGTACGACCAGTTTCTGCGCACGCATTACGAAGGACGTTCCAACATTCCGCCGCACACGAACTTCATCGTCGCGGCGAACCACTGTTCGCACCTCGACATGGGGCTCACGAAGATGGCCCTCGGCGAGTACGGCAAAGACATGGTGGCGCTCGCCGCGGCCGATTACTTCTTCGACACGAAGTACAAACGCGCCGTGATGGAAAACTTCACGAACCTCGTGCCGATGGAGCGCACCGGTTCGTTGCGACAATCGCTGCGACACGCGCGCTCGTTTCTCGATCAGGGTTACAACGCGCTGATCTTTCCCGAAGGCACGCGTTCGATGACGGGCGTCATGGCGGATTTCAAACCCGTTGTCGGCTATCTCGCGCTGCACGCGCGCGTCGGGATCCTGCCGATGTATCTCGAAGGCACGTACGAAGCGATGCCGAAGGGCACGACGCTGATCAAGAACCGCGAAGTCGGCGCCCGCATCGGTCAATTTCTTTCTCATGAAGAGCTGGAAGAGATGACGCGCGGCCTCGCGCGTGCCGAGGCGTACCGCTTGATCGCCGCGAAGGTGCGGCATGAAGTGGTGAACCTGCGCGATCGCACGCGCACGCCGTTCGATCTGAAAGCGTTACGGAAGCAGTGGCGCAGCGAGCGCAAGGTGCAGTTGATCGAAGAGCCTGAGGAGAGCCTCGCCGTTTAATGCCGACGAAATCTTCAAGCAAACGCACCGCTCGCATGACGACGGCCACGACCGGCACGAAGCGCCGCGCGGCGATTGAGAAACGCCAGCGCGCCACAACACTCGTCACCGGCGGCACCGGTTTTCTCGGTTCGCATCTCGTTCGCCAACTCATCGACGAAGGCGCGCGCGACATTCGCGTCATGGCAACGTCGATTCCCGATTGGCTCGTCGATCTCGGTGTCGAGACGTTCGAGGGCTCGATCACCAACGCCGAAGACAACAAACGTGCGGTCGAAGGTATCAGCGAGATCTACCATCTCGCCGGCAAAGTCTCGCGCGAGCACAAAGACTCGCGCGAGATGTACGACATTCACGTCGAAGGCACGCGCCTGCTCTGCGACGCCGCGAAAGCCGCCGGCACGAAGACGATTGTCCTCGCGTCAACAAGCGGCACGATCGCCGTCACTAAAGACGGCGACATCATCCCTGACGAGACTTATCCGCAACCGCTCGAGATCATCTCGCGCTGGCCGTACTACGCGAGCAAGGCTTACCAGGAGATGGCGGCGCTCGAACGTTTCAACGGCAAGGGACTGCGGCTCGTGATCGTGAATCCGAGCCTGTTGCTCGGGCCGGGCGACGATCGTTTGAGCTCGACGAAACTCGTGCTGGATTTCATGGCCCGAAAGATTAGCGCGGTGCCGACCGGCGGCGTGAGTTTTGTCGATGCGCGTGACGCGGCGAAGACGTTTCGTGCGGCGATGAAGAAGGGCCGGCACGGCGAGCGTTACCTGCTGGGCGCGGCAAACTGGACCTTTGCGAAGTTCTTCGGCCGGTTGGAGCGGCTGACCAAAGTCTCCGCGCCATGGCTTGCTCTCCCTTCGCGGCTCGCGATCACGGGCTCGCAGTTGCTCGACTCGCTCTTCAAACAGTGGGACATGAGTTCCCCCGTCGAACCGGGCGCGATCGAGATGGCGCAGTATTTCTGGTACTTGAACTGCGCCAAAGCGTCACGCGAGCTCGGCTTCCGGCCGCGCGATCCCGGCGAAACCCTGCACGACACCGTTACCTACCTGCGTGAAAACTTCCTCGGCGGCAACGCGTTTGCGAAGTAAATCATCCAGTGTCGGGAACTCTTTAACACCGGCGACGTCTTAACAACCGTATCCTTCTCAAACCAGGACTGGAGAGGCTTTTATGCGCCAACTCAGGGCTCTGCTTGCCGCGTCCTTTCTTATCTGCTGCCTGCAAACCGCCGTGGTCGAGGCCCAGGAACAATCACTCCAACCGGGCACAACGATCGAACGCCAGCTAGGACCAAACGACTCACAGGCTTTCACCATCACGCTCCAGGAGAACCAGTATGCTCAGCTCGTCGTCGAACAACACGGTATCGACGTCGTGGTGCGCGTCGCTTCACCGGCCGGAAAAAGTCTCGGCGAGTTTGACTCACCAAACGGCGACGACGGCCCGGAAAACGTCTCATTCGTTGCGGTGACAGCCGGTACATACCGCATCCTCGTCACGCCACTCCGCCAGGACGGAAACATGGAAAGCGGCAAAATCGAGGTCCGGATCGTCGAGCTGCGCCAGGCCACCGACCAGGAGCTCAACACCAGCAAGAACCTTGAAACGGTTAAAGCCAAGGGCCTCGATCTACTCAGCGACATCGAAGCACTCATTCCCGAGATCCATTCGCCCCAGACCCGCCTTCAAACCCAACTCCAGCTTGCCCAACTGCTGTGGTCGACAGACGAGAAACGCGCTGCGAAGTTTCTGAACGACGCGGCGACGGGCGTGAAGGAGTATTGGGCGACCGTTGATACGAACGCGGACACTTACGAGAGAAATTACGGCCCGATGTCGCAACTGCGGTGGGAAATCATTCGCGTACTGGCCGAGCACGATCCCGAGGCGGCACTGAGTTTTCTGCATTCGACCAAAACGCCGATGAATCCTTACGGCAACGAACGCGAGCAGGAGGATCAGGAACGCAGCATGGAGCTGGCGATCGCCAACCAGATCGCCGCCAAGGATCCGAAGCGCGCGTTTCAGATCGCGCGGCAAAATCTGAAGAGCGGTTACTCGTCGGATCTCGTCAACACCGTCACGATGCTGAGGCAAAAGAGTCCCGAACTCGCGAGCGATCTCGCCACCGAGGTCGCCAACAAAGTGCTCAACGAGAAGCTGCTCACCACTCCCCAGGCCGTGGCCGTCACCGTCAGTCTACTCAGCATGTGCAACGCGAGACCGGCGAGATACCAGGGAGCAAATCACGCCGCCGCGCCTGCCGATCCATTACTGCCCGACCAAACGTGTCACGACTTGTTGCAAAAGGCGGCCCAGGAAGCGATGTCTTATCAATTGCCGCCGCACAACAACTACACGCCGGAACGTGACGCCGCGTGGCAGATGTTGAGTAGTCTTCGCGGGTTGGGCCAGGATCTCGACGGAGTTGTCGAAGGAGGCGCGGCCGCAGTCGAAAAGAGGTTCGCGGAACTGCAAAACGCTACGAGCCCTTATCAGGAATCGTTTCAGGCGCTACAGACGAAGGTCGACAACGGCAACGCTGACGCCGCCCTGGAGTCGATTCAAAAAGCGCCGGAGGAGATCAGGAACCAACTCTACAATCAGCTCGCGAACAGCCTCGCGGCCAAGGGCGACATCGCACGGGCGCGCCAGGTGCTCGACAATCTGAAGAACCCGTACGAGCGCCGCAACGCGCTGCGCAACCTGGACCAACAGGAAATGTATCGCGCTGTTGGGAGCGGCAAAGTGGATGAGGCGCTGCGGGCCATCGCCGCGTTGAAGACGCCGCGCGAACGCGCCAACATGTTGATGCAGATCATCCGGCAGCTTGGACCAGGACAAAAGCGTACGAACGCGCTGAATTTTCTCGAACAGGCGCGCACGCTGCTGGCGCCGGGCGCGCAGGCGCAGGACCAGGAACAGATGCTCGTACTGCTCGAGCTGGCGCGGGCGTTTTCCCGTTACGACGTGAAGCGCGCGTTCGAGATCCTCGATCCGCTCGTGGACCAGTTGAACGACATCTGCGCGGCGGCGCACACGCTCGACGGCTTCGGCATGGACTTCTACCAGGACGACGAGCTGAACCTGCAAAACGGCAACACCATCTCGAACCTCGTGATTCAGATGTCGGGTGCGTTGGGCTCGCTCGCGATTTCGAACTTCGAACGCGCGAAGACGACGACCGGCCGGTTCCAACTACCGGAAGTCCGCTTGCGCGTGTATCTCGACATCGCGCAGCAAACGATTCAAGCGGCGAAGTAATTATTCACCCAGCGCCGCGTACTTGAACAAACGAAAACGATAACGCTGTTGCGCACGGATGTTTGCCGCGATCACGCCGTGCAGGTTTTCGTCCCACTGGCTGTAATCGTCGATGAACTTGTCTGACGCCCCTTTGTCGCCCGCGTACTGCACGGCGAGCGTTCGCTCCAGCATCTTGCCCACCACGTCGTGATACTTCTCATAGTGAATGCGCAGCGTCTTTGTTCCCGGATCGAAACTCAGCAGTCCGTTCTGCAGAAAGAAGTTCCACTGCATCAACTGCATCGTGTTGTAAGGCTGGTCGCGGCGCGGGCGATTGTTCTGCAAGACACGCAGGATGCCGCCGGCGTAAACGCTGCGTAATTGCGCGTCGTTGTAATAACCCTGCTTGTGCAGCGCGTCGGCGACAAAGAGCGAAACGAGATCCGCTTTCATCTCTTCGAGCGTGTTGGAGTTGTCCTGCAACGCTTCGTCGAGATCGCGATTGTCCTTCGTGCGATCGACGCCGAGATAGTGGCCCACTTCGTGCCACAGCGTGCGATAGAAGTTGCCGTCGGAAGTGAGCTCACTGGCTTGTTGTTCCCCAACCGCGGCCGCGAACGTTTTCTGCGTGCTTTCGAAAATGTCGGGATTGCGCATGATGTTCGCGCGCAACAGAATCGTGCGGCCGTAGCGACGCGCGAATAACGCTTCGTTCGGCAGAATTGTCGCGGTGTTGCCGCCGCGCGACTGGCCGAAGTCAGCGACCACGTCGTAAACGCCCACCGGAATGTCTTCGCGCACTTTCTTGTGATTCTGATACGGGAGCGAGTCTTCGAGCGCCTGCAAACCTTTCATCGCCTGGCGCAACGCGGTCGTTTCTTCCTGGCGAGTTTGGAACAGGCAGAACGAGAAGAAAGTCTTCACGCCGTAAAGCTCGTCGTCGTAACTCTCGTAAGATCCGATCTGCGCGTTGAGGTTTTTGAAGTGCCCCGTTACCCAACTCGCGTCGCCTGATTCGTAGTCGTTCGACAGCAGATCGCGCGCGCGATTGCGTAAGTAACGCGCAAACTCTTCGTCGTCTTTCTGCACTGCATCGGCGGCTTCGTTGAGCAGGCCGTAACTCTTGACCAGCTCGTCCGCGTAAGCGAGCGAATATGGAATCGCGTACAACGCTGCGCGGCCTTCGCGGTTAGCGGGAGCTTTCGCCAATTGCTGCAACTCGGCCATGAGTTGCGGGTGCAGAGTTTGCAGCACGGGGTACTTCGTGAGTTTAGCGGTGTCTTCGCGGAGGTTCTGTGGCGTGGCCGCGCGCACTACGGTGCGAACATCGAGCAGCTCGCTGCGTGTTTGGTCCGGATTCTTCGCAGAGTTGATGAACCGTTCGACCTCTTCCTTCGTGATGCCATACGGATACATGTTCTTGCCGGGCTGTAACGCATCGACCGGCAGAAACGGCTCGCGCTTGTTTTCGAGCGTGGTGGCGATTGGACCCTGGAAGAGGCGATAGAGCGTGAGCAGATTCTGCGTCTGTGCCGCGCCGCCGTTTTGCTTGTTGAGTTGTTCGAGCGCGCGATACGACGTTAGCGCCTGCGGATGGCGCTGCCGTTCGTAGAGTTGCTGAAAGATCTGGCCCACCTCGATCAACTTCGCGACTGCCTGACGCTCGCCTGGCGACAGTTTTCCAGTGTCCGGCGCAAGCCGAATCGTTTGGGTCTTTTCGATGAGTGGCTGGCTCTTTTCGAGGGGCCAGTAACCGACGGGTATCAGCAACGTCATGATCAATCCTGCTACTATTCTTGTCATGAACGCATTCTGCCATACCGCGCTCGTGCGTTCACAGAATTATCTTGACTCAATTTACCCGGCACTGCTATACCTACGTCGCTCATTTCTTACCTCGCTGTACAAAACTCTCGGCACCGCTTGAAGACATTTCTTCCAGCTCACAACCGGCATTCGTGTGCCGCTAAGGAAAGGTTCTCAATGAAAAACTCAAAACGTTTCCCCTCCATTCTGTGGACGCTCTTTGTAGTTCTCTGCCTGTCTTCTGTTGTGTTCGCGCAATCAACAGACGACAGAAATCAATTTGCGACCATTACTTCAGTAGGTTCGGGTGTCAGGTTCGACGTGAAAGCACCACATGCCGCAGTGACGCTTACAGTCGCTGCCCCCGACGGCCAGGTCATCACGAAAGAGTTTAAGAACGGCAACGCCCCCGAATTTAAGATCAAGGACTTAGCTGACGGGCAGTATACCTACGAGCTGCGCGTGACACCGGTAATTGGACCAGACGTGAAAGAGGCTTTGGCCAAGTCTCGCGAAAAAGGAAATTCAGACGAAGTGGTGCGCGATTTCCGCAAGCGCGGACTCCTGCCGTCGCAGCCGCTTGTCCAAGCGGGCGCTTTCGCGGTGGTGAATGGTTCAGTCGTGGTCGCTGGAGCTTCGGAAAGCCAGCGCTCGGCCAAAGTGAACCTGCTCCAACCGCCGCGTTTTCCGAAAGCAACTTCAGGGCGCGTGGAGTACGCAGTCCGGCGGAATCACCCGGCGCTGCTGTTCGATCAGGTCATTCCTGACGACCTGATCGTTCAGGGCAGTATCTGCGCCGGTCTCGATTGCGTTAACAACGAAGATTTTGGTTTCGACACGATCCGCGTGAAGGAGAACAACACGCGTATTCAGTTTGACGACACCAGTACCTCTGCCGGGTTCCCCGCCAACAACTGGCAAATACGAGCCAATGCTTCGGGCAGCGGCGGCGGGAATTTTCTGAGTTTCGTGGACCAGGGTACGACCGGTAACTCTGAAACCGGAACGATCGTTTTCGAAGTTGATGCGGGAGCGCCTGCCAATTCCCTCAGAGTTGCCAGCACGGGTAAAGTAGGATTCAGAACCGCCACTCCCGTTTTGGACATGCACGCCAATACGAGCGACACGCCTGCAATTCGACTCGAGCAGAACAACACGGGCGGCTTCACCGCGCAGACGTGGGACGTGGCCGGCAACGAAGCAAACTTCTTCGTGCGCGATGTGACGAGTGGTTCCCGCTTGCCGTTCCGTATTCGTCCCGGCGCACCGACCAGTAGTATCGACATCGCCGCGAGTGGGAACGTGGGTATCGGCACCGCGAGTCCGACCGGCGCCAAGATGTTCATCTTCGGCGGCAATGACGCCGGCACGACGAACGCGATCCAGATTTCCTCGAGTGACGGCGCGCAAACGGAATATGGGTTTGTGAGCGCAAACCAGGCGACCGAATACCTGCGGCTTGGTTATTTCAATGGCACGTCGTTGAAGAACGTGTTCTTCGATGTCAGTAACACCGGCCGAGTGGGCATCGGCACGACCGCACCGGACCAGACGCTTTCAGTCAACGGCGACGCGAGCAAAGTCGGTGGCGGATCGTGGCAGACGTTTTCGGACGAGCGCTTGAAGGTCATCAAGGGACAGTTTCGCACCGGCCTCAACGCGGTCATGCAATTGCGGCCACTGCGTTATGAATATCGACGAGACAATCCGGTGGGAATCAAGTCGGACCGAGAGTACATCGGGTTCAGCGCGCAAGCGGTGCAGAAGGTTATTCCGGAGGCCGTAAACGCGAACGCGGCAGGATACCTGATGGTCAACAGCGATCCGATTCTGTGGAGTATGGTGAATGCGATTCAGGAACAGCAACGTCAGATCGAAGAGTTGAAGAAAGAGATTCAACAACTTCGCGCGACGAGAACAAGAAGGCGCAGATAAGATCTGCTAACCACGAGTTGATGTGACGAGGCCCGGCGTTCGCGCCGGGCCGTTTCATTTACCTCATGATTCAGCGCGCTACGCTGCCACGTGTCGGTCATTCTTTGCAGTGGCCCACGCCGCGCAGCGCGAATTTTCAAGCAAACTGTTGAGGCACTGTCGTTGCAAAAGCGCGAGCGTGACCAAGCTACTGACCACTATCAAACGCCGCTACCGGCGCATGCGAAGACGGCGCAAAGTCGGCCGCGCGTACGATATGGCGCTCGAAGTAGCGCGTGTGTTGCCGCCGTGGGCTGATGTGCTCGACGTCGGTTGCGGCAATGGTTTCATCGCGCATCATCTCAGCAGTCTGTTGGGTAAACCCGTTGTCGGTCTGGACGTCGGCGACAGCACCGCGGCGCAGATCAAGTATCTGCCTTATGACGGTCGCCATTTTCCGGTGCGCGATCAGAGTTTCGACGCGGTGCTGCTTTGTTACGTGCTGCATCACGCGCACGATCCGCGTCTGGTGCTGAACGAAGTGAGCCGAGTTTTACGCGACGGTGGTCTGGCGATCATTTACGAAGACATTCCGTCGCTGTGGTGGGATCGCATCGTGTGCTGGACGCATGATCGCCAGTGGCGCGGCCGCACGGGGCCATGCACGTTTCAACATGCACACGGCTGGCGCAAGACATTCAATCTCGCGGGCTTTGAAATCTTAACGGAGCGCCCTTTGTCGCGGTGGCGCAACCTCGCGCATCCGGTCGCGCGCCGCTTCTTTGTTTTGCAAGCCAACGATTACGCGGACAGCCGCTTACTCAAACGCGATCACGCCGCGTTCCCGCAGCTTCTTGATCATGCGCAGGCAGTCAGCCTCGCGAAAGGGACAGATTGAGAGGATCGACTGGATGTCCCACGCGCCGTTGATGCGCGACAATACGAAACCTTCCTGCGGATCGATTTGCAGGTCCGTCATCTCGGCCGGCGAGATGCGCAACTGCGGTACCGAGCGCGGCGTTAGACCACTCGTCGCGTAGACGTGTTTGACGTACTTCTCTTCCGCGGTGGGCAACAACGCCTGCGCTTCGGGATTGTTGGGCTGTTGCTGCAACGCTTCGTGAATGATCTGCAATGCCTTTTCCGGATCGCTCTCGAGTTTGCGTTCGGCGGACCAGACCATCTCCGTCACGCTCTCCGGCAGGTCTTCGATGTCAACCTCCGGCGCCGAGGCGTCCTCCGCTTTCTCACCGCTCACGCGTACGATGCCCTCGCTAATCAACGTGTAGAGCTGGCCGTAAACATGAAAGGCGGACGCGTGCATGTGGTAACAGATCTCCGCGACCGACATGCGCTTCTCGATCAGAAACAGTATCTGATGAAACTCCTTGCCGAGTTTCGCGAGGGATGAGGTCCAACCCGAAGCGAGCTCCAGCAGTGCACGATCCGAAGGCACGAGCGTTTGATAACGCGCAAGCTCGTCGATGCGGTAAATGCCTTCCATGATCACGTTCGTCGGTTCGACTTCGATGAGCAGCAGATCGTCGGGCAGTGGTTCGTCGTCGTAGAACTCAAACTCGCCTTCGTTCCACATGAACAGGTCGTAGATCGCGTCCAGCGTGCGCGTCTTCAGGATCTCGAGCACTTCGTTTTCGGTTAAGAAACCCTGCGCGACGAGCACTTCACCGAGTTTCGCGCCCGAGCTGCGTTGCGCTTCACGCGCCGCTTTGAGTTGTGCGTCGTTGACTTTGCCGTAGTGCAACAGCACCTGGCCCAGGTACTCGCGCGGATCGTTTGACTTCGAACCGACGATCAGGCCGTTCTTGAAATAGACCTGCTTCGTGATCTTGCCGCGATCGAACTTGAGCGTTCCCGATTTCCTTCCCGCCGCCAAAAACTGCAGCAGGTCGGTCAGGCTCATTGTCTGCAAAGTACCTTGAATCGCCATTAGCTGTGTTTGCGCTGACGTGAGGCCCTGGGCTGCCTAATCTTCGACGAGATCCGCTGAAATCACGGGGGCGTCTGGTCCAGCCGCGCGCGCGATTTCCAGCAGACGTTGCAAATTCTGCGTCTGTTCCTCGTTTAAGTCGACAAACTGCACACCAAATCCGAAGCCGTGACGATGGTGCCGCACTTCGCCTTCGAGATAAAGCCACTCGTCGTCAGGCAGCAGGACGCGGAAAGCGACGATCTCGCCGACCATCACTTCACCAACCGTGTCGAGATAGCAACCTCCTTCGGAAAGATCGGTGACGCGGGCAGAGTGGCGTTCGTCTTCGGCTTGCCAAACCGCGTCGAGCCGCACGCTCAACCGGGGTTTAGATCGTCGTTCATCCATGGCCTGAGGCCATCATAAATTTTTTAATGAAGCGCGCAAAGAAAAATCTAAATCAGGTGGTCACAGGCAGCGGACGCGGAGGGCGGCGGGAATGATCTGGAACGTGGCGGGCAGTCTTCCTGGAAGTTCGCCGTCGACTTCCAGATCTATTTGCGCGTCGCGTTCGGCGGGCCGCACCGTTACCTTTCGCGCTAATCCGTGGCTGACTTCCGGCAGCGAGAGGTGCGAACCGAAGTAGACTCGCGGCGCGCTCGTTAAGAGCTTCAGCGCGCCGAGATCGCCGACGCCGACCACGTCAAACTTTCCGTCGGTGAGTTTTGCTTCCGGCGCGATCTTCATCCCGCCGCCGAAGTAACGCGCGTTCGCGACGCAGAGGTTCGTGACGAAAAGCTGTCGTTCGTGGGAGTCGTCGAGTTGCACGAGCAAACGCGTCGCTTCGCTGCGCATGGCTGTTTGCAGCAGAGATGCGCCAAACGAGATGCGGCCGCCGAGCCACTTCGGCGTACTCGCCGGTAACCAGCCGGGACCGCCGGCTTTCACGCGCTCGATCACCTTCGTGCTCATGCCGCACGACGCGACGCCGACGAAGTAACGCATCGCTTCGCCGCCGTGGTGATCGACGAACGAAACGCGGCCCGCGTCGATGCGGCGCGTGCGTCCTTCGCGCAGGATGCGCGCGGCAGCACGGCTTTGCGCCGGAATTTCGAGCGAGCGGCGGAAGTCGCCGCCGGTGCCGCTCGGCAGTATGCCGAGTTCCGCGTCCTTGCCCGAAGAAAGAATTCCGTTCGCGACTTCCGAGATCGTGCCGTCGCCACCACACGCGATGATCAGTTTCGTTCCTTTGCGTGCGGCGTCAGCGGCGATTGACGACGCGTCGCCGCGCACCTTTGTGAAAGCAATTTGAAACGCGCCGAACTCCGCGCGCAGATCGCTCGCCACGCCGGGCCATGCGGCGCCCGTGCTGCCGCTTGCCGACGATGGGTTAACGATCACTAAGGGCATCATCTGCGTAATCTGTGGATTGCCTTGTCTTGTTCGGCGAGCGCGGCGATCTTTTCCATGACTGCGTCGGCGATCTCTTTGTGTGTGCGCAAGCGATCGGGTTTGTTGAGGTGTTCGCTGAGATCGATGAGCGGTCCGAAGTGAATGCGAATCACGTCTTCGCGGTTCCAGTTGCGTGCGACCTGGCGCGGCAGACTGTTGCACAGCCCGGCAATGAACACGGGAATGACCTGCGGCTTTGCGTCCATGATCAACTTCCCGACGCCGGGCTGCGCGCGCAGAAACGAATAGGGATCGTCGCCTTTGTTGCGCGTGCCTTCGGGATGAAAGCCGATGACGTTGCCGGGGCCGGTGCGCGCGAGCTCGGTCAACACGCGAAACGAGAATTTATCGAACGTTCGTTTCTCGGGAATCGGATTGTCGCCGGTGGCGAAGAACGGCGGATACATGGACCACCAGCCCATGACTAGATTCACGAAGAGTCCCAGCGGATTTTGGTAAAAGAAGCGGCCGCGCACGGGAAAGAAAAGCTGTTTGCGCCACGTGGTTTTGTAAAAGAGCACCGTTGAGACGGCGTACATATCGAAGAACGAACGATGGTTCGCGACGAGCAACAGCGGCCGTTCGCGCGACGCAGCCTCGATGTGTTCGAGGCCGTAGACGTTCATGATGTTGTAAGTGGAGAGATGGATCCAGCCCGCGCCCATCGTGCTCTGGCACCACGTCCAGAAACGTTTCCACGCGCCTCGGTTCATCCGGCGCGTGAGTCGATACGCGAAGCGTTCGAATGCTGAGAGGGCGGCGAGTTCTTCTTTGGTGGGGACGACGGTAGTGGACTGTGGGGAGACGGATGTTAGTTCTTGTGAATGCTCCAAACTTGACTCAACAGTTTCCAAGCCGCTAACTCCGCAGTAGTCACTCGATCGAGAAGTACTTCGCCTCCGGATGGTGCACAATGATAGCCGATGTCGACTGTTCCGGCTCCAGTTGAAATTCCTCCGAGAGGCTGACGTCGATGCGGCCGGGGTCGAGCAGTGTGAAGAGCTTCTCCTGATCTTCGAGCCGCGGACACGCCGGGTAGCCGAAGCTGTAACGCGAACCCTGATACTCCTGGTGAAACAGCCGCGACAACATCTTCGCATCATGGCCTGCGATCCCGAGCTCTTCACGCATGCGTTTGTGCCAGAACTCCGCGAGCGCCTCGGCCGCTTCAACACTCAACCCGTGAAAGTAAAGATAGTTCGCATACTTGTCTGACTTGAACAACTCGTGCGCATACTCGCTTGCTCGACGTCCAACCGTAACGAGAGAAAACCCGACCACGTCCATTCGTCCCGACTCTTCCGAAGCAAAAAAGTCTGCGAGACACAGATGCCTGTTCGCCGGCTGCCGCGGGAACGTGAACCGCACCTGTTCGCGCTGGTTCTCATCGTAAACAATCAAATCATTACCGGACGACTGGCAACGGAAATATCCGTAAACGACTTTCGGCACAAGCAACCGTTCAAATTCCGATCGCGCTTTTAGTTCTTCATAAATCGGCCGCACCTGCTCGTGCACCATGAGTTGATACTGCGTCGGCGGCAACTTGCCCTGCTTGAACTGCCATTGCCCTTTAAACAACGCGTTTTCGTTGACAAAAGCAAAGACGTCTTCGAGCGCGATGTCATCAACCACGCGCGAACCGTAAAACGGCGGCGTGGGAATCGGCACATCGGGATTCACGAGCGAACGCGTCGTGTGCGTCGTGTTTCCACTCGGGGCAGCGCCGCGCGGCCGCGCCGCTTTGCGAATGCCGAGCTTCGCCTCTTCACCAACTAAATCCTCGACGTCCTCGACTACAGCTGGTGTCCGTTGGTCCGATCCGTGTTCATCCGTCTGATCCGTGGCCCCGACCAGTTGGTCCATCGTGCGCAAACCCGCAAACGCATCGTGCGCGTAAAACAACCGTCCGTGATACAGCGACTTCAGATCCTCTTCCACGTACCGCCGCGTCAACGCCGCGCCACCGAGAATCACCGGCACTTTCACGCCGCGCTCGTTCATCAACTCGAGGTTGTCTTTCATGATCAACGTCGACTTCACAAGCAAGCCGCTCATCCCGATCGCGTCGGCATTCGTCTCAGCAGACGCTTGCAGAATCGCCTCGATCGGTTGCTTGATGCCGAGGTTGTGCACCTTGTAACCGTTGTTCGTGAGAATGATGTCGACGAGGTTCTTGCCGATGTCGTGCACGTCGCCTTTCACGGTCGCCAGCACCAGCGTGCCCTTCGCAGTCGCGCCGCCTTTCTTCTCCATGAACGGCTCGAGAAACTTTACGGCCGCTTTCATCGCCTCCGCCGACTGCAACACGAACGGCAACTGCATCTGCCCGGCGCCAAAAAGATCGCCGACGACTTTCATGCCGTCGAGCAGGATGTTGTTGATGATGTCGAGCGCGGGATGTGTTTCGAGCGCGAGTTTCAGCTCGTCTTCGAGACCGATCTTTTCGCCGTCGATGATGTGGTTCTTCAAACGTTCTTCAACGGTCTCGCCCTTCGACGCCTTCTTCGCCGTCTTCGCCTGCACGCCTTCGAAGAGTTTCGTGAACTCGGTCAACGGATCGTAAACGCAGACGTCGTTTTCGAACTTGCGCTGGTCGTAAATCAACTCGCGCGCGACGGCGAGCTCCTTTTCACCGATACGATTCAACGGCTCGATCTTGCTGGCGTTGACGATGGCGGCGTCGAGCCCGGCTTCGACCGCATCATGTAGAAACACGGAATTCAACACGACGCGCGCGGCGGGACTGAGACCGAAAGAAATATTCGACACGCCGAGGAGGGTGAAAGCGCCGGGCAGCTCGCTCTTGATCCGTCTGATCCCTTCGATGGTTTCGAGTGCGTTGCGGCGATCCGCTTCGAGACCGGTCGAGATCGGCAACGCGAGCGGATCGAAGAAGATGTCCGACGCCGGCAGACCGCTTTCCTGGGTAGCCTGCTCGTAAGCGCGCTTCGCGATCTTGAACTTCCCTTCGGCGGTGCGCGCCATGCCCTCTTCGTCGATCGTGCCGATCACCACGCTCGCGCCGTAACGCTTCGCGAGATCGATCACCTTGAGAAAACGCGGCACGCCGTCTTCGTAGTTCGTGGAGTTGAGGATCGACTTGCCGCCCGCGTGTTGCAGGCCCGCTTCCATCTTCTGCCACTCGGTGGAGTCGAACATCAACGGGATCTTGACCTGCGTCACGAGACGCGACGCGAGCTCGTGCATGTCGGCTTCGCCGTCGCGGCCGACGAAGTCGACGTTCACATCGAGGATGTGCGCGCCTTCCTGTTCCTGTTCCCTGCCGAGCTTAACCAGACCGTCCCAATCTTCGGCGTTCAGCAGCTCCTTCATTTTTCGCGAACCGCTGGCATTGACGCGCTCGCCGATGATCAGGAATGAAGCGTCCTGCACGTAAGGCTGCTGGATGTAGATCGACGACGCTGCCGGAACAAACTTCGGGTTGCGTTGCTTCGGGGTGATGCGACTCATCGCTTCGACGACCTGGCGCAAGTGCGCCGGCGTCGTGCCGCAACAACCGCCGACGATGTTGACGCCGAAGTCGCTCGCGAAGTGGACCAGTTGGGCCGTGAAAGTCTCCGGCGTTTCGTCGTAGTGCATCTTGCCCTCGACGACTGACGGCAAACCCGCGTTCGGCAAGACTGACACGGGCAGCAGCGCGTTTTCGCAGATGTAGCGGATGCTCTCGGTCATGTGTTTGGGACCGGTGCCGCAATTCATGCCGATGACGTCGATGGGAAACGGCGTGAGCGCAGTCACCGCGGCCGCGATCTCGGTGCCGTTGAGCATCGTACCGAATGTTTCGATCGTGACTTGCGCGATGACGGGCACACGCACGTGCTTCTCTTCAAACACCGAAAAGATCGCGCCGAGGGCGGCCTTCGTTTGCAGGAGATCCTGGCACGTCTCGACTATTAGCATGTCGGCGCCACCGTCGAGCAGACCGCGCGCCTGGACCATGTAAGCGTCGCGTAGATCTTTGAATGAGACCTGGCCGAGTGTCGGGAGTTTTCTTCCCGGGCCCATCGAGCCGGCCACCCAGCGTGGTTTGTCTTTGGTCGAATAATCGTTGGCGATGCGCTTGGCGAGTTGCGCGGCGCGCACGTTCATCTCGTACGCTTTGTCGGCGATACCGTATTCGGCGAAGTCGAAGGGCGTGCCGTTGAACGAGTTCGTCTCGATCACGTCGCAGCCGGTGTCGAGAAACGCGGTGTGCACGTTTTCCACGGCGTCGGGTCGAGTCACGAGCAGGTTTTCATTACAGCCTTCGAAGCGTGGTCCACCGAAGTCGTCGAGCGTCAGGTTCTGGACCTGGATGTTAGTCCCCATTGCGCCGTCGAAGACGACGATGCGTTCTTTGATAGCGTCGAGCAGATTGGGCATGGTCTACGGCGGATCTCCAATTGCCAATGAAAAAGCCCCGCGCCTAACAACGCGGAGCCTCAAGAACTGGCATCGAGCTGTTTAGCGGATTATTTTACGTGGCCGCAAGTCGCTTTAACTCACCACGTCAATTGTCAAAGCGTATTGAAGCATATCATGGCGAGTTCTGTAAATCTGCCGTCGCATGTGCCTCGTCACATGCTCTTTCTGATTCCCTCTGCAAACGGCTACAATGGACCGCATGAACTTCACACCTGACACACCACTCAGACAAGACGATGGCGGCATGATTCGAGTCACAGGATCGCGAGTCACTATCGACATCCTCGTTGCCCGATACTGGCGAGGAGATACTTTTGAGGAAATACACGAAGGATTTCCTTCGGTGTCAATCGAGGCGATTCAAAAGATTATCCACTGGTATCTGGCTAACCGGAGCGAAGTCGACGAGTATATTCGAAGGGAAAACGAGAAAGCAGAGAGACTCCGCCAAAAAATCGAAAGCCAGCCTAGTTATCAAGCGTTTCTTAAGGAGTTCGAGCGCCGGGCGGCAGAATTGGAGCGCCGAGAGGCACAATTAACGAAAGCTTAGGTTAAAAGAACAGCCTCACACGAATGCTTCGTCTCCTCATCGACGAAAACGTTGACCATAGTATTCTGCGCGGATTGAAGCTCCGCTTGCCGGATCTTGATTTTGTGTTCGTTCGAGAAGTCGGCCTTGCAGGGAAAGCGGACGTCGAATTGCTTCACTGGGCGGCGCTAGCAAACCGCGTGATAGTTACGCACGACGTTAGCACCATGACGAGCGATGCTATCCACCTGGTAGAGTCAGGAAGGCCCATGGCAGGGGTGATCCTGGTTCCAGAGCTATTGTCGATTGGGATTGCTGTTAAAAACTTGGAACAGCTTTTGAAAACTATGTCTGAGGCCAACGTTCGGGATCGGGTAACCTACGTGCCGCGCCGCCTACAGGAGTTGCCAAAACGGCGGTAAATGCGCGTCCCCTATTTACCATTTCCCGTTTAGCACTTACCATGCTCTTACATGCGACGCGCCATCTATCCCGGTTCGTTTGACCCCGTCACCAATGGCCATTTGGATATTATTGAACGCGGGTGCAAACTGTTCGATGAGATCATCATCGCCATCCTCGTGAACCCGGAGAAGCAGCCGTTCTTCAGCGTTGAAGAACGCCGCGAGATGCTCGCCGAAGTGTTGCAGCAGATCGATCGTCGCAAGTGCGAACTGCGCGTCGATTCGTTCTCCGGACTGCTCGTGCAATACGCAGTCGCACAACAGGCGGACGTGATCGTGCGAGGCATCCGCGCGATCTCCGATTACGAGTACGAGCTACAGATGGCGCTCATGAATCGACGACTCGAGCCCGGTATCGAGACCGTGTTCATGATGCCCGCCGAGAGTTACTCTTACGTCAGTTCGCGGCTGGTAAAAGAAGTGTTCCAGTTAGGCGGCACGGTCGAAGGGCTCGTACCACCGCTAATCGAAAGACGCATGAAGGAAAAGATCGCTCAACGATGAAAACGCTTTCCGCTACGCCCGAGTCTGCCACGATCTCGCAAAACGCATTCTCCGCTTCGCACAACGTCGCGCGCATGCAGTCGTCCGCCACGATGGCCGCGATGCAGGCCGCGGAGGCCCTTCGCGCCGCGGGTGTAAACGTTTGCGACTTCGGCGCGGGCGAACCAGATTTCGACACGCCCGAGAACATCAAACAAGCCGCGATCGCCGCCATGAAAGCGGGCCGCACGAAGTACACCGCCGCGGGCGGCATTCGCGAACTACAGCGAAGTATCATCGAGTTCTACCGCAAAGCGTTCGGCGCCGATTATCAGCTGACTGAGGTAATGGCGACAGCAGGCGGCAAGCAGGCGATCTTCAACGCAGTCGTCACGCTGATCGATCCCGGCGACGAAGTCCTGATCGCAAAACCATATTGGGTGACATTTCCGGAAGTAGTGGTCTTTGCCGGCGGCACTCCCGTCTTTATCGAAACTGAAGCAACAAACTTCGTGCTGACGCCGGAGCAGGTCGAAGAGGCGATCACGCCGCGCACGAAGCTGCTAGTCCTGAACTCCCCTTCAAATCCTTCAGGACGCGTGTTACCGCCCGCCGACTTCCGCCGCATCATGGAACTGACCAGCGAGCGTGGCATCTACGTCGTGTCTGACGAATGCTACTTGCGTTTCGTTTATCCACCGGCGGAAGTATTCAGCGCGGCGAGCTTGCCAGCCGAACTCAGATCGCATTTGTGCATCGCCGGATCGTTCTCCAAGACTTACGCGATGACAGGCTGGCGCGTCGGTTATGCGCTCGCGCCCGCCGCGTGGACCAAGTCGATGCTCAAGGTCCAGGGCCACTCAACCTCGAACACCAACTCGATCGCGCAATGGGCCGCGGTCGAAGCGCTCAACGGCCCGCAGGAATCGGTGGGCCAAATGCTCGCCGAATACACGCGCCGCAGAGAGTGGCTGTTGCGAGCTTTGTGCGAGATTCCCGGAATGCAGTGCGCCAAGCCGGAAGGCGCGTTCTACGCCTTTCCCGACGTGCGCGGGCTTTTGCAGAACGGGTTGAAAACGTCAGGCGAGTTTGCACAACGCTTGCTCGAAGAAGAGCAGACGGTCGTTACTGATGGCGCGGGTTTCGGAGCGGAAGGTTTTGTGCGGATCTCTTACGCGACGTCAATGGACCAAATAAAAGAAGGCGCCGGACGAATCCGACGCCTTGCAGAAAAGATTTTGCAGACCTAGTAAAGGTTGAAGTTGTACTCGAGTTGCATCCACATCGAAACCGGATGCCCATCCTTCGTTGCCGGCACGAACTTGATATTACGCGCGGCGGCAATCGCCCTCTCAGTCAATCCATAAGGCAGACCCGACACGGTGCGGATGTTTGAAACCGTTCCGTTCGAACCGAACACCACCTTCAACACGACCGTACCGGTAATCTGGTTCTTGCGGGCGTCTTCGGTGTACTGCGGCTCGGGCTTCGAAATCAGACGGGCCTTCGAGGTCACATCCTTACCCGTGTAGATTCGATCGCCACCACCACCGCCGCCACCGGGACCACCACCACCGTCATTACGGTCACCGCCGCCGATGTTTCCGCCGCGGCCCGGGCCAACGCCGTTACCTTCACCCGGACCAACGCCGGTGCCCGTTCCATTACCGATACCGTTGCCGGTACCCGGACCAGACGATGGATCAGTGCTCTTCGATTTGTAGTCGCCGTAATTCAACACCCGTGCATCAGGCGGAACCAGCATCGGATCGGCAACCACGGTCGCGGCCACCGGCAACGCCGGGTTCTTCGGCAGCACCGGCTTCGGATCCGGCGGCAGAATCTGCGGCACTGTCAACGACGCCTGCGGAAGTTTACCGAACGAAGCGGGCTTCGCTTCTTCACGGCCACCACCGCCACCGCCGCCGGCCTTCTCTTGCTTCGGCTTGCTGCCGCCACCGTTGCCCTTGTTCAATCCGGCATTTCCCGGATCGGGCGTCGGCTGTTCGTTGGGAATATCAAAAATCTGATCGACCGTTTCGCCTTCTTCGTTCTGCGCCACCAGCGCCTGCTGCCGGTGCCGGTAATCCATCGCGACAATCACGCCGAGAATGGCAAACAGGAACACGAAGGACGTGACCATCGCCGCGACCACGCTGCGTGAATCGGAAGGCTCAGCTCCCATCACTGCGGCGCCGCGCTCGCGTCCGAGCCAGGTCGAAAACAAAGCCACGAGCAAACCGCCGGCGAACAAGGCAAAGACGACGAGGCCGATGCGCGAAGTGTTCGCCGAGTGCGAGCGCTCCATCAAAGAGACCGCGCCAACGAGGGCGAGCACGCCGAGCACTGCCGCGCCCATCGCCAGCATGACGTTCGGCTTGCGCAGGAACCTCATGAACATCTGGCCGTAGCCGACGAACGTGCGCTTGGTAAAGCCGAAGGGATCGCGTTTGAACTCGGGCCACGTCAATTTATATTCCTGGGCGACGTCACCAAATTCGTGACCGAGACGCGAGGCCAGTCCTGTATCGCTCATGAATGTGAGGTGGTATTCACCGCGCGGAACGAGTGCCCGGGAGGCGCCGGCAGTCGCATGGGAAGGTTGCTTGACCGGCTCGATCCACGGCACTACGTGCAGGTAGCCGTCAGCTCTCGTCACCGACTCATCATTGCCGGTCGACTGACTGGCTGAAGCATTGTCGCGACTCATTGTGACGCTCGGCTCATCGCGCGCGATCGTCACGCTCGGCTCGACCATTTCGCTGCGCGCCGCTGTGGTCTCGCTCGGCTTCTCGACTCGCTGCGAGACGGGCGTTAGCGGCGTCCCGTCGACCGGGCAGAAGCTGAACTTGTCAGCGAACTCTTCTTCACATCTGGAACAGAACTTCATCGATACTTCCTCTTCTCGCCTTTGGGTGAGCAGCACCGACTGAGACAGCCCGTCTGCACTTGAAAATTCTCTTGCAAAACTGTTTGCGATTCGCTTGTCGAGAACTCTCGAAGGCCCTGGCGCGTTCCAGCGTTCGAGCACTGACTTCAGCTCATCGTCGGAAACTAATTCGTTTTCCGGCTCAACGCCCATTTCAGGCCTCCTTCAAAGTAACAATTTCCCGACCACTATTCAATTGCCTGTCACCGCTTAGATACGGCCGCAGAATGCTTTTCAGTCGCTCCCGCGCCCGGTATAAACGGCCCTTCACCGCGCCGACATCCGCACCCGTGATCTCCGCGATATCGTTGAGGCTGAGCCCCTCGTATTCGAAGAGGACGAGTGCTTCACGTTGCAGCGGAGGCAGACTGAAAACAGCCCTGCGTACCTCCGCGGCAAGTTCTTCATCAAGCAACTTTCGCAACGGCTCGTGCCGTGGCGAGAGCTGAGGTTCTTCCGTCATCTCCTCGAGTCCGGTCTCGCGACCCGAATTGCGGAAGTACTTCAAGGCCAGGTTCCTGGCCGCCGCAAACAAGTAAGTTCTCAAAGATGCGCGTTCCGGACGAAAGTTTTCCGGCTTGCGAATCAAGCTCAGGAAACAGTCGTGCGTGACGTCTTCGGCAATATCAACTTCGCCCAGTAGCCGGTAAGCGAAACGAAAGATTGGCTGCCGGTGCCGGTCGTACAACTCCAGAAAGGCTGCCTGGTCACCCTCGCCCGCTCTCTTCAGTAAAGCCTCGTCTGTGGTTCTCTCGGGCAATCAAGCACTCGATCCTGCAGGACGCTTCCTGCTGTAGTTACCCCGGCCCGGAAAAAAGTTATGGGGCCTGACTTAAAAAACTTGCGCGCGACTGAAAATTCGCATTCGGCCGCGATATTAATCCCCGAAGGGGCGGCAAGTACACCGTCTTTTGCTTGCTTGCCGGGCTGGACCGCCCATCTCACATGGCAACCAGCGCTTAGGATGCGTTCAAATGCCAAACGGTTGACGGGCAAACACACGCCATCTAAGATGTTTTGCCCATGTCGATACCAGTACTAATCCGTGTATTCCGCGGACTTGCGGTCTCAGCCCTCCTCCTTGTCCTCCTCGTGCAACCCGCGCTTTCACAGATGCCGAAAGAGCCGGAGCGCGAGCAGTTGCTGAATGGGCTGCGCGTGCTGGTCTGGTCGCAGCCGGGCAGTCCGGAGTTACTGGTCAAGCTACGCATCAACAGCGGCGCGGCCTTCGATCTCGCCGGCAAGTCGGGACAGATGGCGCTGCTCGGAGATCTGCTTTTCCCGGACGCCGCTACAGTCGACTTCTTTACGGAAGAGCTCGGTGGAAAACTGGACGTCAGCGTCAACTACGATTCCATTACGATCACGATGGTTGGCAAAGCAGCCGAGTTCGAACAGGTCATCTCGGTGCTGCGAAACGGATTGTTGTCAACCCAGTTCACGCCCGAGGTCGTGACGCGAGTGCGCGACGCACGCATCAAGACTTTGCGCGACGCCACCATTTCACCCGCGTTGGTCGCCGATCGTGCGATCGCGGCGAGACTATTTGACGATTTTCCTTATGGCCGTCTCGCCGGCGGCACGCCCGAAGATCTCGCGCGCGTGCAACGTGCCGATCTGATGCAGGCGCACGAACGTTTCTTCAATTCCAACAACGCTACGCTCGCGATCGTCGGCGGCGTCACTAAAGCGCGAGCGATTCGCACCGTGCGACAACTGCTCGGGCCATGGCGCAAGAGTGAAACCATCGTGCCCACGACTTTTACTCAGCCCAAAGCTCCCGATTCGCACACTCTAATCGTCAACGTTCCTGGACCAAGCAGCGAACTTCGTTTAGCTGTCCGTGGTCTCGCGCGATCTGATTCAGACTTCGCGGCTTCGACGGTGATGGCGCGGCTCGCCCAACATCGCTGGCAAGCAATCGCGCCGGAGCTCGCGAATCAACCTTTGTTCGTGCGAAGTAATGGTCACGTGTTGCCGGGCTCGTTTGTGATGGGCGCGAGCGTCAGTACGGAGAAAGCCGCGGATGCTATCGCGAGCGCGCGCAAAGTGATCGAGTCGCTCATCACCACTCGCGCAACTCCCGAGGAACTCGAGCGAGCCAGGAGCGAGGTCGTCAACGAGTCCGTGGCTGCGACAGCTAAAGCGGAAGCGGTTCCCGATCCGTGGCTCGATGCCGACACCTATCGTTTTAAGGAGATACAAGATCAAGCATCGTTGCTGCGAGCTGTGTCTGCCGCAGACATTCAGCGCGTCGCGGCGCGTCTCTTCACGAACGCAGCCATTGCTTCGATCGTCACTGGTGAAGCCGCGCAGCTTAAAGCCACCTTACAGGGACGGGTGCAGTATGAGGTGCTCGGCGAAGTTCCGCCGCCGGCGCCTTCACCGAAACCACCAGCAAAAACTCCAAGCAACGCGAATCCCAGGTAATCACAAAGTGTTCGCAAGCGTCTTGCAACCAAAGCTGAACGTCATTTGAGTTTAACTGTGCCTGACAGTACGAACGCCGCAAATGAACATGCGGGCCGCGTTCGCGAAATGTTTTCGGGGATCGCGAAGCGGTACGATCTTTTGAACCACTTACTTTCCGGCAACGTCGATAAGCGATGGCGCCGGATCGTGGCAACGAGAGTGCGCGATAAGCTTTCGGCAAGCGGTGCGCGCGTACTTGATGTTGCGTGTGGTACGGGCGATTTATCGCTCACGTTGTTTGAAAGCACAGGGGCCAGAGTTATCGGAACGGATTTCTGTCGACCGATGCTGGAGATCGCCGCGGCGAAGGTTCCGCGCGAGTTGCCTTTGCTCGAAGGCGACGCGTTGAACCTCCCGTTTCGCGATGGTTCGTTTGACGCGGTAACGATCGCATTCGGGTTGCGCAATCTCGCGAGTGTCGAGGGTGGTTTGGCAGAACTGCGAAGGGTGTTGAAGCCGGGCGGCTGGGTGGCAGTGCTCGAGTTTTCAAGACCAGCCAATGCGCTGCTGCGGCCGGTGTTTGGTCTGTACTTCACGAAAGTGCTGCCGTTGATGGGCGGGCTCATCAGTGGTTCGCATTACGCGTACAGTTACCTGCCGGCGTCGGTCGAAAAGTTTCCGGACCAGCAACAACTCTCGCTCTTGATGCAACGGGCAGGTTTTGATCAGGTTCAGTTTGAGAACCTGACCGGCGGGATAGCGGCCTTGCATATGGGCCGTAGGCCAACATGATTTTGGCTCGCCGGCCGAATGAGTATGAGGATTGGTTGCAGCGTTCATAGAACTTTGCAACCAGATACGTAGTCACGGGGTATGGTTTGGTAAGCGCGCGGTTGTCGGGGCTGTGCGAGTATTCGGATCGTACCTCGGGCTACGTTTTTGTTTTTGTGTTCATCCGCGTAAATCTCTGCCGTGTTATGATTCGCCGCAGTGCGAACCAACCTTCGGTTTAAGATCTTCGGCATACTGCGCCGAGTCCTGATACTGATCCTCGTTGTTTGGACCGTAGTTTCTCTCGTCACACTATTGATCGAACTCGTCCCGGGCGATCCGGCCGTCGCCGTTCTCGGCGAACAAGCGACACCCGAGCAGTTTCAGCAGTTTCGCGAGAAGCACGGACTCGATCGCCCGCCGTTCTTCTTCTCTTTTCCCAGCGACGACAACGGTCACCGCCATTTCGTCTGGCACGGCGCGAACAATCGCTACGTCGATTACTGGACCGCGCTGCTGCACGGCGACATGGGTCTGTCGTTTCGTAACGATCAACCCGTCCGCGATCTCATTCTCGAACGTTATCCGGCAACGATCGCCCTCGCCTTCGCCGCGATGTTCATCGCGATCCTGATTGCGATCCCGCTCGGCGTAATCGCCGGCACACATCGCGGAACACTCGTCGACAACTTCGCGTCAGTGATCGCACTGCTCGGCATCAGTCTACCGAGTTTTGTGATTGGCCCGATGCTTGTCTACATCTTCGCGGTCAAACTGCGCGTGCTCGCGCCGTACGGCTACGAAGACTGGAGCGATCTCATTCTGCCCGCGTTCACGCTCGGCGCGGCGCTCTCGGCGATCCTGACGCGCATGGTGCGTTCGTCAGTAATTGAAGAGCTCGGCGAAGACTACGTGCGTACCGCGCGCGCAAAGGGCTTGAGCGAGCGCACTGTCGTTTACAAACACGTGCTGAAGAACGGGCTCATTCCCGTCGTCACGATTCTCGGTTTACAACTCGGCGTGCTGCTGGCCGGCGCCATCATCACGGAAAAGATCTTCGGCTGGCCCGGTCTCGGTCTGTTACTCGTCGAAGACGGCATCGGCAAACGCGATTACCGCGTCGTGCAGGGTTGCGTGCTTGTGATCAGCATGACTTACATTCTCGCGAACCTGCTCACAGACATGGTCTATCGCTGGCTGGACCCGCGCATTCGCGTCTCGTAAATGAATCGACTCACAATAATCGGACTCGTAATCGTGGTAGTGCTGGTGTTCGTGGCGCTGTTTGCGCCGTGGATTGCGCCGTACGACGTGGGCGCCACCGATCTGTCGATGCGTTACCTGCCGCCGTCCGCGCTGCACTGGTTCGGCACTGACTCAACCGGCCGCGACATCTTTTCGCGCGTCGTGTTCGGCGCGCGCATCTCGCTTCAGGTCGGCATCATCGTCGTCACTGTCTCCGCTGTGGTCGGCACGATGCTCGGCGCGATTGCCGGTTACTACGGCGGCTGGGTCGATCGTTTCGTCGCCGGTTACGTCTTCAACGTGTTTCTCGCGTTTCCCGGTCTGCTGCTGGCGATCGCGATGGTTGCGTTTCTGGGCGCGGGGTTGAACAAACTGATTCTCGCGCTGTGTATCATCGGCTGGGTCGGTTACGCGCGCCTCATTCGCGGGCAGGTGCTGAAAGTTCGTGAGTATGATTTCGTGCAAGCGGCGCGCGCGCTCGGCGCGAGCGATCTTCGCATCCTGCTCGTGCACATCCTGCCAAACGCGATTCAGCCGTTGATCGTGCAAGCGAGTCTCGGCATGGCAGGCGCGGTGCTCTCCGAAGCATCGCTGTCGTTTCTCGGACTTGGGGTGCCGCCGCCCGCGCCGTCGTGGGGCGTGATGATCGAAGAGGCGCGCGACCTTTCCACACTGCAAGCCGCGCCGCACGCACTCATTTTTCCCGGCATCGCCATCGCCCTTACCGTGCTGGCCTTCAACTTTATCGGCGATGGCCTGCGCGAACATCTCGATCCGCGACAACGAGCGCGTTGATGAGTCAGCCCGCTATTTCAATTCACAATTTGTCGAAGACTTATCCCTCGCCGTTTCGACGTCTGCGTGCGTTCTTGCGCCGGCCGGTGAAAGAGCCGGTCGAAGCGTTGCGTGACGTTTCGTTTGACGTTCGCGCGGGTGAGATCTTCGGGTTGATCGGACGCAACGGCGCTGGCAAGACGACGCTTACGAAGATCGTTGCCACGCTGGTCCAGCCGACGACGGGCACCGTTGCAGTTCACGGCGATGACAGCGTTTCGCAGGACGAACGCGTGCGGCGGCAGATTGGTCTCGCGACGGCTGAAGAGCGCAGTTTTTATTGGCGTCTCACTGCGGAACAGAACCTGATGTTCTTTGCGCGCCTTCACGGACTAAGTGATCGCACGGCGAAGCAACGCATCCGCGATTTGTTTGCAAAGCTCGAGTTGGAAGAACTACGGCGGCGTCGCTTTGGTGAGATGTCGACGGGTAACAAGCAACGGCTCGCAGTAGCGCGGGCGATGTTGTCGCAGCCGCCGGTGTTGTTGCTCGATGAGCCGACGCGTTCGCTCGATCCGCTGGCGGCGGCGCGGATGCGCGACTTGATCCGTTCGCTAGGACGGCAGGATCCGCCGGTGACGATCCTGCTCACGTCACATAACCTCGCGGAAGTAGAGACGCTTTGCGAGCGCGTCGCGATCATTAGCCGCGGCACGATTCGCGCCATCGACACACCGCAACATCTGCGCAGTCTGACGTCGAAGTCCGAGCAGGTTCAGGTGACCGTATCCGGCTTGAATGGCACGCACGAGAGCGAAAGGATCTCTTTCACGCGCCAGTCCGGTGATAACGAACTCGACGAAAGATTGCGTGACCTGCAAAAGCGCGGCGCACGCATTGTCGACGTCGAAGTCGAACGGGCCACTTTGTTCGACGTGCTCGAACTGTACGAAAGCGGGGAGGAAATTAAATCCCAACGAAAAAACCGATAAACGCCAGAACCTTTATGAGTAACTTGAGACTTTTACCGAGAAGGATCTTCGCATTTGTCGCGCGGGACTTTCGCCTGTTCGTCAGTTATCGCATGCAGTTCTTTCTGCGGATCGTCTCGGTGCTGGCGGTGGTGACGACGCTCTTCTTTATCTCCAAGATCTTCGCCGGCTTTACCGATCCGCAATACGTGCAATGGCGCGATCCCCTCGCCTCCTGGCTCACCGGTCTCGCGGTGCTCAACTACTTTATGACCGGCTTCTCGAGCCTCGCGAACTCGATTCGCCAGGAACAGATGCAAGGCACACTCGAAAGCGTACTCTTAACACCAATCAACCTCCCGACCGTGATCGTCGCCAGCTCCGCGTGGGACTTCCTCGAAACGACCTTCTTCTCGTTTCTCTACCTCTTCTTCGGCCGCGTCTTCTTCGGCGTTCATTACCGCGGCAGTTTTTTCCTCGCCGTCGTCTTTCTCTTACTCACGACCGTCGTGCTCGCGTGTTTAGGCATACTCTCCGCGAGCTTCGCGATGGTCTTCAAACGCGGCGATCCGTTCGGCATCTTTCTCGGCGCGGGCTCCGCACTCTTCTCCGGCGTCTTCTTCCCCACGCAACTACTCCGTGAGTACGCCGGACCAAAACTCGGCAACATCTCGCTGCTCCTGCCCGCCACCTATGGCCTCGACGGCATTCGCCAGGTCCTGATCGAAGGCCACGGCCTCAGCGAAGTCACGCAGCCACTCCTCACGCTGCTTTGTTTCCTCGCCGTCCTGCTTCCCTTTTCCCTGTGGGTCTTCGGCCGCGCCGTCAAACGCGCCAAACGCGAAGGCAGCCTGATCCAGTACTAGATAGTCTCTGACCGTGCTATTCTTGTTGTTCTTTCAAGCCCTCAGGCCATAACTCAGGATTCGGATTGACGAGAGTCTCACTCCTTACCCTAAGAGTCTCACTCCCGCCAGCAAGTCAAAGGGGGTTTTAAATGAGAAGCTTTTCCAGGAAGTTCGCCCTGGCCGCTTTCTGTCTGTTGCTGCTTCCAGTGGCGGCATTCGCTGACGGTATTGTGTTGGGTCCATGCGGCAATGCGAACATCATAGGATTCCAACACCCAATGCTCGGTCCCTGTGCACTCGCCGGCGGCGGCACCGCCAGCTATGGCGCGCAGGCCATTTCAGGCACGGACTTTTTCTTTAATCTCCACTCACCGGTAACAGTTACCGGAAATGCGGGGCAAATTAACACGTTCATGATGACGGTTCAGTCATTTCCTCAGTGGACGATTCCAGGCCCCGTGTTAGTCCTGGCAAGTGGAAGTGGAACGGTGACGATTCGCGGACAGGGAGCATCGGTCGACATCGTTTTCACTGGTCGACTTGGCGGTCCGCCAGTTGTTATCAACGAGCACTTCGTCAACAGTGGTACTTTCTCAGTAGCTGTAATAGGAGAGCAGGCCATAGCAAACATAGCCGTTTCAACCCTTGTCGTAGTTATCAATGGCGACGCTACCTTCGATTCCCCGGACAGTTTCGAATTCACAGGACCGATTCCCGAGCCGGCGACAATATTCCTTTTCGGCACAGGTCTGATCGGCGTCGTCGTGAAAATGCGAAGGAGAGTGCGAAATCGATAGACCGTCTAGTTTGACGAGTTCACGACCCGCAAGCTACCATCGCGCGGAATGTCAACTGGCATCGCAGAAAGCATTCTCGACCTGATAGGCCAGACTCCTCTTCTGCATCTCGCCCGGTTCGTTCAACCCCCTCTCGCTGACGTTTACGCCAAGATTGAATGGCTCAATCCGGGTGGCTCCGTGAAAGATCGCGCCGCGCTCGGCATGATTCTCGACGCCGAAGAAAAGGGACTATTGAAACCCGGCGGCACGATCATCGAGCCGACCGCGGGCAACACGGGCATCGGGCTGGCGCTCGTGGGAGTTGCGCGTGGCTATCGTGTTATCCTCTGCGTCCCGCGCGGTTTCGCGGAAGAGAAAATGAAGCTCATTGAAGTGCTCGGCGGTGAGATCGAGTACGTGCCGGGTGAAGCGGGCATGAAGGGCGCGATTGCGCGTTCGCGTGAACTCGCCGCGGATATCGAAGGCAGTTTCGTTCCGCAGCAATTTGAGAATACGGCGAACCCGTGTTTTCATGAGCACACAACCGGCCGCGAGATCGTGGAACAGATGAACGGAGCGATCGACGCCGTAGTGATCGGCGCGGGCACCTCTGGAACTTTCTGCGGCGTGAGTCGCGCGGTCAGGAAACAGAACCCAAACGTCTTGTGCGTTTTGGTGGAGCCGGAAGGGTCGATTTACGGTGGTGGACCACCCGGGCCGAAGAAGGTCGAAGGCATCGGCCAGAAGGATTTCATTCCGAAGATCTTTGACCGTTCGTTAGCCGACGAGATCTTGATGGTGCTGGACGACGAAGTCTGCGCGGCGCTGAAAAAGATCGCGCGCCTCGAAGGACTTCTCGGCGGCTGGTCGACGGGCGCCGCAGCGGCAGCGGCTTACAAAGTCGCGGAACGTTTAGGTCCAGGCAAACGAGTGGTGACGGTTTTTCCCGACGGCGCGGAACGCTACCGCAGCCAGGGCATTTTTGACGGATAACTTTTATGGGATTTGCAACAACAGCTATTCACACCGGCTCGGAACCCGACGAAGCCACCGGCGCGGTCACGGTTCCGATCTATCAAACCTCAACTTACGCTCAGGAATCGATCGGCAAAAACAAAGGCTTCGAATACGCACGCACGCAGAACCCGACGCGTACCGCGGTCGAACGAAATATCGCTGCGCTCGAAGGCGCGCGCTTCGGTTTTGCTTTCGCTTCGGGCATGGCCGCGATCGACGCGACGATGCGTCTTGTCAAAGCAGGCGAACACGTCGTCGTTTCCGACAACACTTACGGCGGCACTGCGCGTCTCTTCACGCGCATTCTCGCCAACTACAACATCGAATTTGATTTCGTTGACACTTCCGATCCGCTCAACGTCGAAGCTGCGATCAGACCAAACACGAAGATGGTCTTCGTCGAAACGCCGACGAACCCGATCATGATCGTCACGGACCTGAAAGAGGTCAGCGAGATTGCGCATCGCGTCGGCGCGCGCGTCGTTTGCGACAACACGTTCATGTCGCCTTACCTGCAACGGCCGCTCGAGTTCGGCGTCGACATCGTGGTCCATTCCACGACCAAGTATCTCAACGGCCATTCCGACGGCATCGGCGGCATCGTCGTGCTGAACGACGAAGAAGACGCAAACTGGATCGGTTTTGTGCAGAACAGCGTCGGCGCGATTCTCTCGCCGTTTGATTCGTGGCTCGTTGTGCGCGGTACAAAAACGCTCGCGTTGCGCATGGAGCAGCACGACAAGTCAGGACGGGCGGTAGCGGCGTTCTTGGAAGAGCATCCGAAGGTGCGCAGAGTTTATTATCCCGGGTCGGCGTCGCACCCGCAGCACGCACTGGCGATGCGCCAGCAGCGCGGCTTCGGCGGCATGGTCTCGTTTGACGTCGGATCGTTGGCAGCGGCCCGCGCAGTGGTCGAGTCAGTCAAACTGTGTACGCTCGCCGAGAGTCTCGGCGGCGTGGAAACGCTGATTTCGCATCCCGCAACGATGACGCACGCCTCCGTCGATGCGGCCAAACGCGAACGTCTCGGCATCACCGACGGCCTCGTGCGGATCTCGGTCGGCATCGAGGATACCGACGACATCATTGCTGATCTGGATCAAGCACTGGAAAAGGTTTAAGTTCAAGGTTACAATTTGGCGCGTTCTCAACCTTTATAGCTCCCTTATACACGCTCTCCTTATGATCGTAGAGTTATATGCCAAATCAGACGTGGGCCGGGTGCGACGTGGCAACGAAGATAATTTTCTGGTCCTCGATCTGACAACAGAACAAACCTGGAGCGGCTCGGACGGCGCGACGCCACCCGAAAAGCTGACGCGTTTCACGCTCGGCGATCGCGGGCTCGTGCTCGTTGTTTCCGACGGCATGGGCGGCGCGCTCGCGGGCGACGTGGCCAGCCGCATGGCCGTCGATTCCGTGCGCGAGATGCTGCTCGGCAACGAAGGCGAGGAAGCGTGCGATCCGGACCTGGACCTCGTCGAGTGTTTGAAAAACGCGACCCACTACGCGAATTCATCGATCCATCAGAAGAGTCAGGAAGACTCGCGTTGCGCTGGGATGGGCGCGACGTTCACGGGCGCCGCGATTCGCGGCGACAATCTCGATCTCGTGCAGGTCGGCGACAGCCGCGGCTACGTCATTCGCAAAGATCACATTCGGCTCGCGACGAAGGACCAGTCGCTGGTCCAGCAACTCGTCGACGTCGGTCAGATCAGCGAGTCGGAAGCCGAGACGCACATGTTTCGCAACGTGATCCTGCAAGCGCTCGGCGCGCAGAGCGAAGTCGCGCCGGTGACGGGAAGGATTCATTTACGCCAGGGCGACGTGCTGTTGCTGTGTAGCGACGGCCTCTCGGGAAAACTGCGCGCGGAAGATATTCAGCAGATAGTCGTGAACAGCCAGGACGATCTCGCAAAAGCGTGTGAAGGATTGATTGAGGAAGCAAACAATCGCGGCGGTGAAGACAACATCACGGTCGTGCTCGCGCGCTTTCAGGGCGACGATCTCGAAGCGCCAGCCACCGATCGCATCACCATCGAACTACCACCACTCGAAGAAGACAAAACCCTCGATGACAACTACGAAGCGGACACCGAGCCTCACTAATTATTCCGGTAAGGTTTTCGGTCTCCAGTCTGGTTCGCCGCCGACGCGTCGCACGTAGATCGACGCGCCCTCGACACTGTCCACGCAAACACGCTCGCCCGCTTCCAGCGGCGGTTCGCCCGCGGCGGGATATGCCGTCCACGTCGAACCGAAGACTTTCACCGCGCCTTCCTGTAGCGCGCCTTTGCTCGACGAAACAACGGTGCCGATCTTTCCCGGCAACGCGTCGACACCGCTGCGCAGTGACTGACCCGTCTTTTCACGTGAGAAGTAGTTGATGAAGATCGTTCTCGATGCCGCGGTCAGACCGATCGAGACGAACGCAAAGATCAGGAACTGGACCACGAGGCTGTTGATGCCGATGAAGCCGGCGAACGCAGCAGCGAGCGCGCCGACGCCGAACCACAACAGCACGAAGCCGGTCGTGAAGATCTCGGCCACGATCAGTATCCCGCCGAGCACAGCCCACAAGATCCAAAGCCAATCACTCATCTACGTTCGCTAGATCCTATCCTTTGAACATGTTCTTCATAACGAACCAAACATTCGCCGGACGTTCCGCGAGCCGGCGCATGAAGTAAGGATACCAATGTTTTCCGTAGGGCACATAGATCCTCATGTTGTAGCCGTCGCGCGCGAGTTGTCGCTGCAGATCGCGCCGGATACCGAAGAGCATCTGAAACTCAAACTTTTCTTTGCTGATGCCTTCGCGTTGCACGAAGTCGATCGTAGCGTCGATCATCTTCGGATCGTGCGTCGCGATCCCGTGGTAAGTGCCGCTCGCGAGCAGTAGCTGCATTACTTTCACGTAATTCGCGTCGACGTCTTTCTTGTCGGGAAACGCGACTTCCGGCGGCTCGTTGTACGCGCCCTTGCAGATGCGAATCCGCGCCGGCAGTTTCACCAGCTCCTGCGCGTCTGCGTAAGTGCGGCGCAGGTACGACTGCAACACGATGCCGACGTCGTTCAGATCGAATTCACTGCGCAGACGTTTGAAGATATCGATCGTGACTTGCGTGACGTTCGAGTCTTCCATGTCGACGCGCACGAAGTTGCCGCGGCGTTGCGCATCAACCACGACTCGTCGCGCGTTGCGGTAAGCAAGCTCCGGATCGAGTCCGAGGCCAAACTGCGTCAGCTTGATCGAGACGTTCGAGCGAATTCCGGTTTCACTGATGTGCGCGAGGATGTCGAGATACTCGCTGACCTCGGCTTCCGCTTCCGCTTCCGATCCGACCGACTCGTTCAAATGATCGAAAGACGCGGTACAGTTTTCCGCGTTCAGCTCGCGAATATATTTGACCGCCTCGTCGATCGTGTCGCCGGCGACGAAGCGCGTCGTGAGTTTTTTGAAAAATCCAAAACGGGTGGCGAATTCCTTGAGGCCTTCCTGACGGGAAAGCCAAATCAGCGCGCTTCGAGAGATCATCCGTTGAATGTTATGAGTTCAGATACCGCCGTGTCTGGTCCTGCCATGTGGTATTCTTGGCGGCGTTTTTCTCCCACCAACCCGAGGGAGGGTAAATTTGCCCGAAACCAAATCAAGGAACCGTGGCGAATGCGACTAAAACTTGTATTCGCTGCTGCGGCGCTCGCGGCACTCGTCGGGGCTGGTTCCTGCATCGCGCTCGTCCTGGGCGTCTTCTCGGTTAAGGCTTTGTCGAGTCCTGGTCTACTGGTGGCTTCGACGCTTCTTCTGCCCATCGCTACGATCGTCTTCGCTGCTATTTTTGTCTACCGTCATACTGCGCGACGGCGCAAGCTACAGGCTTTTGTGACTGCGATCATTGCGGCGTTACTCACGCTCACGTTGTTCATACTCGCTTCAATTCTGAGTGCTCGCCGCGTTCAACCCAATCTCGCGTTGCACCGGACGCAACGCATCGATCACGAAGCGAATGTGATCGTCGAGACTCACGCCTAGCTCTTCCACACCCTGACGAATGTCGTCGCGATTCACGGTGCGCGCGAACGCTTTGTCTTTCAGTTTCTTCTTGACTGACGAGACTTCGAGATCGTCGAGACTCTTCGAAGGCCGCACCAGAGCGCAGGCCACTAAAAAGCCACAGAGCTCGTCTGTGGCGAAGAGTGCGCGGGCCATGTCTGTGTCGCGCGGTACGCCGGTGTAAGTGGCGTGACCGAGAATCGCGCGGATGATGCGTTCGGAATAGCCGCGGCCGCAAAGAATGTTCGAGCCGGTAAACGGGTGCTGATCGGCTGAGGGAAACATCTCGTAGTCGAAGTCGTGGAGGAGTCCGACCATGCCCCACTCGTCTTCATCCGCGGGCCCTTCGTTGTAGCGTTTGGAGCACGCGCGCATGGCGGCCTCGACAGCGAGCGCGTGTTTGCGCAGGCTATCGCCCTTCGTGTACTCACACAACAATTCCCAGGCTTCGGCGCGATCCGGCATGAAGCGTCAAACTAGCACGGGGAGACACTCAAAGCAATCCACAGATACGCAGATAAAAAACCAATCTGTGTAATCTGTGGATGGGTTACCGGCCGGTGGTGGCGAGGTAGCCGGGGCGGGCGCGGATGATGACGTCCTTGCGCGCCGCAGTGACTTTGATCTTGCGATAACGCTCGTCGCGTTCTTTGTTCGCAGGATAGTAACCGAGCAGGTATTGCGTACGGAGCTCGGCGGCGATCTTCGCAAACGCATCCGGCAACGAGTCGAGCGTGTCGGCGCGCAAGAGACGGCCACCGGTTTTTTCAGCGAGCGTTTCGAGATAACTGTCCGCGGTCGAATAAGCGAGATCCAACATGCGCCCGATCGAATCGTCAGGCCCGCGACGCGAAGTGGTCCTCGAAGTGGTCGTGCCCGGAATGGTTTCGGGACGCGAACCGGGCACCCCGGGAACACGCCGCTCCGGCACAGGCTCCACCGTTCCCGGCAACGGTTCATTCGGATCGGGATTCCGTTGCCGCCGGCGCTCTTCTTCTTCACGACGACGTCGCATGATCTCCGCGGCGCTCGGTAGACCAAACGGACCAGTGTTGGGCCGGCTACTCGCGCCCGGCGTCGGATCGTCACTCGGAAACGTCGGCGCGGTGCCGCCGTTCGGCGTCTGGCGAATCACGCCGATGGTCGGCAACTGCGCCGGCTCATTCGCCTGTTCGCGCGCGAGTCGTTCAGTCGTCGCGCGCGTGTCGTAACGAATCGGATAGACCACCACGCCTTCTTCGTCCAACCAGCGCACCGTGCTCGCGAACGTCGCACTGTCGCTATGCCAATCCATACCGTCGGTAAAGATCACGATCGCTTTGCGACCCTGAATGCGCCGGATAGTATTCAACGCCAGATCGATCGCGTCGTAGACTTTCGTTCCCTCACCCGAGCGCGTGCTGTAGATCGCGTTCCGCACCGTTTCGCGATTATTCGTAAACTCGTTCAAGTCGCGCACGCGATCATCAAACGAAATCACTTTCACGCGATCCGCCGGTTGCAACTGATCGATAAACGCAGACGCCGCCTTCTGGATCAAGGGCAACTTGTCCTGCGTGCTTGAGCTCGTGTCGAGCATCAACACCACGTGGAACGGCATCGAGACCTTGCCGAAGAACGCGATCTGCTGGGCGACGCCGTCTTCAGTCAGCGAGAACTCTTCCTGGCGCAGGTCGGCGACGTACGTGCCGTTGCGATCGGTCGCGATGACGGGCACCGTAACCAGATCAGTGTCGATCTTGATCGTGTCGACACCTTGCGAAGGGTCCTGCGAAGGGTTTTGGGCCACCGACAACGACAGGCTCAACAGGAGGACTGAGACCAGGGAGAAAACGCGGCGCGTTGCGGGCGAGAACATTTGTAAGCTCCTGAACGAGAGATCGGCGAGTCGACGGCTACGATGTTCGAGGCAAGCATAACGTTTGCCCTCGAATCTGACTAGATCATAGAATCGTTGCTCTGAGTTAGTTCCCCAATGAGGTCCCTGCTCGCGACAGTTTTAGCGGCCTATCTGATCGCCGCGATTCACTCCATCCTGGCGTTCATCAACAAACGCCGGTCGGTGCAACGTGTCGCCGAATGGGCAACAATCGCGGGGTTCATACTTCATACGATAACGCTCGCGGTCGACTGGATGATTGACGGCCACTACCCGCTGTTCTTCCTGCGCGAAACGCTTTCGTTTCTTGCCTGGGCGCTCGTCGCTGTGTACGCGCTCGTACTTTATCGGTATCGCGCGCAAGCCGTCGGCGCGTTCACGATGCCGTTGATTTCCGTGCTGCTCTTCATCGCGCTGCTCGTGAATCCTGGCCCAACCGACGCGCCCGAAGCGTTTTCGGCCACGCGGCTTTTCCCGATTCACACGACGCTCGTCATCTTTGCTTACGCCGCGTTCTTCATTGTTTTCATGGCGAGCGTGATGTACCTCTTGCAGGAACGCGAACTGAAATTAAAAACTTTCAGTGCGATCTTTCATCGTTTGCCGCCGTTGACGACCATCAACGAGCTCGCCACAAGCTCGGCCGTCGTTGGGCTGACGTTGCTGACGCTCGGCATCGCGACCGGAATGATCTGGTCGTTGAATCGTGACGGCCGCATGTGGCACAACGATCCGAAAGAGATCTTCGCGGCGCTCACGTGGCTCGTTTACCTCGTGCTGATCATTTATCGTTCGACCGCGAGTTGGCGCGGGCGTAGAGCCGCGTGGCTCGGCGTGTTGGGCTTTGCGCTCGTGCTTTGCACCCTGTTTGGCGCGCGCTTGCTCGGCGGGTATCACACGTTTGGTTTGTTAATCTGACTGGTATGTCGATCATCCTCATCGGAGTTAATCACAAGACCGCTCCGGTCGAGATCCGCGAGCGGCTCGCGTTCAGCGACGCGGCGTGCGCGGACGGACTGCGCCGTCTCGTCGACGGTGAAGTCGTGCGCGAAGGATTGATCGTTTCAACGTGCAACCGCGTGGAGATTCTCAGTGCGACGACGGCGGAGCAAATGGAATCGGGCGCGGGACGTTTGGCGCAGTTTCTCGACGCCGCGGCGAGTTTGCCGACCGGGTTTCTGAACAATCATCTTTATCGCCACACGGACGAAGAGGCGGTGCGGCACCTGTTTCGGGTCGCGTCTTCGCTGGACTCGATGGTCGTCGGCGAGCCGCAGGTGCTGGGCCAGGTGCGCCGCGCGTACTCGGTCGCGGTGGAAGCGGGCACAGCGGGAAGAGTTTTGAACCGGCTGGTGCACCACACCTTTCGCGTGGCGAAGCGCGTTCGGAATGAGACGGGTATCGCAGCGAACGCGGTGTCGATCAGTTTCATGGCCGTCGAATTGGGCAAGAAGATCTTCGGCTCTTTGAAAGGCTGCACCGTGTTGCTCATCGGCGCGGGTGAGATGGCCGAACTTTCCGCGCGTCACCTAGTGAATGCGGGCGCGTCGCGCGTGTTGATTGCGAACCGCACGGAAGAAACGGCGCGACAGATGGCGGAGGAGTTTGGCGCGGTGACGGTGCCGTTCGACCAGTTGGACCAGGGACTCGCCGAAGCAGACGTGGTGATCTGCTCGACTGGCGCGCCGACGTATGTTCTCACGGAAGCGCAGGCACGGCGCGCGTTGGGACGGCGGCGTAATCGTCCCACGTGTTTCATCGACATCAGCGTGCCGCGGAATATCGATCCGGCGGTGGGGAAAGTGCCGAACGTGTTTCTGTTTGATATCGACGACCTCGAGTCGGTAATCACGTCGAACATTCGCGAGCGCGAGCGTGAAGCTGAACGCGCGGAGCTGATTGTGAAGTCGGAGGTGATGCAGTTTCAGCAAACGTTGCGGCTGATGGATGTTGGGCCAACGATCGGCGCGATGCGCGAGAAGTTTCAGGAAGTCGCGCGCGCGGAGATGGCGCGGCAACGCAAGCGACTCGGCGTGTTGACGAAAGAGCAGGAAGCGGCGATCGAGGCGCTGCTCGTTTCCACGGTAAACAAGATCTCACATCCCATCCTGAACCAGATGCGCCGCTTCTACGAGACGAGCGAACCGGATGCGTCTGCGCCGCAGCTTGAAGATAGCTTCGACCTCGATGAGTAAGAACGTTCTTATAATTGGATCACGCGGTTCTCGCCTGGCTTTGTGGCAAGCAGAGAAGATCAAAGCGGGCTTGCTCAGCTTAAATCCCGGTTTTGAAATCCGGATCGACGTCATAAAGACCACGGGCGACGTGAAGTCAGATCCCTTGTCGGTGATCGGCGGTAAGGGTGTATTCACGAAGGAACTGGAAGAAGCGTTGCTCGACAAGCGCATCGATATCGCGGTGCATTCGTTGAAAGACTTGCCGACGATTGTTCCCGAGGGTTTGGCGATCAGCGCGATTTGCGAGCGTGAAGACCCGCGCGATGCGCTCGTGTTGAGAAGGTATGCGGAGATCGGGTCGCTGCATGAGCTGCCGGGTGGAGCTGTGATTGGTACGTCGAGTCAGAGGAGACTCTCGCAACTCAAGGCGTTGCGTGACGATCTCGTCGTGAAAGACTTGCGTGGGAATGTTGATACGCGTGTGCGGAAGCTTGATGAGGGGCAGTACGATGCGCTGATTCTCGCGTCGGCTGGTTTGATTCGACTCGGGCTTAGGGAACGGATCAGTGCGGCTGTAGGAATTGATGAGATCTTGCCGGCTGTGGGGCAAGGCGCGATTGCGATCGAGACGCGTGCGGATGATGAAGTTGCTGTGGCCGCGACGTTGAAGTTGAACCATCGAGCAACGGAGCTTGCGTGTCGGGCTGAACGCGCGTTTTTGCGGGGGCTCGGTGGTGGGTGTCAGTTCCCGATTGCCGGGCACGCTGTGGTTGACGGTGAAGTGTTGACACTTGAGGGCCTGGTGGCGAGGCCTGACGGGTCTGAGATCCTACGCGGAACGTCCTCGGGCACGGCCGAAGAGGGTGAAGGGATTGGAGCCGTGTTGGCCGCGCGCTTAATAAATCAAGGCGCGGGGTCGCTTCTCAGCGGACAGCAACATGGCTAAGCCGCTCGACGGGCGAACGGTCGTGGTAACGCGCGCCGCAGCGCAAGCGGCTGAGTTCGTGAACGAGCTCGAAAGCTACGGGGCGAAGGTGATTGTTTGTCCCACCATTGAGATCGCTGAGCCTGAAAGTTACGAACGTCTCGACGAAGCTATCGATCATCTCTACGGTTACGACTGGCTGATCTTCACGAGCGCAAATGCGATCGAGTTTTTTCTGCGTCGATTGAACCACCGCAGTGTGAGAGTTGAAGATCTTGACGAGATAAAAGTCTGCGCGATTGGACAAGCGTCGGCAGACAAACTCCGCGATGCACACGTTCACGTCGACGTTATCCCCGCGCACGCAAAAGCCGAAGGCGTGTTTGCCGCGTTGAGTAATTTTGTCGGCGGCAGCGAACACCTTCACGGACTCAACATCCTGCTACCGCGCGCGGCAGTGGGCCGCGACTACCTGCCGAAGGCGCTCGAAGACGCCGGCGCACGCGTCGATGTCGTCACTGCTTACCGCACGGTCGTTCCTGCAGATCTCGATCGCGGGCGGCTGAGCGCGATGCTCGCAGGCAGCGCCGACTGCATCGCCTTCACGAGTTCTTCCACCGTCAAGAACCTCGCGCTACTCTTCGACACTCACGACCTCAGCAAGATCCTCTCCGGTGTCACCATCGCTTGCATCGGCGACGTCACCGCCGCCACCGCCACTGAGTACGGATTAAAAATTGAGATTCAAGCCGCCCAATCCACCGCAAAAGACCTCGCCAAAGCAATCGCCGAATATTACTCAAGCGATATGCTAAACTGACCCTCGATGTCTTCGACCCTCGACTCGACCACCGAACTAGATGAAGCAAAACGAGAGAACGAGCTGCTCCGACGCCAGTTACAGGAGCGCGGCGCGTTTGGCGAGCTCGTCGGCGCCTCCGAATCGATCCGCAGGATCTACACCCTCATCGAACAGGTCGCGCCTTCATCCGCTTCGGTCCTGATCACGGGGGAGTCGGGCACCGGCAAAGAACTCGTCGCGCGCACCATTCACCAGATGAGCCCGCGCCGCGATCGTCCATTCGTTGCCATCAACTGCTCGGCGATTCCCGAAACGTTGATGGAGTCGGAACTCTTCGGTCACGAGAAAGGCGCGTTCACCGGCGCCGCTTCGCGCCGCCAGGGTTGTTTCGAACTCGCCGACACCGGCACGCTGCTGCTCGACGAGATCGGCGAGATGCCCGCGTTGCTGCAGGCAAAACTCTTGCGCGTCATCGAAGAACGCGCGGTGCGACGGCTGGGCAGCCGCAAAGAGATCGGCGTCGACGTCCGCCTGCTCGCCGCGACGAATCGTCCGCCGCAACAGGCAGTCGCCGAAGGCAAACTCCGCAGCGATCTGCTCTACCGTCTCAACGTGTTCGGCATACATCTGCCGCCACTTGGGGAACGCAAAGAAGATTTGCCGTTGCTGGCCCAACACCTCGTCACACAGCTCGCCGAGAAACACGGCCGGCCCGCGAAGTTTCTCAGCCGCTCGGCGATTGAAGCGCTACAGTTTCACAACTGGCCCGGCAACATCCGCGAACTGCGCAACGTGATCGAGCGCGCGGTGATCATCTGTTCCGGCGAACAGATCGAACGCCATCACTTCGCGCCGTATCCGATCGAACAACGCGAGCGTCTGCGCAACGAAGACACGTTGACGCTGCCGGTCGGCACGCCGCTCGAAGAAGTCGAACGGCAGATGATCATGCGCACGTTGCAGAAGACGAAGAACAACAAAACGCGCGCGGCGGAGTTGCTGGGCATCAGCCTCAAGACGCTGCACAACAAGCTGAATCTTTATCGCGAGCGTGGCCTGCTGCATGACGACGAGTGACGCTTCGGTCCTGCTGTTCTTCATCGACGGACTGGGCATCGGCACACGCGGTCCACACAATCCTCTCGACAACCTGCCGCACGCTGCGCCGCTCGCAGTCTTTCAGAACGAACCGCCCGAAACATTCCTGGATTCGATCGTCGTGCCGACTGATCCGCGGCTCGGTATCGACGGACGACCGCAGAGCGCGTCCGGTCAAACAACGATTCTGACAGGCATCAACGCGCCCGCGGCAGTTGGTTATCACAAACAGGGCTTTCCCAACAAAGCGCTACTCGAGATCATCGAGAAGCATTCGATCTTTCGTCAGCTGAGCTCCGCGGGCGTCGCGCCGGTCACTTTCGCGAATGCTTACACGAGTCGTTTCTTCGACGAGCGCCCGCGTTGGGTGTCGGCAACGACAGCAGCCGTCGAAGCAGCAGGCCTGAAGTTCCGCACCGTGGACGATGTCAGAAACGGCGCCGCTGTTTTCATGGACTACACCAATCGCCTGCTGATCGAACGCGGCGAGGACCTTCCCGAACAAAGCGAAGCGCAGGCCGCAAACGTGCTCGCGCGCATCGCCGCCGAGAACCGCTTCACGCTTTACGAATACTTCATCACGGACAAGGTGGGCCACGCGCAGGACATGCAGCTCGCAAAACTCGTGCTGACGAGTCTCGCGCTTTTCATCCGCGAGTTGTTAACCAGACTTGATCTAAAGCGAACTACAGTTATACTCACCAGCGACCACGGCAATATCGAAGATCTTTCGTTACGCAATCACACGCTGCACGACGTGCCGACGATTATTTGGGGTGCGAAACGAGCAGCGGTTGCCGCCAGAATTCAAACGCTTGCCGACATTACACCTGCCATTGTCGCGCTCTTGACCAGTAATGACTGACAAAAACAACCCGCGCGAGATCTTCGGCTGGAAAATGTATGACTGGGCCAACTCGGCTTTCTACACCACCGTCGTCGGCGCGCTCTTCAGCCCTTACCTCACGCGCCTGGCCCAAACCGCGGTCGGCGAAAACGGCGTGGTGCTGCATCTTGGACCACTCGGCAACGTGACCGCAAAGTCTTTGCCCACGCTTTGCGTGTCGATCTCCGTCGCCGCACAGGTATTTCTGCTGCCGGTGCTCGGCGCACTCGGCGATTACTCCGATCTGAAGAAGCGCATGATGGCGTTGTTCTGTTACGTCGCCGTCCTCGCCAACTGCCTGCTGTTCTTCATTAAGGGCGATCTCTATTTGTGGGGCGGCGTGCTGTTCATCATCGCCAACATCTGCTTCGGCGCGTCGAACGTTTTCTACAACGCGTTTCTGCCGGAGATCGCGACTGACGATCAATCGGACAAGGTGTCGAGCCGCGGCTACGCGTACGGTTATCTCGGCGGCGCGCTGCTGCTCTTGTTGAACTTGCTCATGGTGACGCGCGCGGAAGCATTCGGAATGTCGACCGGTCTTGCCGTGCGGCTTTCGCTGTTGTCGGCGGGTGTGTGGTGGGGCGCATTTGCGGTGATCACTTTTACGCTGCTCAAGTCACGGCCGCAGAAGAAGAGCCTGCCGCCAGGCATGAGCTATATCGGCGCGGGCTTTGCCGAGATCGCGTCGACACTCAGAGAGCTGCGTCGATTGCCGCTGACATTGCGCTATCTCATCGCGTATCTGATCTACAACGACGGTATTCAAACGGTGATCTTCGCATCCAGCGCGTTTCTCGAACAGGAACTGTTTCCGACCACCGGCAATCCAGAATTTCTGTTGAAGATTTTTCTGTTCGTGCAGTTCGTCGCGGTCGTCGGCGCATTGCTTTTCGAACGGCTCGCTTACCTGATCAAAACGAAGAACGCCATCATCGTCTCGTTGGTCCTTTGGGCGGGCGTCGTGATCTACGCTTATCGTTATCTCAGCAGCGTTTCCGAGGCGTGGGTGATGGCAGGCGTGATCGCGATCGTGCTCGGCGGTTCGCAGGCGTTGTCGCGCTCGCTGTTCGCGCGCATGATTCCGCCCGGTAAAGAAGCGAGCTTTTTTGGACTTTACGAAGTTTCCGAACGCGGCACGTCGTGGATGGGACCGCTGCTGTTCAGCATCGTCGTCGCGCGCACCGGCTCCTATCGCCAGGCGCTGCTATCGCTGATCTTCTTTTTTATCGTGGGACTGATCGTGCTCGCGCTGACGAACACTGACAAAGCTATCCAGCAAGCTTCTGTTCCTTCGACTGAGAGTTCTTCGTGAGGCATTCGGGCGAGCAGAAACTCGCGAGCCCCGACCCGAGATGTATCGCGCGATCCGCCGGCACCCACGTGCCACAACTATCACAACGCACGAGTTTGCTCTTCGGCGGCGTACGCTGCGCGCTCACAGGCGTCGCCGTGCCGTCCGTGGCGGCGTTCAGCGAGTCAACTACCTTGCGAAATAGTTTGAGATACGGACGGACACGGGAATAGACGAGAACGAAGACTATCCCAAGCAGGAAGGCGATAATCAGGTACTTCAATCAGCTTCGTCTTTCATCGCCGGCCCGGTTGTTTCCGCCTCCACCGAGAAAAGGCGCGTCAGTCGCACGACGTCGCGGCATCGGATCAGTCGAGCGGCGGCGCGGTTGCGATTCCCTCGTCCGTCGATCGAGACTTCCGGGCGGCAGGCCACGACCATGAACAGCTTCTTCGAGGATGCGGGTAATCTCCTGCGAGAGAGTGCGATGTTCGGCAGCAGCGCGGCGACGCAACGATTCCTTCAAGTGATTAGGAACGTATGCACCGATAAAAACCCCTTTTCGATTAGCCATCTGTCGTCGCCCTCACTTGGTTCGTCGGGATTACCCTGCAATAGCGGAACAGGTCTGTAAGCCGAATTCTGTCCTTCGATAAATCGAAGTGGCGATCATTCATCTAGTCCAACCGTTGCCGGTTGGCTCCAGCGACCTACCCGGAGGTCGTAGCCGGTTAAGGCTTCGGGCGGGCAGCCCTGATGACGCCTCCCTATTTGGTCTTGCACTGCGAGGAGTTTGCCTGGCCGCGCATGTCACCACACGCGCCGGTGCGCTCTTACATTAAGCCCACTAAGGGGCCGCACCATTTCACCCATCACCTTTCGAGATATTCTCAAAGGGCTGGTCTGTTTTCTGTTGCACTTGTCGTCGCCCGACGGGTTTCCCATCGAACGCCCCGCCGTTAGCGGGCTCGCTGCCCTGTAGTGTTCGGACTTTCCTCTCCCGGCTGGTGCCGGCAGCAACCGCCCGACCTGTTCTGTTGCAAGGCGGGGGCGATTATAGCAAACGGGTGTTCAAACGGGTATAGCACATATTAGCCAAAATATTTGAACCCGACCCGGAGGCTGTTTGCCCATGCGGACGGCAGGAAAAGGACGAGCGCGATCGATGTCACCGCATGAGACAGTGCGAGAGCAAAGAGATTTGGGCGTTTTTGATAGACAATGGCCCAGATCAAGCCGCCGATGAACGTGAGGACAGCGAGCAGCGGGTTGGGCAGGTGGAGTAAAGCAAACAGCAAAGCGGTCAGAATGATGCTCCTGCTGCCGGGGCCGAAGATAAGTTGAGCGCGTCGGTTTATGAAGGCTTGTAACGCGTACTGCTGGAAGAGCGCCCAGAGGGGGACCAGTAAGAATCGCCAACGCCACGGGTCGCGCGGGTGATACTGATTCGAGCCCACGATGATCGCACCGACAGCGATGATGGTTGGCAGCGCGAGCAGCCTTATGGCGGGGGTGAAGTTGTCCCAACGAAAGCCGAGCTCATGCGCGCTCTCGCCGTAAACGCGATGAGAAAAGATCATCAGCACCAAGGCGAGCACCACCGGAACGGCCAGCAGGACCTTGCTGTCGCCGCCGAAAGCCAGCACCACCCACTCCGCGATCAAACACGATGTGACGACGGACGCAATTTCCCAAGCGGGGAGCTTCCGATCCGTGTTCATCCGTGTCGAGTCTGTGTTCATTTGTGGCCCACCGCGAAAGGAATCGGATCGCCTAGTAGCTGGAGAGTGATTCGCTCACCACTGCGGTGCAGCGCGTAAACGCGCGCCTCGTGGCGGCCCGGTGCGAGTCCTGCGACGTCGAAGTTGTAACCATGCCACTCGTCCTTGGCCCAACCGGCTTTGACAATGTCGGGCCGCGAGAGTTGGGCCACTTGCGACGCGTAGAGTTTTCCGTCTATGAACAGTTGCACTTCAACGCGTTCCCACGGCGACGCATTGTTCACAGCCCAGCCCGCGATCGATTGCGAGTTGAGCGCTTCGCCCCAGCCGTGAAACGTCGGCGGAAACGCGTTCGTCCAAACGATGACAACGAGCGCGGAGACAAAGAGTGTCTCGAGGATCGACTTGCCGATGAGTAAATTGACGAGCTGCGGGCGGGTCGGCTTCATGCTGGTTGTCAGACGTTGTCAGAGGAGCGCGGCAGCATATTCAGCGAAAACAGATCGGGCCAGCGCGTTTTGTATTCGTCGTGCACGATCGCTTCGACTTCGTCGGCGCTGGCGGCGGCGAGACACGTTTCGGCCACCGCTTTCGCTTCGCTCGTATTGATCTGCTTGAGCACCGAGCGCACGCGCGGAATCATCGCGGGCGTCATACTCAAGTCCGTAGCGCCGAGACCGGCGAGCAAAACAGCGTACGCCGGCGTCGACGCCATCTCGCCGCAGACGATCACGGGAATCTTCGCATCGCGTCCGGCTTGCAACGTGCGATTAATACCGTAAAGCACGGCCGGATGTAACGTGCGAAACCAGTGCGCGACCTGGTCGTTGCCGCGATCGACGGCGAGCGTGTATTGGACCAGATCGTTTGTGCCGAGTTCGAAGAAGTCGAGCTCGGTCGCGATCTTCTCGGCCGTCAGGACAGCCGAGGGCACTTCGATCATCGCGCCGATCGGCACTGCGGAAAACAACTCGCCGTTGGCGCTTAGCTTCTCAAGCTCTTCGGCGATCACGCGCTTCGCCGCTTTCACGTCGGCGACGTCCGCCACCATCGGCACTACGAGACTCAACCGTCCCGTCGCCGCTGCACGCAGCACCGCGCGGATCTGCGTACGCATCACGTCCTTGTTGCGCAAACCAAAACGCACTGCGCGCAGTCCGAGCGCGGGATTGCGTTCCGCTTCGCCCGTGTCGTGTCCGGTCTCGCCACCGACATCGAACAAACGCACGATCGCGCCGTCGGTTCCGGCCGCTTCAGCCAGAGCTCTATAGGCCTCGTACTGGTCCTGTTCCGAGTTCATCAACCCGGGACGCGAGAGCAAAAACTCCGAGCGAAACAGACCAACGCCGCAGGCGCCGTACTTGCGCACCGCCTGAAACTCCGCCGGCAGCTCAACGTTCGCGCGGAGTGCGATCGAGACGCCGTCGCGCGTCGTGACTGGTCCAGTCTCAAAAGCGCTTCCTTCAACCTCACGCCGCGGCGTGAGGTTGAAGTCATATTGGGCGATCGTCTCCGCGGACGGGTGCAAAATCACTTCGCCCTGGCGTGCGTCGACGATGATGCGATCGCCCGTGCGCGTGCGTTGATAAAAATCACGTAGCCCGACGACGGCCGTCAGGCCGAGGCCGCGCGCGATGATGGCCATGTGTGAAGTCCAACCGCCTGAATCGGTGGCGATCGCTTTGACGTGGTTGCGATCGAGTTCGGCGACTGTCGACGGCAACAAATCCGGCGCGACGATCACGGCGTCTTCCGAAAGGTTCGGATACTTCAAACCCTCGCCCGTCAGGTTTGCGAGCAGTCGCTGAATCACGTCTTCGATGTCCGAGCCGCGCTCGCGCAGATACTCATCATTCATCTGCGCGTAGATCGAGAGCAGTCGATCGCCGACGACTTTCGTGGCCCACTCGGCGTTCGAGCGTTCGTTGACGATGAAGTCTTCGACGTCACGCGTGAGTTTCGCGTCTTCGAGAAACAGCAGGTGCGCGTCGAAGATGTAGGCGTGACCGCGGCCGAGTTCCTTTTCCGCGCGTTGCTTGATGGCGTCGAGCTGACGCCGCGACAGCCGCACTGCCGCGCGAAAGCGGCGTCGCTCGTGTTCGAGATCCTCGATCTCCGCGCGATAAACATCACGTGCGCCCTTCTGCAAGCGCAACACGCGGCCCATTACGATGCCGTCAGAAACACCAAGACCCTGAGAACGCAGCTCGTGGCGCACGGTGAGCTGACGCTGCGGCTCGGCCTTTTCGTTTTCATCGAACGCGCGTGAGAACAGACCAACGACCGCTGCGAGCGCTTCGTTCTCGTCGTCGCCGATCGCCACGAGCTTCAAAGCCGTGCCGTGACTCGCGGCCAAACTCAGAATGTCGAGAATCGATTTGGCGTCTGCTTCGAGACCGCCTTCGGGCCGTTGCAACGTGAGTTTGCTTCTGAATCTGCCGGCCACGCGGACAAGATTGGCGGCGGCGCGAGCGTGGAGACCGAGACGGCTGGTTACCTCGACTGTGCTTTCAGCCACTTTCAGTCAGCTCCGGACTTCGTGGGCGGCGCGAGCAGCGCGCCGGCGAGATAGATTCCCTGGCGGCCCTGGTCGCAGATTTTGCGCGCGATCTCGGGCAGGGGATCGTCGGCGGTTGAAGTGGCGAGCTTGATCACCATCGGCAGGTTGACGCCGGTCACGACCTCGATCACGCCTTCTTCGAGAAACATCGACGCGATGTTTGTGGGCGTGCCGCCGAACATGTCCGTCAGCAACAGCACGCCGCCGCCCTGCGAAACGCGCGTGATCGCGCGCTGCACTTCGTCGCGCGCGGCGTCGACGTCGTCGTGCCAGCCAATCGAAACAGCGGCGATGTGCGAGATTGGTCCAATGATCATCTCCGCGGCCGCGAGCAACTCGCTCGCGAGCTGCCCGTGCGTCACGATCACGCCGGCAACTCTCTTCGCTTCAACAGACGGTGTACTCATCGCTTCTCACTCCGTTCGCGAACGCGATCGATTGGCTTTGCGCACGTCGCGATGCGACGAGTGCGCGTCGAAGCCGCTGCCTCGCAGCGCGCGGGCCAGCGCGTTCGCGACCATTACCGAACGATGCCGTCCGCCGGTGCAACCGATACCCACCGTCACGTACGACTTCCCTTCCCGTTGGTAAAGCGGCAGAAGATACGACAGCAGATCCGTGAACCGTTTCAACGTCTCCTGCACTTCCGGTTGCGCGCGCAGATACTTCACGACGCGGCTGTCGTGGCCCGACAGTCTTCTCAATTCCGGCACGAAGTGCGGGTTCGGCAGATGCCGCACGTCAAACAATAACTCCAGATCGCCGGGGTTGCCATACTTGTGCCCGAAGCTCCGCAGCTCCACACGCATCGGCGCTCCCCGCCGGTCCGGACTGAACCGTTGCAACAGGAAACTGCGCAACGTGTGCACAGTGTGATCGGAAGTGTCGATGATCTGATCGGCATGCGCGCGAATACTCGACATCGCCTGGCGCTCGGCGCCGATCGCAGCGAGTAGTCCCTGGCCTTTTTCTGCGGGATGCGGCCGGCGTGTCTCGCTGAAGCGATATTGAAGAACGTCGTCGGAAGCTTCGAAGAAGAGAACGGTGACGTTGAGGCCCGAAGCGCGCAAAGCTTCGAGTTGCTTTTCGAAGTCGGCGAGAAACTCACCTTCGCGAATGTCAATGACGAGCGCGGCCCGACGAATCCCTTTTTCCTCGTCGTCGCTGGAAACGAGCCGGCCGAAAGTCGGCAGCATCGTTACCGGCAGGTTGTCGACGCAGAAATATCCCAGATCCTGAAAAGCGTTGGTGGCCGACGACATCCCCGACCCGCTCAAGCCGGTGATGATCACGATATCGGGAAAGCTGTCTTTGGTTGATGAAGTCTCTGTCACGGCTCGATGAGCCCGTAATTACCGTCCTTCCGCTTGTATATCACGCCGAGCCGCTGTGTGTCTGCATCGCGGAACAGCAAAAACTGGTTCTGCTCCTCCGAAAGGCGTATCGATGCCTCTTCCGCGGTCATCGGTTTCACAACATAACGCCGCGCGGGAATGATGCGCGGTTCACGCGGCGTCGCTTCGACAACGCCGTCAGGCTCAGGCGCTACACTCGCTGTCGACCTCGCGCCCTGTTTGCGATCGATGATCTTCTTCTTGAGTTTGAGCGCCTGCTTTTCGATCTTCGCCATCGCGCGCGTCAACGCCATGTACATGTCGGCGTTGGTGTCGGTGGCGGTCAAAGTGTGGTCGCGCCAGTTGACGATGATCTCGCCGATCTGGCGGTTCTTCTCGACGTCGATGATTACGTGAGTGCTCAACGTCGTATCGCCGTTGAAAATGTGGTCCAACTTCTTGAAGTGATCTTCAACGTGACGCCGGATCGCGGGCGAGACCTCGACATGACGTCCAGTGTATTCAAATTTCATCCGCTGCCTCCTCGAACTATTGAAAAGAGATCAATGCATCAGCCGACAGCGAAAGGAAGCCGGGCTCGACGCAACAGTAATTAATTACTAAACCTTGATTAGCGCGTCGTCTCGAGGGGCTTAAACGACGGCGCGACGTTCGCGCGAACCGGGGATCGACATCTGGTCGCGATACTTCGCAACGGTGCGGCGCGATAACTTTATGCCATCCTTTGCCAGAATCTTCACCACCTGATCGTCGGTGATGGGATTGCGCGAATCTTCCTCTTCAATAAGTTTCTTGATCTGCAACTTGATAATGCGCGTCGAGACCTCTTCACCGTCTTCGTTCAACATGCCTTCAGTGAAGAACCGGCGCAATTCGATCACGCCCTGCGGCGTGTGCGCGTACTTGCGATTCACGACGCGCGACACGGTCGACAAGTGCATGCCGATGTCTTCCGCAATGTCTTTCAACATCATCGGCTTGATGTGCTGCACGCCGTGATCGAGAAAATCTTTTTGCCGCCGCACGATCGACTCCACGACTTTATAAATCGTCTGCCGGCGATGCTCGATGTTGCGCAGCAGGTCCACCGCGGAGCGCATCTTCTCGCGAATGAAACTCTTCGTTTCGTTGCTCACGCCCTGGCTGAGCATCTGCTGGTACTGCGCACTCACGCGCAAACGCGGACTGCCGTCGTCGGCGAAGTAGATCACATACTCATCGTCGTTTTCGTCGAGCTTCTCGATGTAGATCTCGGGACTGATGAGTATCGGTTCGTCTGACGAGTAGCGCCGCCCCGGATACGGATCGAGCGTGCGGATAAACTGCAACTCTTCCAGCAACGTCTCGACGTCGATGCCGATCTGTTTCGAGAGATGCGGCAGACGATGCTGTTGCAAATCAGCGAAGTGATCGGTGATCAGACGCGCCGCCAGACGATCGCTTTCGCCGCGCACTTCAAGTTGCACCAGCAAACATTCCTTCACGTCGCGCGCGCCGCAGCCAACGGGATCGAGCCGCATCACGGTTTGCCGCGCCTTCTCGACGATCTCTTCCGGACACTTCTGCATGCCGGCGATCTCTTCGTTAGTCGCATGCACACGGCCGTCTGCGTCCAGATTTCCGATCACGGCGATGGCCGCTTCGAGAACTTCAGGCTCGACCGTCGTCATATGAAGTTGCCATTCGAGATGTTCGGCGAGGGAAGGCGGGCGAGTCAGGAACTGTTCGAAAGTCGGCGCATCTTCCTTGTACTCGATCTCCTGCGTCTTGTAACCGGGATCGAGATAGTCCTGAAACTCACGTCCGAAATCGATCTCTTCAAACGCATCGCGCTGTTCTTCGCCAGTGCCGCCGTCTTCGCTTACGGCATCATCCGCATGTTCGCCCGCGGCGACTGTTTCACCACCTTCACCATCCGTGTGCGCGAGACTCGTAACCACTTCCGCATCGCCGCTGGAACCGTTGGTTGAGACTGCCGGCGCTTCACCTTCACCACCCGGCTCTTCAAACGAATTTGCCGAATCGGCGCTGGCTAAATGATCGAGCACCTTCTCGGCGATCTCGCGGACTTCTTCCTGGCTCGGCACTTCTTCCAGCACCGGATTTTCGAGCAACTGTTGCTGAATGAGATCGGTTAATTCGAGCGACGTCATCTGCAACATCTCGATGCGCTGGCGCAACTGCGGCGTCAGTACGAGGCGCTGGGAAAGACTGGTGGTTAACTTGAGTGACATTTGGGTTCGGCGGAGATTATAACCGATTAGCGGCAACTGTGGCAGATGCTTCGCTCAAAGCAGCAGAAACAGCACAAACTTTACACGAGAATCTAAACAGTCGCTTACATGCGGAATTTCTCGCCCAGATAGAGGCGGCGGACCTCGGCATCGTCGGTCAGATCCTGCGGCTGGCCCGATCTGAAAATGCGTCCCTCGGCCATGATGTAGGCCCGGTCCGTGACCCCGAGTGTCTCTCTGACGTTGTGATCAGTAATCAAGATCCCGATGCCGCGATCGCGCAGGTAGAGTATTACATTTTGAATGTCGTCGACGGCTTTCGGGTCGATGCCCGCGAAGGGCTCGTCTAGCAAGATATACTGCGGCTCGGTCGCGAGTGCGCGCGCGATTTCGGTCCGCCTGCGTTCGCCACCTGACAGAGCGTCACCGCGCGTGTTGCGCACGTGACCGATGCCGAACTCTTCCAGCAACTCTTCCAGACGCTTCAACTGTTCGCGCCGTCGCAGGCCGACAGTCTCGAGCACCGCGAGAATATTTTGCGCGGCCGTCATCTTGCGAAACACCGATGGTTCCTGCGGCAAGTAGCCGATGCCGAGACGCGCGCGCAGATACATCGGCAGTTTCGTCAGGTCTTCAGCACCGAGCAAAACACTGCCCGCATCAGGCCGCTCGAG